>NZ_JAMYEI010000003.1:0-406785 GCF_033790845.1 Dietzia sp. PP-33
GGGGTGTTCCGGGCCGCGGATGGCGGGCGCCCGGTACCGGGGCTCACGGGTGTTCCGCTCGCCGCGAATACGGGCTTCGCCCATTGTCCCACACACGCCGACGATCCGTCGCCGCGCGGGCGCGGGCGGATGAACGAGCGCCCGTCGGTCCGGGGACCGACGGGCGCGGGCAGTCGCGGTGGCTGGGGACGATCCCGGATCAGAGGTCGGGGAACCAGAGCCCGATCTCACGCGCTGCGGACTCCTCGGAATCCGACCCGTGCACCAGGTTGAACTGGGTCTCCAGACCGAAGTCGCCACGGATGGAACCCGGGGCCGCCTTCTCCACCGGGTCGGTACCACCGGCGAGCTGCCGCCACGCGGCGATCGCGCGCGGCCCCTCGACGACACCGGCCACGACCGGGCCGGAGGTGATGAACTCGAGCAGGTCTCCGTAGAACGGACGCTCGGCGTGCTCGGCGTAGTGCTCGGCCGCCGTCTCCTGCGCCACCCGGCGCATGTCCATGGCGACGAGCGTGAGGCCCTTGGCCTCGATGCGGGCCAGAATGGTCCCGGTCAGGCCTCGCTGGACGCCGTCGGGCTTGATGAGGAAGAAAGTTCTCTCGGTCACAGCGGCAATGCTACAAGTACCCGGCGGATGTCAGTCGTGCTGGCTGGGCAGGTAGCCGCCGGCGATCCGCCTGGACAGGTCCCGCCGCAGATAGAGGATGTACGCCCACACCGCCGCGAACATCAGACCACAGACGCCCATCGACCAGTGCACGGCCCAACCCGCCACTGCCAACCCGGCGAGGGTGAGGTTCATCGGGATCGCCCACGGCCGTCGCTGCAGCCCACTGGCCACCACCATCGCCACGGCGAGCAGGCTGACGAACCACACCTTCCAGGTCTGGAAGTGCGCCCCGTCGTCGACCCGGGCGATCACGGTGAGGACCAACCCGATGACGATCGCCTCGAGGATGAGGGTGCCGGCCATGATCCCCCGCAGACCCTTCCACGGGTCCACCGAGGGTTCGGGGACCGGGCCCCGGGCGTCGGTGGGGCTCGGATCCGTCACTGTGCGTCCTTTCCGAACAGGCTGCGGGCGGCCCCGGCGGTCACCACGGATCCCGTGACGATCACGCCGACGCCGGACACGTCGTCGTCCGCGGTCGGATCGGGGACACCCACCAGGTCGAGAGCGGCGCTCACCGCGTCGGGGAGGGTGTCCACCACGTGGACCCGCTGCGCGGTGAACCGGTCCTCGGCGATGCGGGCGAGCTCATCGAGGTCCATCGCCCGCGAGGACGCGGCCCTGGTGACGACGACCTCGTCGACCACCGGCTCGAGGGCCGCGAGGAACGCGTCGGCGTCCTTGCCGTCGAGCATGGCCACCACCGCGACGAGCCTGCGGAAGTCGAACTCGGAGGTGACCGCCTCGGCGAGAGCCCGACCACCGTGGCCGTTGTGCGCCGCGTCCACCAGCACGGTCGGGCTGGAACTGAGCCGCTCCAGCCGGCCGGGGTTGTCCACGGCGGCGAACCCGGCGCGGATGAGTTCGGGATCCAGCGACCGCTCCGGGCCCGCACCGAAGAACGCCTCCACGGCGGCGAGCGCGGTGGCCGCGTTCTCGGCCTGGTGTTCACCGAACAGCGGCAGGAACACCTCGGGATACTCGCCCCCGAGGCCGCGCAGGGTGAGCTGCTGTCCGCCCACCGCGAGGCGACGCTCGACCACGTCGAACTCCGAACCGAGGCGGGCCACGACGGCGCCCACCTCGACCGCGCGCCGGAGGAGCACCTCCATCGCCTCGGGCTCCTGCCGACCTATCACGGCGACCGGGTCGCGCGGTAGGAGTTCGTCCTCGAGCCCGGGCTGGATGATCCCCGCCTTCTCCCCCGCGATCGTCGCCAGGTCGTCACCGAGGTAATCGGTGTGGTCCAGACCGACGGGGGTGACGACGGCGACGGCCGGCCGCACCACGTTGGTGGCGTCCCACGTGCCGCCCATGCCGGTCTCCACCACGGCCACGTCCACGGGGGCGTCGGCGAAGGCCGCGAAGGCCATCGCGGTGAGCACCTCGAAGTAGCTCATCCGGGGCCCACCACCGGATTCGGACCGCTGATCCACCAGCTCGAGGTACGGCTGCAGCTCGCGGTAGGTGTCTACGAACAGCCGGGCGGTGACCGGCTCGCCGTCCACGGCGATGCGTTCGGTGACGGTCTGCAGGTGCGGGCTGGTGTTGCGGCCGGTGCGCTGGTGCAGGGCCCGCAGGAGAGCGTCGATCATCCGGGTGACCGAGGTCTTGCCGTTGGTCCCGGCCACGTGGACGACCGGGTAGGCGTGCTGCGGATCACCGAGGACGGCGGTCAGCTCCGCGATCCTGTCGAGGCTCGGCTCGAGGCGGGACTCCGGCCACCGCGTGGCCAGCTCCTCCTCGACCACCGTCAGTTCTGCGATGTCGGCCTGCCACTCGGGGCTGCCGACCTCCGGGATCGGGCGCGGCTCCTGGTGGTCGTCCCCGTCCTCGTCCCCGGGCAGTGGCCCTCCGAGGGAGACCCCGGAGACCAGGCCCTCCTCACCGAGCATCTCGGCGACGTCTTCCTCCGTCGGAGTGTCCCAGCCCTCGTTCGGGTCATGTGGCTCGAGCCACCGATGGCCCGCCATCAGGCGTTGCTCCCGGCCGGGAGGCCCTCGAGTCGCGCGGAGATCCGGGCGACCTCGGCCTCCGAGAGATCCCGGCGCGCGCGGATCTTGTCCACCACGTGGTCGGGGGCCTTGCCCAGGAACGCCTCGTTGCCCAGCTTGGCCCCGGTGGTCTCCAGTTCCTTCCGAGCGGATGCCAGGTCCTTCTCCAGACGGCGCCGTTCGGCGGCCAGGTCGATGGTCCCGGAGGTGTCGATCTCGACCCCCACCGTGGACAACCCCAGCCGGACCTCCAGCGAGGCCGTGGCGGTGAAGTCGTCCTCGGCCCGGGTGAACCGTGCGAGCGAGGCCACCTGGTCGAGCAGGTCCGCGGGCAGGTCCGCCTGGTCGACCCCGGTGACGCGTGCGGGCACCCGCTGGCCCGGCTTCAGGCCCTGGTCGGAGCGGAAGCGGCGGATCTCGGTGACGAGGGTCTGGGCGTCGGCCACCCGGCGCACGGACTCTGCGGCGCCCTCTGCCGGGACCACGTCGGAGGGCCAGTCGGCGATCACCACGGAGTCGCGTCCGGTCAGGCCCGTCCACAGCACCTCGGTGACGAACGGGATGACGGGGTGCAGCATCCGCAGCACCACGTCGAGGACGTGTCCCAGCACGAGCCGCGTGTGCTCGGCGCGCTCGGAGCTGCGCGCCTCGTCGTCGTTCCCGAACTGGACCTTGGCGAGCTCCAGGTACCAGTCGCACACCTCGTCCCACGCGAAGTGGTAGAGCGTCTCGCAGGCCTTGGAGAACTCGTAGCGGTCCAGTGCGTCGTCGACCGACAGTCGCACCTCGCCGAGCCGGTGGAGGATCCATCGGTCGGCGTCGGTGAGTGCGGACGCCTCGGGGAGCTCGCCCACCTTCGCGCCGTTCATGAGCGCGAAGCGCGTAGCGTTGAAGAGCTTCGTGGCGAAGTTGCGCGAGGCCTGGGCGGCGTCGTCGCCCACGGACAGGTCGCCGCCCGGGTTGGCGCCCCGGGCCAGGGTGAAGCGCAGGGCGTCGGCGCCGAAGCGGTCCACCCAGTCCAGCGGGTCGATGCCGTTGCCCTTGGACTTGGACATCTTCTGACCGTGCTCGTCGCGGACGAGCCCGTGGAGGAACACATCCGTGAACGGGACGGGGCCCGGGGTGGCCTTGTCGCCGGTGAGGGTGCGGCCCACGAAGGTGCCGAACATCATCATCCGGGCCACCCAGAAGAACAGGATGTCGTATCCGGTGACCAGCACGGACGTGGGGTAGAACCGCTCCAGGTCGGCGGTACGGTCGGGCCATCCCATGGTCGAGAACGGCCACAGTCCGGAGGAGAACCACGTGTCGAGCACGTCCGTGTCCTGCGTGTACCCGGCGGGCGGCTGCTCGTCGACGCCCACGCAGACGACCTCGCCGTCGGGCCCGTACCAGATGGGGATGCGGTGGCCCCACCACAGCTGGCGGGAGATGCACCAGTCGTGCATGTCGTCGACCCAGTCGAACCAGCGCGGTTCCTGGCTCTTCGGGTGGATCACCGTGTCACCGTCGCGCACGGCATCGCCGGCCATCCGGGCCAACTCTTCGACCCTGACCCACCACTGCAGGGACAGTCGCGGCTCGATCGGCTCGCCGGAGCGCTCCGAGTGGCCGACGGAGTGCAGGTACGGACGCACCTCCTTGACGATCCGGCCCTGGGCGGCGAGGTCCTCGCGGATCACCCTGCGTGCCTCGAACCGGTCCATCCCGTCGTAGCGGGTCCCCGTGTCGGCGATGCGGCCGGCCGCGTCCATGATCGTGGGCATCTCGAGCCCGTGGCGCTGGCCGATCGCGAAGTCGTTGGGGTCGTGCGCGGGCGTGACCTTGACGGCGCCCGTGCCGAACTCGGGGTCCACGTGGTCGTCCGCCACGACGCGCATGGTCCAGCCCTCGCGGAACGGGTGCTCGATCTCTGTGCCCACCAGGTGGGCGTAGCGCTCGTCCCCGGGATGCACGGCGATCGCCGTGTCGCCCAGCATCGTCTCGAGCCGGGTCGTGGCCACCACCAGGTGCGGCTGCGAGTCGTCCATGGACCCGTAGCGGAAGCTGACCAGCTCGCCCTCGACATCCGCGTACTTGACCTCGATGTCCGAGATCGCGGTCTGCAGGGTCGGCGACCAGTTGACCAGGCGCTCGGCCCGGTAGATCAGCCCCTGGCCGTAGAGCTCGGCGAAGATGGTCTGCACGGCGCGGGACAGGCCCTCGTCGAGCGTGAACCGCTCGCGTGACCAGTCCACACCGTCGCCGAGCCGGCGCATCTGCTCACCGATCGTCCCGCCGGACTCGCGCTTCCACTCCCAGACCTTCTCGATGAAGGCCTCGCGTCCGATCTCGTGCCGGTCGATCCCCTCGGCGACGAGCTTGCGGTCCACCAGAGTCTGGGTGGCGATTCCCGCGTGGTCCATACCCGGCAGCCACAGCACCTCGAACCCCTGCATGCGCTTGCGACGCGTGAGCACGTCCATGAGCGTGTGGTCGAGCGCGTGCCCCATGTGGAGGTTGCCGGTGACGTTGGGCGGCGGCAGGACCACCGAGTACGCCGGCTTGTCGCTGGAGGGGTCCGCCTCGAAGTAGCCGGCGTCGACCCAGCGCTGATACAGCTCGGACTCGACCTCGCCGGGGTTCCAGGAGGCGGGGAGGGAGTCCGCACGGTCGGTCTCGGGGCCGGGAGTCGCTGCAGTCGTCACCCGACCATCGTAGGCCGTCGGGCCCGCGACCCCACATACGCCGCCCGGGCCCCGCCCCCGGGGTCAGTCGGTCAGGCCGAGGGCGTGCACGGCGTCGCGTTCGGAGATCAACTCGGCCACCGAGGCGTCGATGCGGGCGCGCTGGAAGTCATCGATCCCCAGACCCTCCACGACCTCCCACTCGGCACCGCGGCTACGGCAGGGCAGTCCGGTGACCACTCCCGGGACGGTGCCGTACTGCCCCTCGGAGGGAAGCGCCACTGTGGTCCAGCTCTCCCCCGGGGTCCCGTGGACCCAGTCGCGCATCTGATCGACCGCCGCGCCGGCCGCCGACGCGGCGGAGGACGACCCGCGGACGGAGATGATCTCCGCTCCCCGGTTCGCGACCCGGGGGATGAAGGTCTCGGCCAGCCAGTCCCGCTCGAGGCCGGTGGTCACGGGCTCACCGGCGCGGGTGAGATAGGAGACGTCCGGGAACTGGGTGGCCGAGTGGTTGCCCCAGACCACCACTCCGTCGAGGTCGGCGACGGGGGCGCCCAGCCGGGTGGCGAGCTGGCTCAGCGCCCGGTTGTGGTCGAGCCGCATGAGGGCGGTGAACCGACCGGCCGGGACGTCGGGGGCGTGCTTGTGCGCGATGTAGGCGTTGGTGTTGGCGGGGTTGCCCACCACCACCACGCGGATGTCGTCCGCGGCGCCGGCGTTGATCGAGCGCCCCTGGTCGCGGAAGATGGCGCCGTTCGCACTCAACAGGTCGGAGCGCTCCATGCCCTTGCCCCGCGGCATGGCCCCCACGAGGAACGCGGCGTTGGTGCCGTCGAACGCCGCGGTCGCGTCGTCGGTGATGTCGATCGAGTCGACCAGGGGAAGGGCGCAGTCCTCGATCTCCATCGCCACGCCCTCGGCGGCGGTGACCGCGGACGGGATGTCGAGCAGCCGCAGTCGGACCGGCGTGTCGGGGCCGTAGACCAGGCCGGACGCCAGGCGGAAGAGCAACGAGTAGGCGATCTTTCCGGCGGCGCCGGTAACGGTGACGGTGACCGGGGTGGAGGTGCTCATGCGTGGGGACCTTCCTCAGGCGACGACGGGGTCGGCCCCCACAGTAGTGAGAAACCGACCCCCGGTTGATCGCCTGAACCGTCGTACACCCGTTGTTCGCCCCGGGGCCAGTCGGCGGTGTGCGGTCCCGCTAGGTGTGGACCTCGGCGCCCGTCTTGGCGCGGATCTCCTCGATCGTGACGTCCGGGGCCGGTTCGACGAGCCGGAACCCCTCGGCGGTGATGTCGAGGACACACAGGTCGGTGACGACGCGCTGAACGCACCGGCGGCCGGTGTACGGCAGGGAGTTCTCGGCCATGAGCTTGATGTCCCCCTTGCGCGTGACGTGGTCCATCATCACGATCACCCGGCCGGCGCCGTGGACCAGGTCCATGGCACCGCCCATGCCCTTGACCATCGCTCCCGGGATCATCCAGTTGGACAGGTCCCCGGCCTGTGAGACCTGCATGGCGCCCAGCACCGCCACGTCGACCGTTCCGCCCCGGATCATGGCGAAGGACTCCGACGACGAGAAGTACGCCGCCCCGGCGGCTGCCGTGATGGTCTCCTTGCCGGCGTTGATCATCTCCGGGTCGAGCTGCTCGGGCGTCGGGTACGGGCCCACGCCGAGGATGCCGTTCTCCGAGTGCAGGGTCACCTCGACACCGCCGGGGACGACGTCGGGGATGAGGGTCGGCATCCCGATCCCCAGGTTGACGTACTGGCCGTCGACGAAGTCCGCGGCGATCCGGGCCGCCATCTGCTCGTGGGTCCAGCTCATGACCGGTCCTCCCCGTTCCTGCCGCTACTCAGCTTCTCGATCTCGACTCCGGTCTCCTGACGTCCCACCTCGACGAGGCGCTGGACGAAGATTCCGGGGAGGTGGACGTCGGCCGGGTCGATCCGTCCCGCCGGGACGATCTCCTCGGCCTGGACGATGGTGATGCGGCCGGCCATCGCGACGTCCGGGTTGAAGTTCCGTGCGGTGCCGCGGAACTGGAGGTTGCCCGCGGTGTCCGCACGGTGGGCGTGGACGAGGGCGAAATCGGTGACGATCGCGCGCTCGAGGACGTACTGCACTCCGTCGAACTCGCGCACCTCCTTGGGGTCGGACGCCACGGCCACTCCCCCGTCGCCGTCGTAGCGCAGTGGGAGTCCACCCTCGGCGACCATCGTCCCGACGCCGGCGGGTGTGTAGAAGGCGGGGATGCCCGCTCCGCCGGAGCGCATCCGCTCGGCGAGCGTGCCCTGCGGCGTCAACTCCACCTCCAGCTCGCCGCTCAGGTACTGCCTGGCGAACTCCTTGTTGGCCCCCACGTAGGAGGCCGTGGTGCGGGTGATGCGGCGGGCCTCCAGCAGCGTGCCGAGACCGAAGCCGTCCGTACCGCAGTTGTTGCTCACGGTGCTCAGGTCGGTGGCCCCCTGGTCGAGGAGCGCATCGATCAGGACGGCGGGGATGCCGACCAGACCGAACCCCCCGACGGCGAGCGAGGCGCCGTCCGGAATGTCCGCGACCGCCGCGGCGGCCGACGAGAAGATCTTGTTGGTCATGTCACACACCGTAGACTCTGTTCGCCTGTTGCACAACTGTTCGTTATGCGTACACTTGAGGCGTATCGTGGTGCACGTCTCCCGGGCCCGACCGGACCCGGCCGCCTCCTCCAGGAAAGGAACCGCCCCATGCCCGCCACCCTGTCTCACCAGGTCAGCGGCCCGCAGTCAGCGGATGCCCCTGCCGTCGTACTCCTCGGATCACTCGGATCGGACCGGTCGATGTGGGACGCCCAGGTGCGCGAACTGGCCCGGGACCACACGGTCATCGCCGTCGACCACCGTGGACACGGGGGCTCCGACGTGGTTCCGGGGCCGTGCACGATCGCCGATCTCTGCGGCGACGTCCTCGCCCTGCTCGACGCCCTCGGCGTGAACCGCTTCCACGTTGTCGGGCTCTCCCTGGGAGGTGCGGTGGCCCAGTGGCTCGCGGTCCACGAGCCCACCCGGGTCCGGTCCACGGCCCTGCTGTGCACGGCCGCGAAGTTCGGCGAACCCTCGGGATGGGTCGACCGCGCGACCGCGGTCCGCGAGGGCGGCACCGAGGCCGTCGCCGACGCGGTGGTGGCGCGGTGGATCACCCCCGGTCGCGCCGAGGAGGATCCCGCCCTGGTGGCAGGTCTCCGCGAGATGATCCTGGCGACCAGCGCCGAGGGATATGCCGCGGCCTGCGACGCCCTGTCCGGGTGGGACGGACGCGCCGACCTCGGCCGGATCACCTGCCCCACCCTCGTGGTGGCCGGAGACGAGGACCCCTCCACACCGCCCGACGTGCTCCGCGAGCTCGCGGACGGTATCCCGGGGGCCGAGTTCGTGACCCTGTCGCCCGCAGCGCACGTTCCCACCGTGGAGATGCCCGAGCGCGTCTCCGAGGTCCTGCGCGCGCACCTGACCTCGGCCGGGCCCGCGTGAGCGCGGAGGACCGCGAGCAGGCCGACGACGAGACCCGGTCCGGGCTCGGGTCAGGGTCCGAGCTCGGCTCCGGTTCCGGTTCCGGGTTCGAGTCAGGGGCAGGGTCCGGCTCCACACCCGAACGACCGGCGTCCCCGGACTTCGTCCAGTCCCTCGCGCGCGGCCTCGCCGTCATCACCGCGTTCGACGCCGACCACCCCCGACAGACCCTCAGTGAGGTCGCCCGGACCACCGGGCTCACCCGCGCGACCGCGCGCCGGTTCCTCCACACACTGGTCGAGCTCGGCTACGTGGACACCGCCGGGTCGGCGTTCTGGCTCACCCCCCGCGTGCTCGACCTCGGTTACAGCTACCTCTCGGCCATGCCACTGACCGATCTGGCCCAACCGCACCTCGAACGGCTCAGCGCCCAGCTCGACGAGTCGTCGTCGATCGCCGTCCTCGACGGTCACGACATCGTCTATGTGGGCCGTGTCCAGGTGCGTCGGATCATGAACATCGGGATCACCATCGGAACCCGCTTCCCGGCCTTCGCCACCTCGATGGGCAGGGTCCTGCTCGCGGCCCTGCCCCCGGAGGAGCTGGACGCCCACCTGGCGGCGACCGACCTACGCGTACTCACACCGCACGGGATCGGAGAGCCGGCCGGGCTGCGCGCCGAACTGGCGGCGGTCGCCGACCGCGGGTGGGCGCTGGTGGACCAGGAACTCGAACCGGGGCTGAGGTCCCTGGCCGCCCCGGTCCGCGACCGCCACGGGCGGGTCGTGGCCGCGCTCAACGTCTCCACACACGCCGCCCGGTATTCGATCGACCAGCTCCGGGACGAGCTCGTCCCGGTCGTGGTGGACGCGGCCCGGGCCCTGTCCGCGGACCTGGCGACCGTCAACCGTTGACCAGTTCCGACCGAGACCCCTCCCCTCACCACGCTCCCCACCCCAGCCACCACCAGGAGAACCCATGCGCGACGTCGTCATCTGCCAGCCCCTGCGTACCCCGGTCGGCCGCTTCGGCGGCGTGTTCCGCGATCTGGACGCGAACACCCTGGCGACCTCCCTGCTCACCGCGCTCGTCGAGCGCACCGGCCTGACCGGGGCGGACGTCGACGACGTGATCCTGGGCCAGGGCTCGCCCGGTGGCGAGGGTCCCGCCATCGGCCGGATCGCCGCCCTCGACTCCCCGCTCGGCATCGACGTGCCCGGGATGCAACTGGACAGGCGCTGTGGCTCCGGACTCCAGGCGGTGATCACCGGCGCGCTGCAGGTGGCCTCCGGCGGAGTGGACCTCGTGGTCGCCGGAGGCGTCGAATCGATGAGCCAGGTGGAGTTCTACGCCACGCCCTCTCCCCGCTGGGGCATCAAGGGCGACGGCGTCTCGCTGATCGACCGCCTCGGCCGCGCCCGCACCACGGTCGGTGGCCGCTCCCACGTGATCGACGGCGGGATGATCGAGACCGCCGAGAACCTCCGCCGCGAGTACGGCATCACCCGCGAGGAGCAGGACCGACTGGCCGTGCAGTCCCACCAGCGTGCGGTGGCCGCCCAGGAGTCCGGTGTGTTCGCCGAGGAGATCGTCCCCGTCGCCGTCCCGCAGCGCAGGGGCGGGGACCTCGTCGTGGACACCGACGAGCATCCCCGCGCCGACACCACGGTCGAGACACTCTCGGGCCTCCGGGCGATCATGGCCCGCACCGATCCCGAGGCCACCGTCACCGCCGGCAACGCCTCGGGCCAGAACGACGGCGCCGCGATGTGTGTGGTCACCACGGCGGACAAGGCCGCCTCGCTCGGACTGACCCCGCTCGTGCGCCTGGCGTCCTGGGCCGTGGCCGGTGTCGCCCCGGAAACGATGGGGATCGGCCCGGTCCCCGCCACCGCCAAGGCGCTCGACCGGCTCGGGATGACGCTGGCGGACATCGACGTGATCGAGCTCAACGAGGCCTTCGCCGCCCAGGCGCTGGCCGTCATGCGGGAGTGGGACATCGACCCCGCCTCGCAGCGCCTCAACCCCCACGGCTCCGGAATCTCGCTGGGCCACCCCGTCGGCGCGACCGGTGCCCGGATGCTCGCCACCCTCTCGAACGAGATGGTGCGGCGCGACGCGCAGTGGGGTCTGGAGACGATGTGCATCGGCGGCGGCCAGGGCCTGGCCGCCGTCTTCGAGCGCGTCTGACCGGCTCCCCGGGATCGGCAAGAGCGTTCCGCACACATTGCTTGAGTGGAAGTGTGCGGAACGCTCTTGACGTTGATCGTAGCGGTGAGGGGCCGGACGTTCATCGGTCCGAGCCCGGTCGGACGGAGCGTCAGTCGTCGACTCGCGAGGGGTGCCGCGTCAGCGCCATGACCTCGATGTCCATGTACGGGAACAGCGGCAGGCCCGAGAGCAGTTCGTGCAGCTCGTCGCCGGATTCGACGTCGAAGATGCTGATGTTGGAATACTGGCCGACGATGCGCCAGAGCTCCCGCCACGTGCCTGAACGCTGCAGCTCCTGACTGTAGGCCTTCTCGCGGGCGACGGTGTCCTCGCGCACCTGCGGATCGAGGTCACGGGGGATATTGACGTCCATGCGGACGTGGAACAGTGCCATCTCGGTAGTCTCCTCTAGTTCTCAACGGTCAGTGGTCGGCAGATCAGTGGTCAGCAGGGCAGTGGGACAGCGGGACAAAGGGACAACGGTCAGCGGTCAGCGGTCAGCGGCGGGTGAACTTCTCCACCGCGTCGTGGTCGATCTCCACGCCCAGGCCCGGCCCTTCCGGGAGGTGAACCCGACCGGCCTCGTACCTGATCGGCGTGGTCACGTATGTCTCGGCCAACAGCAGCGGACCGAACAGCTCGGAGCCGTAGTTGAAGCCCGGCTCGGCGCACGCCAGGTGCAGTGACGCCATGGTCCCGATGGGCCCCTCCAGCGAGGTCGCGGCATGACAGGCGATGCCTGCCGAGCGCGCGATGGCCACCACCTCCTTGCTCCGGGTCAGGCCACCCAGCTTGGTGGTCTTGACGGCGATGACCCCCGCGGCGTCGCGGCGCACGACCTCGAGGGCGTCATGCGGGGACTGCACTGATTCGTCGGCCATGATCTGGACGGGCAGCGTGCGATTGAGCTCGGCGAGCACCTCGATCTGCTCCGTCGGGGTCGGCTGCTCGATCAGCTCGATCCCGGCCGCGACCAGCGCGGGGAGGTGGACGTTGGCGGTGAACCGGTCCCACCGGGCGTTGATGTCCACCCGCAGGCCGGCGCGGCCGCCCAGGCGCTCGGCGAGCGCGGAGATGCGCGCGACGTCCTCGGCCGGTTCCAGTGCCCCCATCTTGAGCTTGAAGGTGCGGTGGCGGTCCGCGGCGAGGAGTTCGTCGATCTCCTCGACCATCGCTTCGAGAGGCATGGCGCCCAGGGCCCACGTGCACTCGATGGAGTCGCGGACGGCGCCGCCGAGAAGGGACCGCACCGGCACCTCCAGAGTGCGCGCCCATGCGTCGAACATGGCGATCTCGAGTGCGGCCTTGGCGAAGCGACCGCGGGCCACCACTCCCTCCATCGCCTCGAGGACCGCCGGGACCTCGTCCACGCGCCGGCCCACGGCCACGGGGGCGAGGTACTTCTCCACCAGCACCTGCATGGTCTCGGCCGACTCCCCGCCCCACCAGGGGCCGCCCGGGGTCACGCCCTCGCCGTAGCCGACGACCCCGTCGGCCGTGGTCACCGACACCAGGAGGATGGACTGCTCGGTCGCGGTGGTGGTGGCGAACTTGTGGGGGCGGATGAGGGGGACGTCGAGGATGCGGGTCTCGACGGATCGGATGGTCATGTCGGTCATGTTCGGTCCTCGACTTGCTGTGAGCTGGGTGGGATCACCGGCGCCCCGGCCGCTCGTTGCGGCCGGGGCTGGGGCTGGGGCTGGGGCTGGGGCTGGGGACGATGCTTCCGGTGATCGGATGTGATCAGGCGACGTAACGGGCCTCGGAGACCGGGTCGAGCACGAAGTCGTAGACGACCTCGTCAACGCCGTCGGCGCCCGGCTCGGGGGCCAGGATCAGCTCGGGCTTGACCGCGCCGGCGACGTCGTCCTCGACCCACTCGCCACCCTGGAAGTACAGCTGTGTGGTGATGAGCCGCTTGCCCGGGGCCGTCACCTTGAGGTGCAGGTGCGCCGGTCGCCACGGGTGGCCGTCGTAGCTGGCGATGAACTCGCCGGTCGGGCCGTCGTGCGGGATCTGGTAGGGCGCGGGCTGGATCGTGGTGATCTCGAACCCACCCTCGACATCGGTGGAGAAGGTGCCGCGCAGGTTCCACTCCGGGATACCCAGGCCGTCGTCGAACTGCGAGTAGTAGCCGTCGGAATCGGCGTGCCAGAGCTCGACCGTCGCGCCCTCGATGCCGGCGCCGTCCAGGTCACGGACCTGGCCCTTGAACACCAGGAGGGTGCCCTTCTCGTCCTCGCGCATCGGCATGGTGCCCTTGGCGCCGAGGTTCGGGGCGTCCGGCACGTAGTACGGGCCCTCGATGGAGCCCTTGGTACCGGTGAAGATCCGGCTGTTGGAGTCCTCGACGAAGTGCTCGAGGAAGACGTCGAGCCACAGCGGCCACTCGCCACCCTCGCCGACGTTGATGAGCCACTGCTTGAGGACGCGGTACTCGTCGTAGGTCACCTCGTGCTGGTAGATGACCTCGGACAGCTTGGACAGCACGTCCTTGTAGATGGCGGCGGCGCGCTCCGGCGAGGTGTCGGAGCTGACCCGGTGGCCCTTGAACTTGTCGGTGGCGGCGCTGCCGGAGCCCGAGGCGGTGGGGACTGCGGTGGTGGGGACTGCGGTGGTGCTCATGACGCTCCCTGCGTGGGTGGGGGGACTGGATCGGGCCGGTGGACGATGTCCTGCTCAGGGATCGCCGTCGGCCGATGCCCTCACTGTGCCCCCGGCAAAGGTGTGTCGTCAATCACCCCCCTATACGTATGTAGTGGCAATCTTGTGCGTATCGCGGACCTCGCGGGCGCGTTCTCGCAGATAGACGTACGGATGAGAACAATCCGTTCGCGGTGCGAACAAGTGGCACCTAGGCACGACTAGGCAAACCCCTAGTGTGACTCGCCCCACACTCGGGCACCGTTGGGGTCATCACGGCAACAGGTCGCCCTCGAGGTGGCCCGCCCCGACCCCGCAAGGAGTACTCGATGTCCGATCGACTCGACCATCTGCAGCACACTCTCGACACCGCTCTCGAGGACCGTCCCGCCGAGGGCATCATCCGTGCGAACCGTCGCATCTTCACCGACGAGGAACTGTTCGAACTCGAGATGACGCACATCTTCGAGGGCAACTGGGTCTACCTGGCACACGAGAGCCAGATCCCGAACGTCGGCGACTACTTCACCACCGACATCGGCCGCCAGCCCATCATGATCACCCGCGGCAGGGACGGAGAACTGAACTGCCTGATCAACGCCTGCTCGCACCGCGGGGCGATGCTGTGCCGCCGCAAGACGGACAACCGCACCACGCTGACCTGCCCGTTCCACGGTTGGACGTTCTCCAACTCCGGTGAGCTGCTGAAGGTCAAGGATCCGCGGGACGCCGGCTATCCGGAGCAGTTCAATACCGGCGGTTCACATGACCTTCGCCGTGTGGCCCGGTTCGCCAACTACCGCGGGTTCCTCTTCGGCAGCCTGAACGAGGACGTGCTGCCGATCGAGGAGCACCTCGGGGACAGCCGGACCATCATCGACATGCTCGTCGACCAGTCCCCGGAGGGGCTGGAGGTACTGCGTGGGTCGTCGACCTACACCTTCGACGGCAACTGGAAACTCCAGGCCGAGAACGGCGCCGACGGCTACCACGTCTCGGCGACCCACTGGAACTACGCCGCCACCACCGCCCGCCGCGGCTCAGGCGAATCCAAGAACGAGACCAAGGCCATGGACGCCGGCACGTGGGGCAAGCAGGGAGGCGGCTACTGGTCGTTCGACCACGGCCACCTGCTGCTGTGGATGTGGTGGGGCAACCCCGAGGACCGTCCGCTGTGGGAACGCAGGGAGGAGTTGGCCGAGCAGATCGGTGAGAAGAAGGCGGAGTTCATGGTCGGGGCCTCCCGAAACCTGTGCCTCTACCCCAACGTCTACCTGATGGACCAGTTCTCCAGTCAGATCCGGCACTTCAAGCCGATCTCGGTGGACAAGACCGAGGTGACGATCTACTGCATCGCCCCCAAGGGCGAGAGCACCGACGCCCGCGCCGCCCGGATCCGCCAGTACGAGGACTTTTTCAACGCGACCGGCATGGCGACGCCGGACGATCTGGAGGAGTTCCGCTCCTGCCAGAAGACCTACCTGGCCGGTGCCGCTCCGTGGAACGACATGACCCGCGGTTCCACCCACCAGGTCAGCGGCCCCGACACCACCGCCCGAGGGCTGGGGATGGAGAACGTGCTCTCCTCCGGCGCCAAGACCGAGGACGAGGGCCTGTACCCGGTGCAGCACGGGTACTGGCTCGAGACCATGCGCCGTGCACTGGAGGCCGAGGAGCGCGCCGCCGCCGAGGCGGATGCCTCAGCCGCGGGGACGAACGGCGCGACGCCGAGCGCCACCGCGACCGCCTCCCTCTGATCCGACCCGCGCCCTCCGGCGCCTCCACTCCCACGAAAGGACCGATGATGTCCGCACCCTCAGCGTCCGCACCCTCAGTGTCCGCACCCTCAGCGTCTGAACCGGCGGTGGCGTCGATCTCCGTCGAGGAGATCTCCGCCTTCCTCTTCCGCGAGGCCCGCCTGCTCGACGACCGACAGTTCGAGGCATGGATCGAGTGCTATCGCGAGGACGCGATGTACTGGATGCCGGCCTGGGACGACGACGGCGAGCTCACCACGGACCCCTACTCCGAGATCTCGCTCATCTTCTACCCCAACCGGGCCGGCATCGAGGACCGGGTGTTCCGCATCCGTACCGACCGGTCGTCGTCCACCTCCCTGCCGGAACCCCGCACCGGCCACCTCATCAGCAACATCGAGGTGCTTGACCGGCGGCCCGGCGAGGTCGATGTCCGCTTCAACTGGCTCTCCTCGTATGTCCGCTACAAGGCCACCGACCAGTACTTCGGGACGTCTTTCTACACCCTCGACGTCACGGGTGAGACCCCGCTGATCACCTACAAGAAGGTCGTGCTCAAGAACGACTACATCCACCACATCGTGGACGTCTACATGGTGTGACCCTCGCAGCCACCACGCCGGCCCCACCGGGGCGTCGACGACCACCGGCCCGCTCAGAGCGGCCGATCATGCCAGCGACAAGAAGTGAGATCCCATGAGTTACCAGGTGGCCCTGGGCTTCGAGGACGGTGTGACGCGCTTCATCACATGTGGCCCGTCGGAAACCGTCGCCGACGCCTCGTACAAGGCCAGAATCAACATCCCCCTCGATTGCCGCGACGGAGCGTGCGGCACGTGTAAGTCACTGTGCGAGTCGGGAGACTACGACGGCGGCGACTACATCGACGACGCCCTCACCGACGCCGAGGCCGAGGCCGGCTACTGCCTGCCGTGCCAGATGGTCCCGCGCTCGGACCTGGTGGTCCAGATCCCCACCACCTCGGACGTGGCCAAGACAACCGCGGCCGCCCATCCCGCGACGGTGACGTCTGTCGAGAGACTGGCCGAGGGAGCGTTCGCGCTCACCGTGGAACTCGATGACCGCGGAGCGCTCGCGTTCCTGCCGGGCCAGTACGTGAACGTGTCCGTGCCCGGCACCGACCAGGTTCGCTCGTACTCGTTCTCGACGGGCCCGGACGCCGACCACCTGTCGTTCCTCATCAAGTACGCCGCCGGCGGCGCGATGTCCGAGTACCTGGCGCAGCGATGTGCGCCGGGCGACCGGCTCGACCTCACGGGCCCGATGGGGAGCTTCTTCCTGCGCGAGTCACCGCGGCCGCTGCTGCTGCTCGCGGGGGGCACCGGACTCGCACCCGTCCTGTCGATTCTGGAGAGCCTCGCCGTCGCCGGTTCCGGGGACAGGCCCGTGCACCTGGTCTACGGGACCTCACGTGACACCGATGTGGTGTACACCGATCTACTCGACCAGTACACGACACGGTTGCCGGGGATGACGTGGGACCTGGTCGTGTCCGACCCGGCCACGGCGTTCCCGAACACCGGATACGTCACCGGGTTGATCCGCCCCGAGCACCTCCACGGCGGCACGGTCGACATCTACCTGTGCGGCCCCCCGCCGATGGTGGAGTCCGTCCGGACCTTCCTGGACACCGAGGGCCTCGAGGTCACGCACTTCTACTACGAGAAGTTCACCCCGGCCACGGTGGTGGGGGACGGGGCAGCGGCTGCAGGCGCCGACCTCGCATCCACTACTCCCGTTGAGACGCCGGCAGTGGCCACCCCCGCCGAGGTCGCACCGGTCGCCGTCGACAACGCTGCTGCCGCACACGCCGACCCTGAACCGGCCGAGATCACCACGGCCCCTGACGAGCTCGCCACAGCCGGGCCGGTCGCAACCGGTCCCGTCACGGCGGAGAGAGTCTCCGAGGCCGCCCCGGCGGTCGCGACCCGCGAGGCCGTCGTGATCCCCGCAGCACCGATCGCAGCACGGCCCGTCGGCTTCCGACCCCGGATTCCGGGCCTGTTCCGCGCTCCCGTCACCGGGTCGCGCGGATCCACCGGCCCGCAGCCGGCAATCGCCGCCCGACCGGTCGGGTTCGAGTCCCGGGTCCCGGGCGTGTTCGGCCCCGGGTCCTCACCGGGACCGGCGGCCGAGGAGAAGACCTCCGTCATCGCGGCCCGGCCGGCGGGATACGTCCCTCGACCCGTGACACCGCAGCCCGTCCTCTCGACTTCCGTCCCGCGGACGACGTCGACCGCCCTGTCGCTGTCCGGCGGCGAGCGGTCCGAGACCATCACGTCCTCGACCGGTGTGGTCAGCGGCGAGGTACATCCCGGGATCACCCACTCGGACGCCCAGTTCGATGCCCGGATGGCGCTCGAGCTCGGAGCAGTCGAGCTCACCATGGGCCGACTCGACGCCGCTCGCCTGGCGGAGTTCCGCATGCTGGCGGAGTCGGCCAACCAGTACATCCGGGGCGATCGCTTCCTCGACCCGGCGCGCTTCACCGCTGCGAACGCGCAGTTCCACGAGTACCTCTTCCGGTGCACGGGGAACGAGGCCCTTCTGCAGGCCTACCGGATCCTCGAGGTCACCCGGGTGATGAACAGTGTCCTCCCGGACGCCCGCTGGGTGTCGGAGGACATCGTGCCGGAGCACCTCGAGATCGTGACCGCGTTCGAGAACGGGGATCGCGACGCGGCGCGATACCTGATCAGGCGGCACACCGAACACGCCAAGGCGACCATGCGCGCCGCGCTCGCCGACAAGTCCGTCGGGGCGGCGTCATGAGCGCCCCGGTCGGTGACCACGACGCCGTCCCACCCGTCCTTGCCCCCGGGCGTTTCGACGGGCTGTCCGTCCTGGTCACCGGTGCGGTTCAGGGAATCGGTCGTGCGGTCGCCGACCGGGTCGTCCGGGAAGGCGGGGTCGTCACCGCCGTCGACCGTGCGGACGCGATCACCCGGGTCGCCGAGGAACTGACCGCTGAGTCGCCGGACGGCCACAGGGTGACCCCGGTGGTCGCCGACCTCGAGACGTTCGAGGGCGCGCGATTCGCGGCGGACACCGCACTCGCCACTCACGGCCGGATCGACGTACTGATCAATAACGTCGGAGGCACGATCTGGGCCCGGCCCTACCACGAGTACTCGCCGGAACAGATCGAGAAGGAGGTGCGCCGTTCGCTGTTCCCCACGCTGTGGATGTGCCGGGCGGTCCTGCCGTCGATGGTCTCCGTCGAGGCCGGCACCATCGTCAACGTGTCCTCCGTGGCCACGCGCGGTGTCAACCGGGTCCCGTACGCGGCGTCCAAGGGCGGGGTGAACGGACTGACCACAGCGCTCGCGCTCGAGGCGGCTCCCCACGGGATCCGGGTGGTGGCCACCGCTCCAGGCGGAACTCTCGCCCCGGAGCGCCGAATCTCCCGCGGCGGTGACGCCCGCACCGACGAGGAGAAGCGCTGGTACCAGCAGATCGTGGACCAGACCGTCGACTCCACCGCGCTCGGTCGCTACGGCGACCTCCACGAACAGGCCGCCCCGATCTGCTTCCTGGCCTCCCCCGAGGCGTCCTACATCACAGGGTCGGTCCTCCCTGTCGCCGGCGGCGACCAGGGCTGACCGCCCGCTCCGGCTCCCGTCTACGCGCGCCGCACGTCACCTCACGCACCCTCTTCACGCCCCCGGCGCCACCCCGCGCCCCCTGGTGTCACACCGCTCCATCCCACCCATCCCATCCCTCACCGGAGGTCCACCGTGACCGAAAAGACCGCAACCACAGCCGACGTCTGGGAGTCCCCCACGCATCGGCGAACCGTCTACGGAGTGCTGGCCGTTGTCGCGCTGGCCATCCTCTTCGACGGCTACGACCTGGTGATCTACGGCGCGATCCTGCCCACGCTCATGTCGGACCCCGGTCAGATCGGCCCCCTCGGGGCCGCGCAGGCCGGCGCCCTGGGTTCGTACGCGCTCGTCGGAGTCATGATCGGAGCCCTGAGCGCGGGCGCCGTCGGAGACCGCATCGGCCGGCGGAAGATCATGCTCGGCTCGATCGCCTGGTTCTCGATCGGCATGGCCGCCACCGCCTTCGCACAGAACATCACGACGTTCGGGATCCTTCGCCTGCTCACCGGCCTCGGAATCGGCGCCATCGTCGCCACCGCCGGCGCGATCATCGCCGAGTTCGCCCCCGCCGGGCGGCGGAACCTGTTCAACGCCGTGGTCTACAGCGGCATCCCCGCCGGAGGCGTCCTCGCCTCCGCCCTGGCGATGCTCCTGCGCGACCACATCGGCTGGCGGGGACTGTTCCTCATCGGCGCACTGCCCATCATCATCGTCCTGCCCTACGCGTGGTACGCCCTGCCCGAGTCGCCTCGCTGGCTCTCCTCGCGCGGCCGCACCGACGAGGCCGTCGCCCTGTGCACCGCCCGCGGATTGCCGGTCCACGCCTTCATCGACGCACCAGCCGCGACCACTGACGACCCCCGGACGGGCACCGCTGCGATCGCACCCACCGGGTTCGCCGGCCTGTTGACCCCGGCCTACCGACTCGGCACCCTCCTGCTCGGGTTCATGAGCTTCGCCGGACTCCTGCTCACCTACGGGCTCAACACCTGGCTACCGACGATCATGGAGACGTACGGCATCGACGCCAGGAGTTCCCTGGGCTTCCTGCTGGTCCTCAACGGCGGCGCCATCGTCGGCGGGCTGGCCGCGTCGCGGTTGGCCGACCGGCACGGCCCGCGGGTCATCGTGGCCTGCTCGTTCGTCCTCGCCACCCTGGCGCTGATCGCCGTGACCCTCTCCCCTCCGATCGCTCTGATGATCCTGCTCGTCGCCGCTGCCGGTATGGGCACCATCGGGACCCAGGTGCTCGTCTACGGCTTCGTCTCCAACTACTACGAGACCGGCTCCCGCGCCGCGGGTGTGGCCTGGTGTGCGGGTTTCGGGCGGCTGGGCGGGATCCTCGGCCCGGTCATCGGTGGTCTCCTGGTCGCTGCGGGCCTCCAGGCGGAGACCTCGTTCCTCGTCTTTGCCGGAGTGGCCCTCGCCGGCGCCCTCATCACGCTCGCCGTGCCGCGCTCGCCGGGCCTGATCGCGCAGGTCCCGGATACCGTCCCGGGCTCCGGACACGACGGACGGACCGGGGGTTCGCTGGAACAGATCGAGACCCCAGCGACCGACCTACGCTGAGGTCATGACCACCATGCCCTCCCTGATCCCCCGCCACGGTCACCACCGCGCAGCGGAGCGACTCCGCGAGATCCATGGCGCGGTGGTGGACCGCGGGTCGTCGGTGGTCCTGGTGGCCGCCCCCTACGGTGGGGGCAAGAGCCACCTCGTCGACACCCTGCTCACCGGGACCACCGGTGTGACCACGGTTCTGACCAGGGCGTTGCCGTGGGAACACGACGTCCCGTGGGTGACCGCGGACCGTATCCCCCAGCGACTCCCGCGGGGAGCTGCGGGGTGTGACGAGGAGATTCCCGGCGCCCTCCCGGTCGAGCGGACGGCGACCCAGGTCGTCGACGAGCTCGGCGCCGCCCTCGGGGGCGCGGGCGCCGGGACGGTCATCGTGATCGACGACGCCGACCACGCCGACCCCGACTCCCTCCGTGCTCTCGGGTCGGCCCTCGAGGCCTCCGTCGACGGTTCCGTCCTCCTGGTCCTCACCGCCGGGAACCCCTCGGAGGGACAGTCCGCGGACCTGTGTGCCACCCTCGCCCGCGAGACCCTGCACCTGGGTGCACTCGACCACTCCGAGATCCGGGCCCTGGCGGCGGCCCGCACGGGGCGGGAGCCGTCGGCCGCCGCGGCCCGCAGGATCCTGGACTACACCGGAGGCGCCGCCGACGCGGTGGCCGCGGTCGTCGACGAGGCCTCCGATTCCTGGTGGACGAGCCCGTTCTCTCCCCCGCCCCTGCCCAGCTCGGTCGAGCTGGAGACCGGAGCCCTGCTCGCGGGGCTGGAGCCCGGAGACCGCGCAGTGGTCGAGGCCGCCGCCGTCCTCCCCCCTCCGGTCCTGCTGGAGTCCCTGGCCGCCCTCGTCGCAGCCCGACCGGGTGGGTCCGGCGAGGCCGGGAGGGTGCTGGACGCCCTCGACGCCGCACACCGGGCCGGGATACTCCGCGTGGACCTCTCCCCCGGCGCCGCCGCGCTCACGTTCCGCTCGCCTCTCGTCCGTACGGCGGTCCTTCGCGGCATCCCACCCCGCGAGCTGCTCTCTCTGCACACCGTCGCGGCCGGACTCGCGGAGGTCGAGGACCCCGACGCCGCCCTGGACCATCTGGCCGCGACCTCGACCGGTCCGGACCCCGAGCTCTGCCGTGTGCTGCGGGAGCGTGCGAGGGCTCACGCCAGGTCCGGACACTGGAGCGCTGCCGGTCACGCCTACCTCACGGCGGCGGCGCTCACCGCGGACCCCGACGAGGCGCGAGGCCTGCACATCGACGGAATCGACGCGCTCCTCGGGGCGGGGCGGATCAGCGAGGCCGCCGCGCTGTCCCACGCGCTGGACCGGGTCCGGCCCGACCGTCGCCGCGATGCCGTACTCGGTTCGCTCGCGCTCCACCTGGGCCACGCGGGAGAGGCGGAGGCACTCCTCCGACGAGCTCTCGACGCCGGGTCGACCGGTGGTCCCGGTGACACCGTTCCCGACCCGGTCGCCCTCGCCCAGAAGTTCGTCGTGCACTCACTGTGCCTCTGGCGCCCCGACCAACTGCGGCAGTGGGCCGGGGTCGTCATCGGGAGCGACCAGCCCGACCAACCCGAGGTCGAGGAGGCCCGGGCGATCACCGTCCTGGGCGAGGCGATCGACGCGACCCCGGGTGCCGGTGACGCCGACGAGGACCGACTCGGTGCACTCGCCCCCGCCGTGGCCCAGCGGTTCGAGATGGCCTCCGGCTGGATCGCCCTCGCGCACGACGATCTGGAGACGGCCCGCCGCCGGCTCGGTTCGGCCGTGCCGACCGCCGACGTCTCCGGTTCCGCGCGGATCTCGCTGTGGGCGCAGGCGTGGCTCGCACGCACCCAGCTCCTGCGTGGGGACTGGGACGAGGCGCTCCGGGTCGTCGACACCGCCGCGCGACGTCTCGACGACCTCGAACTGGACCTGTTGGCCCCCGCGATCCACTGGTCGGGTGCCGTCATCAGGTCCATGCGCGGCGACCATCTCGGGGCGGCCGCACACCTGAGGCACCTCACCACCACCGCGGACGCCTACCCAGTGCAGATCATCCCCTCCGCGATGGGTCGCATGCAGGTCGCCGCCGCCGCCGGCGACTACACCTCGGTGCGGCGGGCCGCCGAACCACTTCACGCCCTGTCCCTCCGGCTCGACATCGACCAGCCGGGTTTCTGGCCGTGGCACGATCTCTACGCCCACTCCCTCGTCCTGGCCGGTCGGCTCGAGGACGCCGAGGCGCTCATCGGACCGCCTGAACAGCGCGCCGTGGAGCTGGGCCACCGGTCCACGCAGGCCAGGCTCGGCGCGGTCCGCTCCCGGATCGCCGCCGTCCGCGGGGATGTGGAGGAGTGCTCCCGCATCTTCCACCGGAGCCTGGAATACCTCGACGGACTGGCGATGCCCTACTACTCCGCGCAGATGCACTTCGGCTTCGGCCAGACCCTGCGGCGGGCCGGCCGGCGCCGCGAGGCACACCTCTCCCTCGGGACCGCCCGAGACCTCTACGAGCAACTCGGCGCCCACGCCTACGTCGAGCGCTGTGAGCGCGAGCGCCGTGCCGGGGGCGTCGACGTGGCCCGCGCGGTCGGCAACTCCACCCTCACCCCGCAGGAACGGGCCGTGGCCACGCTCGTCGCGGCAGGGCGCACCAACGCCCAGGCCGCCGAGGAGCTGTTCCTCAGCGTCAAGACGATCCAGTACCACCTCACCCGCATCTACTCGAAGCTCGGGATCAACGGCCGCACCGAGCTGGCGGCCCACGTCGCCAGGTCGCGCCACCCGTTCGGGCCCGAACCCGCCGATTCAGGAGTCCCATGACCGCCGACAGTGCCCCGACCGACGGGCGGAGCCGGGACACCGACGCCGCGGTAGGAGACCCGTCCCGGACCGCCACGCCGCTGCCGATCGAGCTCCCCCACCACCGCCGGCCCTCACCGCGGCAGGTTCTCGCGGACCTGGGCCCCCGCGAGTGCGCCAACGCCCTCATCGCACTGATCTTCTCCGCGACCGGACCCGTCGCCGTGATCCTGGCCGCGGGAGAGCAGGGCGGGTTGTCCCCGCAGGAACTGTCGTCGTGGATCTTCGGGGTGTTCTTCGCCAACGGCGTCCTCACCATCCTCATGAGCTGGATCTACCGGACACCGTTGGCGTTCTTCTGGACCATCCCCGGCACCGTGATCGTGGGCAACTCGCTCGGGCACCTGCGGTGGTCGGAGGTGCTCGGCGCCTACGTCGTCACCGGAGTGGTGATCCTGCTGGTCGGGCTCAGTGGGGTCGCCCGCAGGGTCATGGACTGGATCCCGATGCCCCTGATCATGGCAATGGTTGCCGGGGTGTTCCTCCGATTCGGCCTGGGCCTGGTCGACGCGGTGTGGTCCTCCGCCGCCGTGGCCCTCCCCATGGTGTTGGCGTTCCTCGCCGTCGGCGCCGTCCCGCGGGTGGCCCGGGTGATCCCGCCCATCCTCGCCGCGATGCTGGTGGGGATCGTCGCGGTGATACTCGACGGCGGGTTGTCCCGGGGCGTCCTGGACGACGGGCTGTTCGCCGTACCCATGGCGCAGGCGCCGGAGTTCACCCTCCGCGGCCTCACCGAGCTCGTGGTCCCCCTGGCCATCACCGTGCTCGTCGTCCAGAACGGCCAGGGTGTCGGGGTACTGCGTGCCAAGGGGCACCATCCGCCGGTGAACGCCTGCGCCGTGGCCTGCGGGGTCTGGTCGCTGCTGGTCTCCGCGATCGGCGCGGTCTCCACCTGCCTCACCGGGCCGACCAACGCGCTGCTCGTCTCGTCCGGCGAACCCCGCCGGCACTACGCGGCCGCGATCGGCACGGGTGGGCTCGCCCTGGTCGTGGGAGTACTCGCCCCCGCGTTCGTCGGGCTCATGGTCGGCACGCCGGCGGCCTTCGTCGCGGCGCTCGGCGGGCTGGCGATGCTGGCGCCACTGCAGTCGGCGTTCGTCACGGCGTTCCGCACCGACCGCGCGTTGGGGCCGCTGGTGTGCCTGCTGGTGACGGTGGCCGACGTGTCCCTGCTCGGGATCTCCGCCCCGTTCTGGGGGATCGTCCTCGGCCTGGCGGTGTCGGCGCTGCTGGAGCGCCGCATCACGCCGTGACACTCCCCCGGCACGACTCAGGGGCGCCCCCGTGGATGGGGCGCCCCTGGGTGTAGCACTCGTGGGCCGGGCTCGGCGGTGGACCTACGCCGATTTCTCCCGCGGCTCGGAGTCGGAGAAGGGGACGATCGTCGGTAGTACGTTGTGGCGCACCGTCTCGCCGGTGACCACCACGCGGGCGACGTCGTCGCGCCCGGGGATGTCGTACATGACCGGGAGGAGGACCTCCTCCATGATGGCGCGCAGGCCGCGGGCGCCGGTGCCCCGCAGGATCGCCTGATCGGCCACGGCCTCGAGGGCGTCCGGGGTGAACTCCAGCTCGACACCGTCCATCTCGAAGAGGCGGGCGTACTGCTTGACGAGCGCGTTCTTGGGCTCGCTGAGGATGTTGACCAACGCCTCGCGGTCCAGGCTCGTCACGGTCGCCACAACCGGCAGGCGCCCGATGAACTCGGGGATCAACCCGTACTTCACCAGATCCTCGGGCATGACCTCGGCG
Source organism: Dietzia sp. PP-33 (assembly GCF_033790845.1). Taxonomy (NCBI): domain Bacteria; kingdom Bacillati; phylum Actinomycetota; class Actinomycetes; order Mycobacteriales; family Dietziaceae; genus Dietzia; species Dietzia sp. PP-33. The sequence continues at coordinate 25,238 of NZ_JAMYEI010000003.1, forward strand.
AAGTTCTCCGTGGTGTCGAGGGAGCTCTTGCTGGCCACCTCGGCCCCGAAGCCCATTCCCTTGCGACCCACGCGGTCACCGACGATCTTCTCCAGGCCCTGGAAGGCCCCGGCGACGATGAACAACACGTTGGACGTGTCGATCTGGATGAACTCCTGGTGCGGGTGCTTGCGTCCACCCTGCGGGGGCACCGACGCCTGCGTGCCCTCGAGGATCTTCAGCAGCGCCTGCTGGACGCCCTCGCCGGACACGTCGCGGGTGATCGACGGGTTCTCGGCCTTGCGGGCGATCTTGTCGACCTCGTCGATGTAGATGATGCCCATCTCGGCACGCTTGGTGTCGTAGTCCGCGGCCTGGATCAGCTTGAGGAGGATGTTCTCCACGTCCTCACCGACGTAACCGGCCTCGGTCAGCGCGGTGGCGTCGGCGATGGCGAACGGGACGTTGAGCATCTTGGCCAGAGTCTGGGCGAGATACGTCTTGCCACACCCGGTCGGACCCAGCATGAGGATGTTGGACTTGGCCAGCTCGACGGCGTCACCGCGACCGAGGGAGGCCCCCACACGGATGCGTTTGTAGTGGTTGTAGACGGCCACCGCGAGGTTCCGCTTGGCGGCGTCCTGTCCCACCACGTACTCGTCGAGGAACGCGTGGATCTCCGACGGCTTGGGAAGTTCGTCGAGCGCCGAGTCCTGAGAGTCCTCGACCTCGGACTCGATGATCTCGTTGCACAGCTCGATACATTCGTCACAGATGTAGACCCCGGGACCGGCGATCAGCTTCTTGACCTGCTTCTGGCTCTTCCCACAGAAGGAACACTTCAACAGGTCGCCGCTCTCACCCACACGTGCCATGAGTTCTACGTCCTCGCATTCCAGGGGCCCGGATTCACACCCCGTAGTCGACGGTACGCGGGAGGGCCGGCAAATCCGACCCCGCGCGATCAGTTCATTGGACCTGACGGCGCACCGCTACCCACTACGGCGCGCCGCCCGGACGTCAGTTGGTCGCCGACAGCTTGCGGTAGTCGAACACGGTGTCGATGATCCCGTAGTCCTTGGCCTCGGCGGCCGTGAGGATCTTGTCGCGATCGGTGTCCTTGCGAATCTTGTCCGCGTCGTGACCGGTGTGCCGCGCCAGGGTGGTCTCCATCAGACGTCGCATCCGCTCGATCTCCGCGGCCTGGATCTCCAGATCCGATGCCTGCCCCTGCATGCCGCCGGTCGACGGCTGGTGGATGAGGATGCGGGCGTTGGGCAGCGCGGCCCGCTTGCCCTTGGTTCCCGCGGCGAGCAGGACCGCGGCGGCCGAAGCGGCCTGACCCAGGCACACCGTCACGATGTCGGGACGCACGTACTGCATCGTGTCGTAGATCGCCATGAGCGAGGTGAACGACCCACCGGGCGAGTTGATGTACATCGTGATGTCGCGGTCCGGATCCTGGCCCTCGAGGACGAGGAGCTGGGCCATGATGTCGTTCGCCGAGGCGTCGTCGACCTGGGTGCCCAGGAAGATGATGCGCTCCTCGAAGAGCTTGTTGTACGGGTTGGACTCCTTGACGCCGTAGCTCGAGTGCTCGACGAAGGAGGGAAGAATGTATCGGGAGGTCGGCAGTGAGGTCATCGGTGACTCCGTGGTGGTGTGCGGGGCGGGCTGGGCTTCGGGAGCGCTCCCGTGGGCGGCGGGCTCGATCACGACGGCGACGTTCCGCCGGTCTGGGACGCGCGCGTGATCACGTGATCGACGAACCCGTACTCCTTGGCCTGCTGCGCGGTGAACCACCGGTCACGGTCCGAGTCCTCCGTGACCTGCTCGAATGTCTGGCCCGTGTGGTCGGCTATAAGCTCGGCCATCTGCTTCTTAGTCAGGGCGAGCTGCTCGGCTTGGATTGCGATGTCGATGGCCGACCCGCCGACTCCGCCTGAGGGCTGATGCATCATGATCTTGGCGTGCGGAAGCGCGAAACGCTTGCCCTTGGTACCTGCGGCCAGGAGGAACTGGCCCATTGAGGCCGCAAGTCCCATCGCATACGTGGAGACGTCGCACTCAACAAACTGCATGGTGTCGAAAATCGCCATGCCCGCGGACACCGAGCCGCCGGGCGAGTTGATGTACATGGCGATGTCGCGGGTGGGGTCCTCCGCCGCGAGCAGCAGGATCTGCGCGCAGAGGCGGTTGGCGATGTCGTCGTCCACTTGGGAACCCAGGAAGATGATCCGTTCCTGCAGGAGACGCTCGTACACCGAGTCGCCGAGGCTTAGCCCGTGGGATCCGGGCGAGCTGAGGGCGGGCTGCGTCGAACCGGGCTGTGCCGCTGAACCGTTCTGGGCCACGGGGTACCTACCTTCGCTGATCGTCTCACCGCTGGTGCGGCGCCCGGCCGTCCGGCGGCCGGGTATCCGTTACGTCAAACAGTAACCAAACCCCACGACGGAACCGTCCCGACGGGGCGGGTGTTCGCTCTCAGCGTCGCCTCACGCGGCCCCCGCCCGCGAACGCCGGAGCCGGGGACCACCGTGGGGTGGTCCCCGGCTCCGGGGGGTCGATCAGGTGGCGACGATCAGGCGTCGGTGCCCTTCTCGTCCGTGGCGTCCGTCTCCGCCTCGGTGGAGTCGGAGTCGGAGCTCTCGGCATCCTGGTCCTCGCCCGAGCCGAAGAACTCGGTGGTGTCGACCGTGTTGCCCTCGGTGTCCGTGACGGTCGCCTGGACGATCACGTCGGCGAGGGCCTTGGAGCGGCGCACGTCCGAGAACAGCGACCCGAGCTGGCCGGCCTGCTGGATCTGCTGCACGAACTGGTTCGGGTCCATGCCGTAGCGCTGGGCCTGGAACATGATGTGCTGCGTGAGCTCCTCCTGCGAGACCTCGGTCGAGGCCTGCTCCGCCACGGCGTCCAGCAGGAGCTGGCTGCGGATGGCGCGGGCGGCGCCCTCACGGGTCTCCGCCTCGAAGGTCTCGCGATCGGTGCCCTCGGCCGCCAGTGCCTGGTCGAGGATCGCCGGGTCGCCACCGAACTGGTCGATGAGCTGATGCATCTGTGCGTGCGCCTCGGACTCGACCAGGGACTCCGGGGTCGGGATCTCGGTGGCCTCGATCAGCGCGTCGAGGACCTTGTCGCGGATCTCGCCCGCGAGGCCGGCCTTGGCCTGCTGCGCCACCTTCTCCATGAGGTCGGCCTTGAGCTCGTCCAGGGTGTCGAACTCGCTGGCCATCTGCGCGAACTCGTCGTCGGCCTCGGGGAGCTCGCGCTCCTTGACGGACTGGACGGTCACGGTGATGACGGCTTCCTTGCCCGCGTGGTCACCCGCGACGAGCGAGGAGCCGAACTCCTTGGACTCGCCGGCCTTGAGGCCCTCTGCGGCGTCGTCGAGTCCCTCGACGAGGGTCCCGGACCCGAGCTCGTAGGACAGCCCCTCGGTCGAGGCCTCGTCGACGGGCTCACCGTCGACGGTGGCCGCGAGGTCCACGGAGAGGAAGTCACCCTTCTGTGCACCGCGCTCGACGCCCTTGAGGGTGCCGAAGCGCGCGCGCAGGTTGTCGAGTTCGGTGGCCACGGCGGCGTCGTCGGTCGCGGGCGCCTCGACGGTCACCGTGAGGTCCGAGTAGGTCGGGAGGGTGATCTCCGGGCGCACGTCCACCTCGGCGGTGAACTCCACGACGTCGCCGTCCTCGAGCTTGGTCACCTCGATCTCCGGCTGCGCCAGGACCTTGAGGTCGTGCTCGTCGACCGCCTCGCTGTACCGCGTCGGGATCATGTCGTTGATGACCTGCTCCAGCACGGCCGGGCGACCGATCCGCGACTCGAGGAGCTTGGCAGGGGCCTTGCCCGGACGGAAGCCGGCGATGTTGACCTGGCCGGCGAGCGACTTGTACGCCTTGGCGAAGTCCGGCTCGAGCTCCGCGAACGGCACCTCCACCGTGACCTTGACCCGGGTCGGGTTCAGCTGTTCGACAGTGCTCTTCACGGTGATGATCTCCTAGGAAAGTCGTGTGGGGTTCGTGTTTCGGGCTCCGCTGGTCGGGATGACAGGATTCGAACCTGCGACCCTCCGCTCCCAAAGCGGATGCGCTACCAAGCTGCGCCACATCCCGGTGAGTCGCGCGACCGACCGTCCCGCGCCGTACGCGGAAAACCTGCCGGGCCGCCAAACCAACTCGCCCAGTGTACGACAGTGCCGTATCGGGACAGATTCCGAGTTCTCGGGCCGGGAGTTGGGAGCATCGGACCGGTCCGGTAGTGTGGTCACAGCGCGAGCACGACGAGGGGGAAACCCCAGGTCAGCCGCCGACGCGGGTGTAGCTTAATGGTAAAGCCCCTGCCTTCCAAGCAGGCTACGCGGGTTCGATTCCCGTCACCCGCTCCACAGAGTCCGCGAGGCTCGTCATCATCTCGTCTGGCATGTCGGGCACCAGAACAACGTCCTGGCATCCAGGGTCGTCAGGCGGATATCGTCCCCGCACACCCGGCACGCCCACCCGTCCCGTTGGTAGACGTAGTTGCGTGGCCGGTCGGAGCCGCGCCTGGGGACGTCGCCGTGGTCGTGTGGGGGCCGGATCGTGACGATCCCCCCGGTGTCCACCCCGACCGCCATCAACTCGACCAGGTCGTCCCACACGGCGTCGAACTCCGCGCGTTCCAGTTCCACCCCCGGTCGGAACGGGTCGAGGCCGGCGCGGAAGAGCGCCTCGGCGCGGTAGACGTTGCCCACCCCGGCCAGCACCTTCTGATCCATCAGCAGAGCGCCGATCGGCCGGGCGCTGCGGGAGATCCGTGACCACGCCCGGTCGGGGTCGGCGTCGGGGTCCAGCGGGTCGGGCCCGAGGCGACCCCGGACCTCGGCCACACCCGCCTCGTCGATGACCTCGCACCTGGTGGGTCCGCGCAGGTCGACGTAGTGGGCCGGTCCGTCCAGCGCTCCCCCACCGGGACGCACCGCCCCGATACGCATCCGTACCTGCCCCACAGGCGCGGGCGCCTCGTCTCCCCGGGAGACGAAATGGGTGTCGAAGAACCCGTAGAGCCCCAGGTGGACGTGGACGGCGAGTCCACCCTCGTAGTGGTGGAAGAGATGTTTGCCGACGGCCGTGGCGTGGTCGAAGAACCGACCGTCGACGACGACGTGGTCGACGAACCGCCCCTGTGGGCTGGATACACGGACGGGCCCGCCTGCGAAGTACTCGGTGTGCAGGCGGGCCAGTCGGTGAAGCGTGTGCCCCTCAGGCACGGGAGCTCAGGCGCCGGGGACGGGCGGGGCCTCGTGGGTGCGCTCGTACTCGGCGAGGATGTCGATGCGCCGCTGGTGGCGCTCCGCCTCGGACCAGCTCTGGTCGAGGAACGCGTCGACGATCGCCAGCGCCTCCTCCTGCGAGTGCATGCGCCCGCCGATGCCGATCAGCTGGGCGTTGTTGTGCTCACGCGCCAGCCGGGCGGTCTCGACGCTCCACGCCAGAGCGCAGCGGGCGCCGGGGACCTTGTTGGCCGCGATCTGCTCGCCGTTGCCGGAGCCGCCCAGCACGATGCCAAGGCTGCCCGGATCCGCCACGACCTTGCGGGCCGCGTCGATGCAGAAGGCCGGGTAGTCGTCCTCGGCGTCGTAGGTGTGGGCCCCGCAGTCGACCACCTCGTGACCGGAGGTCTTCAGGTGCTCGGCGATGACGTTCTTGGTCTCGAAGCCGGCGTGGTCCGCTCCCAGGTAGATGCGCATGGCGGCGATTCTGCCACGTGAGACCGGGGCCGCAGAAGGCGGTGGAGTCACCGCGGCAGGCTGACCACCATCGTCCCCGGCGCAGCCCGCTCGGCGTCGACGAAACCCAGGTCTTGATACAGCTTCCTTGCAGGGTTGCCGGCTTCGACACTGAGGGAGATCCGATCGAGTGCGCGGTCCCGCGCGGCCGGGAACACCGCCTCGAGGAGGAGGGTGCCCACGCCAGTCCCGCGGTGCCCGGGCCACACGCACACACTGAGTTCGGGCACCCCGTCGGCCACGTAGCCGTAGCCGGGATCCGCGGCGTCGAGGAAAAGAAGCCACACCACGCCGACGGGGCATCCTGCGATCTCGGCGACAAGACCGAAGTCCCCGCGGTCGGGCCGCAAATCGGTGTAGTGCGCAAGGGCTCGATCGGAGGCGAGGTCGTCACGCGTCAACCGCTCGTCACCGGTCCAGTTGACGTTGAGCAGAGTCGCCTCGGTCAGCAACTCGTCGTCGTCACCAACTAGTTGACGCAGTTCGACGGCGCCGTCCGGCCCGGCCTGCAGGGACCCGCCCGGGATAGCGGCCACCGTCTCAGTCGAACTGCGGGTCCTCGGTGCGGCTGCGCTTGAGCTCGAAGAAGTATGGGTACCCGGCGAGCAGGGCGGCACCGTCGAAGACCTTGCCGGCGTCCTCCCCGCGCGGGATGCGGGTCAGGACCGGTCCGAAGAAGGCCACGCCGTCCACGTGCACGACCGGGGTGCCGACCTCGTCGCCCACCGGGTCCATGCCGCGGTGGTGCGAGGCGCGCAGCTCGTCGTCGTACTCGTCCGTGGCCGCCGCGGCCGCCAGACCCGCGTCGAGTCCGGCGGCCTCGAGGGCCTCCGTGATCAGGGTGGGGTCCTCGATCCCCCGGCCCTGGTCGTGGATGCGGGTGCCGAGCTCGGTGTACAGCCGGCCCAGGACCTCCTGACCGTGGCGCTGGGATGCGGCGATGGCCACGCGGACCGGGCCCCACCCGTGCTTCATCATCTCGAGGTACTCCTCGGGCAGATCACGACCGTCGTGGAGGACGGACAGGCTCATGACGTTCCAGGTCAGCTCGATGTCGCGGACCTTCTCCACCTCGAGGATCCAGCGGCTGGTGACCCACGCGAAGGGGCACAGGGGGTCAAACCAGAAGTCGACGGTGCGGGTGGGGGCGGAGCCGGAAGTTGTCATACCGCCATCGTCCCCGCCCGGACCCGCCACCGCCACCCTGTCCGGTGGTAGGACTGGAGCGATCACCGTCCCCCGAGGAACCTAGGATCCCCCGATGCGCTCGTTCAACCTCTCCCGTTCCGACGCCGCCGATCGGGCCGAACTGCTCGACGTGGACTCCTACGAGGTGGACCTCGACCTCACCGACGGGTCCGGTGGTCCCGGATCGGGGACGTTCCGTTCACGGACCGTCGTCCGGTTCACGTGCTCCCGCCCCGGGGCCGAGACGTTCATCGACCTGAGATCGGCGCGGATCACGTCCGCGACGCTCAACGGCCGGGACCTGGAGACCGGGGACTACGACGACGAGGTGGGGCTGACGCTGCCCGATCTGCAGTCGACCAACGAGCTCGTCGTGGACGCCGATCTGGCGTACACCACCACCGGCGAGGGCCTGCACCGCATGGTCGACCCCGTGGACGGGGAGGTCTATCTCTACTCCCAGTTCCAGACCGCGGACGCCAAGAGGGTGTTCGCCTGCTTCGACCAGCCCGACCTCAAGGCCCGCTACACGCTGACCGTGACCGCTCCCGCCTCCTGGGTCGTGGTTGCCAACACCCCCGCCACCGAATCCGCGGGTGACGACGGTGCGGTTGTACACCACTTCGAGCCGACGGAGATCCTGTCGACCTACCTGGTGGCCCTGATCGCCGGCCCCTACCACGTGGCCGAGGACTCCTACACCGACGAGCACGGGACCATTCCACTACGGCTGTTGTGCCGCGCGTCGCTCGCCGAGCACCTCGATGCCGAGCGCCTGTTCGCCGAGACCAAGGAAGGGTTCGGCTTCTACCACCGCGAGTTCGGTATGCCGTACGCCTTCGGCAAGTACGACCAGATCTTCGTTCCCGAGTTCAACGCGGGTGCCATGGAGAACGCGGGCGCGGTGACCTTCCTGGAGGACTACGTCTTCCGCTCCCGCGTCACCGGCTACCGCTATGAACGGCGAAACGAGACGGTCCTGCACGAGATGGCCCACATGTGGTTTGGCGACCTGGTGACCATGCGCTGGTGGGACGACCTGTGGCTCAACGAGTCGTTCGCGACCTTCGCCTCGGTCCTGGCCCAGGTTGACGCCACCCAGTACACCGACGCGTGGACCACCTTCGCGAACGTGGAGAAGGCGTGGGCGTACCGGCAGGACCAGCTGCCCTCCACCCATCCCGTCGCGGCGGACATGAAGGACCTGGAGACGGTCGAGGCCAACTTCGACGGGATCACCTACGCCAAGGGCGCGTCCGTGCTCAAGCAGCTGGTGGCGTACGTGGGGCGTGAGCCGTTCCTGGCCGGCCTACGCGCCTACTTCGCCGAGCACGCCTTCGGAAACGCCGAGTTCGACGACCTCCTGCGCGCCCTCGAGACCTCGTCCGGCCGCGACCTGTCCGACTGGGCCGATCAGTGGTTGCGGACCACCGGCATCAACCCGATCTCGGTGGAGGTGGACACCGCCGCCGACGCCCCGGGAACCATCTCCGAACTGACCGTTGTGCAGGGGCCCGCCGCCCCGGGCTCCGGGGAGCTACGCACCCACCGCCTCGGAGTCGGCCTCTACAGCCGTGACGACTCGGGCGCCCTGGTCCGCACCGCGTCCGCCGAACTGGATGTGGACGCCGAGCGAACGACCGTCACGGACATGGCCGGCCTTCCCGTGCCCGACCTGATCCTGCCCAATGACGCCGACCTGACGTACTGCTCGGTGCGCCTCGACGAGCGCTCGCTGGCCACTGTCCTGGACTCGATCGAGGACGTGACGGATTCGCTCGCGCGCACACTGTGCTGGTCAGCGCTGTGGGAGATGACCCGCGAGGCCAGGCTCCCGGCGCGCCGGTTCGTCGAGGTCGTCACCCGCGCGGCCACCCGGGAGGCTCACATCGGGGTGGTCCAGCGCGTGCTCGCCCAGGCGCAGTCCGCGCTGGCGCGGTACGCCGACCCGGACTGGGCGGCCGCCACCGGCTGGCCGGAGTTCTCCGCCGCGTTGCTCGAGGCGGCCCGCGATTCCGAGGCCGGTTCGGATCACCAGTTGGCGTTCCTCGCCGCGCTGTGCAACTGCCCCGTCGGAGCCGACCAGGCACGCGTTCTCGCCACGCTCCTCGATGCGGGCCCGGACGAGGCGGGACTGCCCGGCTTGACCCTCGACACCGATCTGCGGTGGACCGTCCTCACCGCGCTCGTGGCAGCGGGAGCCGAGAACTCCGACCGGATCGACGAGGAACTGGCGACGGACGACACCGCCGGAGGCGCACGGCGGGCGGCGACCGCGCGCGCGGCCCGGCCCACTGTCGGGGCGAAGGAGGAGGCCGAGGCGCTGCTCACCGCGACCGGCGCCGATGCCCCGAGCAACGCGCTGGTGCGCGCCACGTTGCTGGGCATCGACCTCCCGGGGCAGGAGCATCTGCTCACCGGACTGTGCGAGCGCTACCTCGACAATGTGACCGCGCTGTGGAAGGCCCGGTCCGGCGACCTCGCCAAAACCGTCGCCGCAGGGCTCTTCCCGGGGTGGTCCGTGGACCCCGAGACCGTGTCCCGCTTCGAGGCCGTGATCGCGGATGACTCCCAGCCGGCCGGCCTGCGCCGGATCCTCGCCGAGCAGAACGCGGACCTGTCCCGCGCACTCGAGGCCCGGGCCGCGGATGCGGCGGCCGCAGGCTGAGCCCGGGTGCGGTCCCGCGGGATGCGTGTGGTGCCGCGGTGCGATAGAAGCGGTCGAAGTCGGCGGCGGCGCCGCGGGCTGCGCTTGACCTTCGCCTCCCCATGGGTGATGATTTCGTCAGTAATGACGGAATCGACTCGCACGGCGCATGCCAGTGCGACTCGTGACACCAGGACGGGCCGATGACGCTTCGACACTCTCTACTCCGGACCGCTACACACCGTGGGGCGCCGGTAGTTGACGTCGATCTGTACGGCGACGAGGTGGTCGACAGACCACAGGAGGTATATCGCCGAATCCGGGACGCGGGCCCCGTCGTATGGCTCCCGCGTCATCGGATGTTCGCGATCGGCCGGTTCGACGACGTGCGGCTGGCCCTGCGCGACGACGCAACATTCCGCAGCGGCAAAGGCGTGGGCGCCAACCCGGTCGCCAACACTCTCGGGCATTACACGACGCTCGCGAGTGACGACGCCACGCACATGAACCGCCGGATGATCCTCATGCAGTCCTTGACCTCCCGGGCGATACGCCCGTCGCTGCCCACACTCGAGAAAGAGGCTGCGGACACCGTCGACCGACTCTTGACACAGGATCACTTCGACGGCATCGCCGACTTCGCGACGCGCCTGCCGGTGCAGGCAGTCGCCGAACTGGTCGGCGTGAAGGTGACCCCGGAGCAGATGCTGAACTGGGGCCAGTCGACGTTCGACGGTCTCGGTTCGGCGAATCGCCGGGCGCGGGGCTCCGTACGCGGATCGCTCGGCTTGTTCCTGTACACGTTGGCGGTCGGCCGCCGGAACGTGACACCCGGCGGGTGGGCGTCGACGGTCCTCGATGCGGCTGACCGGGGAGAGATCGGGCGGGTCGAGGCGAAGAACATGATCATCGACTTCGTCGCACCGAGTCTCGACACCACGATCCTGTCCACCGGCCAACTGCTGTGGAGCCTGGGAACCACTCCCGGGCTGTGGGAACGGTTGCGCCGAGACCCGGACCTGATCCCGACCGCGGTGGTGGAAGCGGTGCGGATGGCCTCGCCCGTCCGGTCGTTCACCCGATCAGTCGCCGCGCACACCGAGTTCGGTGGGATCCAGCTGCGCCCGAAGGACCGTGTCGCAGTGCTGTTCGCCGCCGCGAACAGCGACGAGCGCCATTTCCACGACCCCGAGAGGTTCTCGCTGGAGTGGCGCGGCAGCAACGTCGGATGGGGGCACGGTGTGCACACGTGCGTCGGCATGCAGCTGGCGAAGCTGGAGATGCAGACCCTGCTGCGCGCGATGGTCTCGCGGGTCTCCTCCATCACCGTCAGCGATCCGGAATTGCTGCGCAACAACTGCCTTCAGGGTTTCGAGTCCTTCCGGGCCTCGTTCAGCTGAGTGAACGCCGTCCGCTACACGCGGGCGGTTCGTGACGATTCAAGGAGGATGACCGGTGGCCCATGTCATCACGCGGCCGTGCTGCAACGACGCGAGCTGCGTCACGGTGTGTCCGGTGAACTGTATTCATCCGACACCCGGGTCGCCCGATTTCGCCCGCGCCGAGATGCTGCACATCGACCCGGTCGCCTGTATCGACTGCGGGGCGTGTGTGGACGAGTGTCCCGTCGACGCCATCGTTCCGGACGACCTGCTGCCGCTGGACTCGAGCTTTCCGCAGATGAATGCGGACTATTTCCGGGGACGCGAGGTCGTCGGTTCGTGGACGCCGCCCCGCCAGGCAACGGAGTCCGGACCACTCCCGTTTCGGGTTGCGGTCATCGGTGCGGGGCCAGCCGCCTTCTATACGACGGGGGAACTCCTGCGTCACCGTGGCGTCCGGGTCGACATGTTCGACCGCCTCCCGACGCCCTACGGTCTGGTGCGCGCGGGTGTCGCCCCGGATCACGCAGCAACCAAGGGCGTCGAGCGGACATTCGCCGCGACCGCGTCGCGCGACGAGTTCCGGTACTTCCTCAACGTCGAGGTGGGAGTCGACGTCACCCTCGACGAACTCCGCGCCAGGTACCACGCGGTGATCGTCGCCACCGGCGCGGCCGCTGATCGCTCCCTGGCAGTCCCCGGCGAGGACCTGGCCGGGTCGCTCGCCGCCACCGATTTCGTGGCCTGGTACAACGGCCATCCCGACCATGCCGACGATCACATCGACCTCAGCGGCGAGTCCGTCGTGATCGTGGGCAACGGCAACGTGGCCCTCGACGCGGCACGGATCCTCGTGACGGATCCCGATGAGCTGGCGCGCACCGACATCGCCGATCACGCACTGCATGCCCTTCGACATTCGCAGGTGCGGCAGGTGAGCGTCCTGGGCAGACGCGGTCCGGCTCACGCCGCATACACCAATTCCGAGTTCGACGCCTTCGCCTCGCTCTCCGGCGTGGACGTCATCGTGGACCCCGCTGATCTCGTTCTCGACCCGCAGACCCACAGGGACGAGCAGTCGGGCTCTCTGGACCCGACCACGGCCACCAAGCTACGCCTGGCCCGCCGCTACGCCGCCCGCACACCAACGGGCGCAGGGCGCTCGGTCGCGTTCCGCTACCTGTCCTCCCCCACCGCCATCCTCGGAGACGAGCACGGCGTGTCAGGGGTGCGGGTCACGCGCATGGCGTACAGCGCCGACGAGACCGGTCGCGTCGTCGCCACGGGCCCGGAGACGACCGTCCCCGCGTCCGCGGTGATCCGGTCGATCGGGTATCGAGCGGATCCGTTCCCCGGACTACCGTTTGACCCCGGTGCCGCCGTCATCCCCAACGACAGCGGCCGGGTGATCGACGACGGATCCCCGGTGGTCGGCGTCTACGTCGCGGGCTGGATCAAACGCGGCGCCCGAGGCGGGATCGGCGCCAACAGACAGTGTGGCCTGCAGACCGCCGAGGCCGTGATCGCCGATTGGACACAGGGTCGCCTGCAGTCTCCCGCGATCGGCGAAGACGACGTCGACGCACTGGTCGCCGAGCGCCACGGCCACCGGGTCGACGCAGCCGGGTGGGCAGCAATCGACGACCACGAACGGTCGGCCGGGCGCAGCGACGGCCGCCGCCGCCGCAAGCTGGTGTCGGTCGACGAGATGGTGCAGGTCGCGAGCACCGCGACCTGACCAGCCCCGGGCCGGGACACCCCGCGAGCACTCCCGGCCGCGGTCAATCCCAGGCCGGCAGCGGAAGAGCGATGAGCGCTGCGACCTCGTCCTCACTCACACCCAAGGCGCGCAGAACGTGAGCGGTGACGGCGTCGGTCGTGGCCGCGTCGTCCCGTCCGGGTTGATCGTGCAGCAGCAGCGCAAGCGTCAGCGCGGCCCCGGAGACGACGGTCAGGGCCACGTCGATGTCAGATGCGACGAACCGCCGGGCGGCGACCGCCACCTCGATATCGCGACGCGCCCGGGGAAGCAACCCCGCGTCGGCGGTGGAGAGGACCGACAAACCGTGATTGACGACGACTCTGCTCAGTTCGGGATACCTACGGTGCAGACGACCGGTCAAACGGAAGCTCTGCGTGAACATCTGCGCAGGATCGCTCATGCCCTCGGTGAAGGCGTCCAACAACTCGCCGTGGTCCTCGACGACGGCCATCACCGCTGCCTCGAACAACTCCTCTTTCGTGGCGAAGTGGTTGTAGAACGAGCCGTTGCCGACGTCGGCCATCATGGTGATGTCGAGGACCGAGACCGAGGTTCGCCCCTGCGCCATCAACTGTTGAGCGGCACCGATGAGGGACCGCCGTGTCTGGGCTTTGCGTCTCTGAGCGCGCGTGAGAGCGCCCGGATCAGCCTGGGCCATCGCATTCTCCTTCCACGAAGGGTTACATGCTCCCACACTCACATGTGACGAAATCGCCAGCCGACTTGACTGACGCACGCGACGTATATGACGATATCGTCAATCACAACGACGGGGGTCGCGATGACGGTCAACCATGACGTGCACGAGGGACTGCACGCCGATCAGGGCGCCTTGCCCGGGGAACATCCCGGGCGCCGGCCGGACCCGGTCGTGAAAGTCCACGACATCGCCTGGTTGGAGTTCGACAAGCCCGATCTCGTCCGCACCGCCGCGTTCGCGGTGGACTTCGGGTTCACCCCCACCTTTCAGACTCCCGATGAGCTGCACCTGCGGGGCGCCCTCGCGGGGCCGCCGTGTGTCATCGTCCGTCGAGCAGCGCGGACCGCGTTCACCGGCGCGGCCTTTCTCGCGGCCGACGACGCCGACGTCGACACACTGGCCTCGGAGTGGGGACGACCCGTGGAGTCCCTCGGGGACGCCCTCGGAGGGTGTGCGGTCACCACCCGGGATCCCAGCGGGTGCCGCGTGCGGGTGGTCTCAGGAGTCACCGAATGGCCGGCGCTGCCCCTGCAGAGCGTCCGCAACCCGTTCAACTTCGAACGCGACCGGACCCGCGTCAACAGCACTCAGCGGCCCCCGCGGGCTCCGGCGGTCGTCGAGCGCCTCGGTCATGTCGTGCTCTCGTCGACGCGCTATCTGTCGTCGCTCAACTGGTACCTGCACAACCTGGGCATGATCGTGAGCGACTTCCTGTACTACCCCGGTCAACGTGAACGCGGACCCGTGATGAGCTTCATCCGGTGCGACCGTGGCGGAGAGGTCGCCGACCACCACACCCTGGCGCTGACACTCGGCCCCGCCGACCGATACGTCCACTCCGCCTACCAGGTCTGCGATCTGGACGCCCTGGCCGCCGGGAGCGAGTACCTCCTCGACCGGGGATACGACCACTCGTGGGGGTTGGGTCGCCACATCCAGGGCAGCCAGCTCTTCGACTACTGGCGCGATCCGGACGGGTTCCTGGTCGAGCACTTCACCGACGGTGACCACTTCGACAGCACGGTCGACGCCGGCTGGGCCCCGATGACGGCGTCAGGCCTCAACCAGTGGGGCCCGCCGGCGACCGCAGACTTCCTGGGTATCAAGCCCGGCCGCGCCGCGCTGCGCGAGTTCACCTCGATTCTCTCCTCGTTGCGCGAGTCCGACAACGAGTTCGACGTCCAACGCCTCCTCGGCCTGATGAAAGTAGCCCGCACATGAGCCTGTCCGTCCTCCGTACCGCAGATGCATGGTGGGTGCTGGTGTCCGCCGGCGCCCGTCGCATCGACACGCGCGCGACCACCACCGCCGAGCTGATCGCGGATCGTCAGGCTGTCGTCCTGGCCACGACCGACGACGGCGAGGTCGTGGACCCGGCGAGCCTGGAACTGCAGTCGCCGGTGACAGCACCCTGCCGGGTGATCGCGCAGATGACGAACTACGTCTCGCACGTCCGCGATTCCGGAATGGACCCCGACAAGGTCCCGCTGACGTTCTTCCGCAAGGCCTCGGGATCGATCGTCGGGCCGAACGACGACATCATCAAGCCCGCGCACGTGCAGCTGTTGGACTACGAGGTCGAGATCGGTCTGGTCTTCGGACGTAGCCTGCCCGTCGGGGCCACCGTCGACGAGGAGACCCTCGCCGATGCCGTGGCCGGCCTCGTGATCACCAACGACGTATCAGCTCGCGACGTGCAGCTGCCCAAGACCCAGTTCTACGAGGCGAAGTCCTACCCGAGCTTCACCCCGGTCGGTCCCGTCCTGGTGCTGCTGGAACCCGGTGAGTGGGACACGTTCTCCACGCTAACCCTGCAGCTGCGGGTGAACGGGGTGACGCGACAGAACAGCACCGTCGCCGACATGATCTACAGCCCCCTGGAGGCGGTACGAACCCTGAACAGGTTCCAGCGTGTCGACGCCGGCGACCTCCTCCTGACCGGCACCCCCGGAGGGACCGCACTCACCGCACCCGCGAAACCCATCGAGATGATCGGAGCCCTGCTCCCACCGCACCTGAAGTGGAAGGCGTTCTTCAAGCGTCAGGCCGGCAACCCGAAGTACCTGCAGGACGGCGACATCGTCGAGACGTCGGTCCGTGCAGGCGACGGGACACTCGACCTCGGCGTGCAGCGGAACGTGGTGCGCTACGCATGATCGCCCCCACCTCATCGGCCTCGTTGTGGCCGACCTACGACACCCCCGACGACATCACGCTGATCGAACAGACGCCACTCGACGCTCGCGGGTTGCCGTCATCGACGTACGCGGTTCTCACCCGCGCGGCCGAGCAGTGGCCTGACCGCACCGCACTGCGCGTCATGCCCGATGCGACCCGGTGGCAGCAGACCACCGACCGCACGTACGCGCAGTTGCTCGACGCCGTCGACCGCCACGCCGCCGCTCTCCGCGCTGCGGGCGTCGGCGGTCAGGACGCGGTCACCCTGCTGGCGCCGAACTGTGTCGAGCTGATCGAGGTGTTCTTCGCGGCACAGCGCGCAGGCATCGCCGCCCCGATCAACCCGGCCATGAGCGCCGACCACGTGGCCGAACTGATCGACAGATCGGGCTCGAGGGTCCTCGTCGCTGCCGGCCCCGACCTCGACACCGCGGTGTTCTCGGGGCTCCCGGATATCGTGGCCGCCACCGGTATCGACACGGTGTTCCTCTTGCGCCCCACGGGGGCCGACACCAACCCCGACGTGCCTGACCTGGGAGACGTCACCGTCGCCTACCTCGACGCGGCCGAGCTCCCCCGCCTCGCCGTCGAGGAGGACCGCGGTCCCGACGAGCTCGCCGCGCTGTTCCACACCGGTGGAACCACCGGCGTACCCAAGCTGGCCGGGCACACACATCGCAACGAGGTCTCCAACGCGTGGATGATCGCGGCGAACACCGTGCTCGACGAGGACTCTGTCGCCTTTGCCGCTCTGCCGCTGTTTCACGTCAATGCGTTGATCGTCACCGTGCTCGCCCCGACGCTGCGCGGACAGACCGTCGTGTGGGCGGGACCGCTGGGGTACCGCGATATCGCCCTCTACGGCGTGTTCTGGCAACTGGTGCAGGCGAATCAGATCTCCGCGATGAGCGCAGTCCCTACCGTCTATTCTGTGCTCGCACAGTGCCCGATCGACGCCGACATCTCCAGTCTCCGGGCTTGTCTGGTCGGCGCATCCATGCTGCCGCCCGCGGTGCGTGAGGGGTTCGAGTCGCACACCGGAGTCCCCCTGCTCGAGGGCTACGGCCTCACGGAGGCGACCTGCGCCAGCGTTCGCAGCTTCTTCGACGGCCAGCCTGCCGGTTCGGTCGGGCAACGCCTGCCCTATCAGCAGATCCGCGCCGTCGACGAGCACTGGCAGGAACTTCCCGCCGGTACGGCCGGGCGGCTGGTCGTGTCGGGACCCACCGTGTTCGCCGGCTACGTGCGCCGCCGCAGCGCGGACGGGTTCGATCTCGATGACGGCGGGGCTGTTCGCGACGGGTGGCTGGATACCGGCGACCTGGGATCAATCGATGAACGCGGCTTCGTGACCCTCACCGGCCGCGCGAAGGACCTCATCATCCGCGGCGGGCACAACATCGATCCCCGCGCGGTCGAGGACGCGCTTCTCGAACACCCGGATGTCACCGACGCCGGAGTGGTCGGGCGTCCCGATGTGCACGCGGGCGAAGTGCCCGTCGGATATGTCACCGTGCGTGACGGTGCCACCGTGTCCGGTGGTGACCTGCGGGCGTGGGCGACCGAGCGGGTGTCGGAGGCCGCGGCCGCTCCCAAAGAGGTCACGATCATCGACGCACTTCCGGTCACCGATGTGGGCAAGCCCTACAAGCTCGCGTTGCGAGCGCTCGCCACCGAGACCGCACTCACCGCGGCGCTCACCGACGCCGGGGTACCCGCATCGCTGGACGCTCGGATCGTCGACGGTTCGGTCGTCGCTGTGGTGCAGCAGCCCGGGGACGTCGACACCGCAGCTCGTGTTCTCGACAACTATGCGATCCACTGGCAGTGGGCGCCGGCCGACGGGCGCTCCCCCTCATGACCGATACCCACACCCTCGCCGCGCGTGGTGTCGCACTCGTGCTGACCACCACCGGTACCGCGAAAATCCTCGCGCTCGCACCCATGACGGAACGAGCACGTCACCTGGGATTCTCCGGGCGGGCGTTCCGCGTCATCGGCGCCTGCGAGCTCGCCGGCGTGGCCGGGCTCCTGCTCGGACGGCGCCACCCCCGGGTCGGTGCGGTGGCCGCGGTCGCGGTCTGCTCATTGATGGGCGGCGCCTGCTGGGCTCACCGGCGTGTCGGTGACAGCTGGACAGCCACTGTCCCCGCAGTCCTCGTCGGCGTCGGCGCCGCGCACTCCGCCAAGGGCGCACTGGAACAGAGTGGGTCCCGATGAGCCGACACCACGAACCCGTTCTCATCGTCGGCGCCGGCCCGGCGGGACTGACCGCGGCGGCGCTACTGGCCGACCTCGGGGTACCGTCGATCCTCCTCGAGCGGTGGGAGGGGATCTACCCGCAACCGCGTGCGGTGCACCTGGACGACGAGGTGTACCGGATCATCGCGCGACTCGGGCTCGGTCCGCGGTTCGCAGAGATATCCCGCCCTGCCCTCGGCCTACGCCTGGTCACCTCCTCGTTGCAGGTCATCGCCGAGTTCCCCCGCGACCCGGGCATGGGCGCGAACGGCTTTCCGGCCGCGTCCATGTTCGATCAGCCCCGACTCGAGGAACTCCTCCGTAGCGCCGTCGCCCAACGCACGGAACTCATCACCTTCCGCTCCGGGGTCGAGGTGAGCGGAATCGATCAGTCCGATACGGGAGTCACGGTCTCGGCGACCGACCGCGACACGGGCGAGCGGATCACGTTCCGCGGGAGCTACCTGCTCGGCTGCGACGGCGCCGGCAGCATCACCCGCTCGGCGATCTCGTCCAAATGGCGGGATCTCGGGTTCAGCCAGCGGTGGCTCGTCATCGATGTCGAGACGTCGGCCGACCTACGCCAGTGGGATGGCGTGGCACAGGTGTGCGACACCCAGCGAGCGGCCACCTACATGCGCGTCGGCGAGACCCGCTACCGCTGGGAGTTCCAACTACTCGACCACGAGACGGCCGAGGACTACGCCCACATCGATTCGGTTGTGCCCCTGCTGCAGCCATGGCTCATGGGAGTCGACGCGGCAGACCTGAGACTGGTCCGATCGGCCGAGTACACCTTTCGGGCGCGAGTCGCCCAACGCTGGCGTGATCGCCGGGTCTTCCTCCTCGGTGACGCCGCGCATCTGACGCCACCGTTCATCGGCCAGGGGATGGGCGCAGGTCTGCGCGACGCCGCGAACCTCAGCTGGAAGCTCGCCGCCGTCCTCCAGGGGGACGCGCCGTCATCGACCCTCGATTCCTACGAGCGGGAGCGCATCCCGCACTGCACCGGTCTCATCCGCCTGGCGATGGTGACGGGCGCCGCCATGACCGGCGGGGGTCACGGCGGCGACGTCCTGCGCCGCACCGTCGCGCCCGTGCTCGCAGCCGCTCCGGGCCTGGCGACGAGACTGATCGACAGCACGACCCCCGCACTCCGGCCGTCCTGCTACGTCAGGCGCGGGGTGGTGGGCTCCGGAATTCCGCGATGGGTGACGGCCCCGAGCGCAGCCAGCCTGGCCGGGCACCTCGCGCCGAACGCCGTGGTGGCCGCCGACGGTCGCCGCCTCGACGACTACACGGCAGGCTTCCGGATCATCGCCGTGGATACACCCACCCCTGAGCAGGATTTCGAGATCAGGCGTCGTGGCGGGGCCACCGTCGTCGTCGCGCTGGACAACCCACTCGGACAGTGGTTGCACGCCCACCACGCACGAGCGGCGGTCGTACGACCGGACGCGACGGTGATGGCGGCGGGCCGCTCGATCGCAGAGGTGTACACCCTGCTCCCCCGCCTCGCGGTCGGCAAGGGCGGGCCGCCGCCCGAGTCCCCCCGGGCCCGGGTGGGCTGAGCAGGTCTACCCCCGGCCAGCGGCCCGGGGACGCACCCGGCGCAGGCCGTGCTTGCGTGCGGTCATGGCGAGGATGACATCGCGGGTGGCGAACCGGCGCAGAAGGAAGACCACGGGGGCCGAGTTCCCCTTCGCGTAGAACGGCCTGGGATGTGCCGCGAGCGCCGCGTCCACGATGGTCCGAGCCATCGCGGTCGTGTCGAGGCCCTTACGCTCGTTACGGCGGGTCGCCGCGGCGAACACCTCGAACTCGGCGCGGTACGGTGACCGTTCGCCGATGTGCGTGGTGCGGCGCTCGCCGATACCAGTAGCGATGGTTCCGGGCTCCACGACGATCATCCGGATCCCGTGAGGTGCCACCTCGCGCCGGGTCGCCAGCGCGAACGCCTTGAGAGCGGATTTGGTGGCGGCGTAGTTGGAGCGGAAGGCCACCGGGAAGCTCGACAGCATCGACCCGACCATCACGACAGTCCCCCTGCGCCGTTCCCGCATCCCCGGCAACACGGCCTTGGTCAGCGCGACGGGGCCCAGGACGTTGATCGCGAAGAGCTCCTCGATCGCGGCCACAGGCGTGTCCTCGAGAGCGCCGGCCTGGCTCTCGCCCGCGTTGTTGATGAGGATGTCGACCTGGCCGACCTCGGTCAGCAGCGCCGGGATGGTGCCGGTGTCAGCATTATCGAGCCGGACGTATCGCACGCCCGGCACGGGGTCGGCGACAGCGTCGGGCCTGCGGCTGGTGCCGAACACGGTGTACCCACGGTCGACGAACAGTCGAGCCACTTCGGCCCCGATGCCGCTCGACGCACCGGTGACGAGGACGACCTGAGTGTCCGGTGCCTCGTCGTGGCGTGCGGGATCGGTCTGATCGCTGGTGTTCATGGGCCCTTCCGTGGATCTGCTGTTGGAGGTCGCGGGTGTGCAGGCCCGTCGATGGCGGGGTTAAGCTAACCGACGGAGTCCCGCGCGGCTCGGACGATGCTATCGGTATCGATACCGGGATGACGGGCCCGCCGTACTCGTGCAGCGTCGGCATGCAACGCTCCTCGAGGTCGCCGAGGCGCAGTTGCCCGAACCACAGCGACGTCATGATGTGCACCATGGACCCGCACGATGCTGGTGCCCTCCGACCTTCAGACCACTCGGATTGGGGCGGACCCGGTTCGCGTGGTGAATCATCGCCCTGGGCGTCCACAGCACGCGCCGGGCGATCGAGTCCAGCGTCGCGCTGCTCGATTCGGGGGTCACGACTCCGGACGCGGTGTCGGTCATGGACGGTGTCGGTCATGGACGGGGCTCCTTCTCCAGGTGTGACGACGCCATCGACGCCCCGAACACCGGCGCCCACCGCGCCTTGAGGAAGGACACAAGAGATCCCGCTGACGACGCGGCCGAGGTCTCGGTGCTCCAGATGATGTGCCCGTCGCAGCGGACGGCGACGGCTCCGCCCCGGTCGAGCCCCAGCAGGATGGCGGCACGCTCGGGCTCGACGCACCACTGAATGACGTCGACCACGTCGATCACCACCGGTCCGGTCGAGTCGCCGTCGAGGTGGTCCTGCCACGCCCGAGCCTCGGCGGTGATGAGCGTCATTGTCCTTGGCGAGCGGTTCACCAGTTCCAGGATGGACCGCCGACCATCCGCGGTACCGACCAACGACACATGCGGCAACCGCCCGCCCGGCACGACGCACGGTGCGTAGTCCACGACGTCGTCCGCTGCGCTGGACTGACGTTCCCGGTCGTCGACGGCTACCAGCGGCCCGTCATAGCAGTACCCGAACTCGAGGCCGGTCGAGACGAAGTGCGGCAGTTGCAGGGGGATCGCGGCGGTGGCTCGGGCGCGGGCACGAAGGGCGCGGGGGGACTCCTTGGAAAGCACGGCGGTCCGCGCGAGGCCTCCCCGGACGAGGTGCTCGGAGACGCGCGCCGCCATCCCTGCCGGCAGCCATGTCAGCGGCGCCCGACCCATCAGACGGGTCACCCGATACAACGCGCGGTTGGTCGCGCCGAAGTGTCGTGTGACCGCGTCGAGTTGGAAGTGGTTGGACACACTGTGCTCGGCGAATCGCTCGATGACTGGTCGGCGTTCCGACTCGTAGGTGTCGAGCAAAGTCTCATCGGCACCGTGAGTGAGCACGGCGTCGAGTTTCCACGCGAGATTGTGCGCATCCTGCACGCCGCTGTTGAGCCCGTAGCCCCCGGTGTGGGGGAAGCGATGGGCCGAGTCGCCGACCAGGATGACCCTGCCCCGTCGGAAAGTGGACGCGATCTGCGAGGTCATCGTCCACGCGCCGGTCGACACGAGATCGTAGGTGTTGCCCTCACCGAGCACGGCGGGGAGCTTCTCGCGCCAGAACTGGTCCGGGCTGGCGGCGATCGGTTGGCCGGGATGCAGGTAGGTACCCATCAGAACGTAGTGCCGGTCGGCGTGCGCGATGAGCACCCCGGCGAACTCGGGTCGGTAGATCCAGGTGAGCAGGGGCCTTTCCCCCGGATGCAGGTCCGGGGAGCGGAAGAACGCGCTGGCCATACGCGCCAGTACCGGGCCACGCAGACTGATCCCGAGGCCTTCACGAATCGGGCTGTTGGCGCCATCTGCGCCGACCACGAACGGCGCCGACAGCTGTCCGCCATCCGTGCTCACCACCACGCGGTCCCCGACCTGGGAGACGTCGCGCACACTCACTCCCCGGCGGAACTCGATCAGCGGCTCGTCGTCGAGCCACTGCCAGAGCACGGGCATCAACAAGTGTTGGCCCACGTGCGAGATGAGGAAGTCGCTGAGAGAGCGGACGTGATCCAGCTGCTGTGGGTCCGAGAGCAGGTCGATCTCTCCCAGGGGCGTCGCAGTGGTCGACGAGATCCACCGGATGAGGTTGATCTCGGAGATCGGCGGGGAGAGGGCCGCGATCTGCCCGGCGAGGTCGGGGTGGATCTCGCGCCAGATCTCGAGCGAGCGGGCGTTGATGACGTGAGCGGCAGGGTGGGTCAGCGGTTCGCGCCGTCGGTCCAGGACGAGGGAGGCGATCCCGCGCGATGCCAGCAGCAACGCGAGGGTCGCGCCGGTGCTGCCCGCGCCGGAGATCACGACCGGCGCACGAGTCTCCGGGCTCATAGGGTGCGGAAGGTGATGGCGCGCTTGTTGGCCCGGGCGGTGGTGCCCGGGCGCACGCCAGCCCGTCGGTGAACGAGCGAGGACGGAGGCTCGCCACTACGGAGACGCTCCAGAAGATAACTCGGGTCGATCGTCACACCGATGGGGTTGTCCGCGAACCCTTTGCTGTCAAAGAACGCGGCGGTCTCTTCGGCGGTGGGGAAGTTCTCAACCTGGAATTCGAGCCGGATACCGTCTGGATCCTCGTAGTACAACGACGTGGTGGGTCCGTGGTTGATCGACCACACCGGCTCTATTCCCAGCGCGGCGAGGCGCTCGTGATTGAGGAGCAGACGTTCGAGCGAGCTGTAGGTGAAGGCCAGGTGGTCGACGCCGAGGAGCTTGCGGCGGAGCCTCGCCAGCGGGAAGAGATAGCGCATCACGCCGGGGATCTTGACGAGGGCCAGCCGATGACTCTCCTCGTCCCAGGTGAGGAAGGCGATCTGTGTGTCCTCGTGAACGACTCTGGCGCCCAGGACTGTCCGATACCACTCGATCATCTCCGACGCTCGCGGCGTCTTGACCACATAGTGCGCGAGAATCTCTGGAGCCAGTGGGCTGTCGACCGGGTCTGCGATTGTCATCCTGGCTCTCCATTCTTTGCGTCTGCGGCGATGATGGGAGTGCGTTGTGTGCCCAGATCGAGAGACCCGTTTCCCGAGCGGATGGAGGCGGTGACGAGGTCGCCCGGCCGGAGGTAGGGGCCGGCCTCATTGCGACGGATGAACAACCGCCACATCACGTGTTCGGGGAGCAGTGCGGCGGCCAGGCGGCGTACGAGCGGATGGGGCGACTTCGCTGCGGTTCCGTGGGGCGTGCCGGTGAGAACGACATCTCCGGGCGACAGGTTGCAGAACGTGCTCAGTTCGCTCAGCGACTCGGCGGGGCGGTACAGCATGTTCGACGTCGAGTCCGTCTGACGAACCTCGTCGTTGACCCGCAGCTCCAAGTTCAGATGGTCGAGCAGTGCATAGTCGGCCTCGTCGAGGACGAGTAGCTCGGGACCGAGCGGACAGAACCCGCGGTAGCTCTTGCCCTTGAAGTACTGCCCCTGCGGTAGCTGGACGTCACGAGCCGAGATGTCGTTGCCGATCGTGATCGCGGCGACGTACCGGGGAAGCTGGTCGTCGGTGATGGTGACCGGTCTATCGATGGCGGCTCCGATCACCAGGCCCAGCTCGATCTCGTAGTCGAGCAGGCGGACGTGGCCGGGGCGCGTGACCGGATCATAGGGCCCGGTCACCGAGGCGTCGGTCTTGCCAAAGAAGAGGTTGAACGCGCGGTTGTCCGGATCCATACCCGACTCGATGGCGTGCTGGCGGTAGTTCGCGCCCTGGCAGACCACCCGGCACGGGACGGTCACCGGGGACACCACGGTCACGGCGGACAGCAGATGAGTCGGCGGCCGGTCGGCAGCGGTCCGCCACTCCTTCGCCCCACGTTCCAGCAACTCGCCGGTCGTCGGATAGGTGCCCTCCAGAGCGGTGACCTCGTAACCGCTGACAGTCCCCCAGTGCGTCGTCCCCTCAGCGACGAACCGGATCAGCCTGGTGGCCATGCTGGCTCCTTCGTGTCGAACCCGATGAGCCAGGACAGTATCAACTTGGTTGACTGTGGGTCAATGATCGACAGTCGTCGCGTTCGGCGGTGTTGACCCTCTCGTACACTCGGGTGCGTGAAGAGGGACGACGAGGCGAACACCGGGGACGGCTCTGAAGTCGCCGCCGAGCCGATATCGCGCGCTGAGCGCAAGGTCGCGACGCGCGGTCGGGTCCTCGACGCGGCCGCCGAGATGTTCGCCGAACGCGAGTACAGCGCGGTCACGGTCTCCGAGATCGCGCACCGAGCCGGGGTCGCGCACGGCCTCGTCTTCCACCACTTCGGTTCGAAGCAGGGGTTGTACCGGGCAGTCCTCGACAGGTTCGTCGGGAACATGGACGCAGCCTTCGCCGCAGGGGCCACCGACAACCCCGGCGACGCGATCCGAGCCGGTCTACGTGCCCACCTGTGCTATGTGGCCGATCACCCTGCGCTGGCCCAGCGGCTGATCTCCGGTGGGCGATCACCGGATTCGGACGTATGCGAAGCCTCGCAGGCAGGACGCGACAGGGCTCTGGAGATGCTGGCCCGGCTCACCGGGGTGGACTCACGCAACGACACCGTCCAGCTTGTCGGTCGCACCATCATCGCGGCCGCAGACGAGGCGTCATTGAATTGGGTTCGAACAGGGTGCCGGACCCCCGTCGACCACCTCGTGACCTGGCTCGTCGAGATGGGTTCCGCGGCTGTCAGGACCGCTGCCGTTCTGGATCCGGATGTCGACGTCGATGCCGCCCTCGAAGCCGTACGCACCGGCGGCTGGCCGGAGACACCCGCCGCGTCGGGCTGATACCCGACCGCGACACAGCGGCCGTGGCGACGTCGTGGCCCCATGCGGTTGGCGTCGACTCATGGGTGCGCGGCGAGCTGCTCGACGACGGCGTTGTACAGGTCCTCGGTCTCGACTGAGAGCGGTCGGCGGCACTGGAAGGTGCTGGGCATCTCCATCGTGACCATCGCGATCCCGCGGTCATGCAGCCGCGGGCGCCTTCACCGGCGAAGTCCAACTCGATCCGTTCGGCACGGTAGCCGGCGTGTGGCGCGAGACCGAGGAGCAGGACGTGCATGAGGCGCTGGGAGTCGTAGGAGGCGCGGAGCCGGTTTGGTGATCAGCTCGGCCAGGAGGCCGCGACCTGGAAAGTCCTGAACCCATCGAACTGCCTGGTGAACCGGTCTTTGTCGAACCCGCCCATGTTCGTGAACCGGCGCGCCGTCCTCGACGCTGCGCTGGACTGCCTGGACGAAGGCCTGACGCAGGTCAGCCTGCCGGAGATCGCCACGCGTTCCTCGGTCGCCCCGTCCTCGCTTTACCGGAGGTGGGGTACGTGGGAGGACACATCTCGCCGCGGCCGAGCTGTACTCCGCGCGACGGCGTCACTCGAGTGGCCTGAGGCGCTCACAGAAGCCCGCACCCGGTTCTGGGACGACCGCTTCGCACTCGCCAGCGTTATGATCCAGCGCGGGATCGACCGCGGAGAGCTCGATCAGAGCACCGACCTACGTCTGCTTCTGGAGATGGTGGTGGCGTCGCTACACCTGCGTCAGCTCCTGCTCGGGGACGATCCCACAACCATGATCGAGCAGCAGGTCGACCTGCTGCTCGACGGCTCCAGGAGGATGCCATGACCGATCCTGATCGCAGCCCCTCGCGTGCCCGTCGCCGGCTCATCGAAGGCAGACCGATCACCGAGGTGATGGTCGACGGCGTCTGGGCGCCGTGGGATGCCGGCGCGAGGGACCCGTTCGGGATCCCTGCCGGACCGGCCCGGCGCGATCCCGCCCCGCAGGGTGCCGCCGGGGTCGGAAGTGACGCCCTGCTGCCGTTCGCGCCCTTGTCCTTCCGGGACTTCATGCTCTACGAAGAACACGTCATCGCCGCATCGCGAGGCATCGCTCGCACCAATTTACCCGGCGCCTACCGGTTCACCGCCCTGTACGAGCGGGTCACCGGCTCGACCTTCCCGAAGTTCAAACCCCCGGCCCTCTGGTACGAACAGCCGATCTACTACATGAGCAACGCGCTCACCTTTGTCTCCACCGAGACACCGGTCGCCGCACCCGCCTACGCGGACAGCCTTGACTACGAGCTCGAGCTGGGGTTCGTCTTGCGCGCACCCCTGCGTGGCGCAAGCCCCGAGGAAGCCCTTGAGGCGATCGGGGGCTACGTCGTGCTCAACGACTTCTCGGCCCGCAACGTCCAGCTCAAGGAGATGCGCAGCGGATTCGGCCCACAGAAGGCCAAGCATTTCCTCTCGTCCATGTCCGCGGACCTGGTCGCCGCCGCAGGCCTCGACGCGACCGACCTGGGTGCCAGCGTCAGCGTCAATGGGACCGTCGTGGCCACGAGCTCGACACGGAACCCCCACCACTCCATCGCCGAGGCCCTCGCCCACGCCTCACGCGGGGAGCAGCTCTACCCCGGTGAATTGTTCGGCACCGGCACTCTGCCGGGCTGCTCCGGCATCGAGGCCGGGGTGAGACTCCATCCCGGCGACGTGTTGGAGCTCGTCATCGAGAACGTCGGGACGATTCGTCACTCCATCGCCCCTGGGGGCCACGCATGAGGATCGAACAAGTCACCGACACCGTCCACGTAGTCACCGGCACGAACGTCAACTGGGCCCTGGTCACTGACGGTGACGCCGTCACAGTCATCGACGCTGGCTACCCCAACGACGGAACAGCCTTGCTGGCCTCGCTCGAGGCCATCGGACGCACCCCCCAGGACGTCCAAGCCGTGCTGCTGACCCACGCTCATCTCGACCATATGGGCGGAATCCCCACCCTTCTCGCACAGCGCAGCGTTCCCGTCCTGACCGGTGCCGACGAGGTCGCGCACGCCCACCGCGACTACCAGGAGCAGATCACCCCAGGCCAGATGCTGCGGCAGTGCACCCACTGGTCCGGCATCACCTGGGTGACCCAGACCCTCAGAGCAGTCCTACCGCACGCGAGCATGACGGTCCCGTCAGCAGCGCCGGTTCCATTTGGCGAAGCACTCGACCTGCCCGGGTCCCCGACTCCCGTCTCGACCCCCGGCCACACCAGCGGCCACACCGCCTACGTCCTCGAGGCAGCCGCGGTGTTGTTCACCGGGGATGCACTCGTCACCGCGCACCCACTCTTACCGGGGCCACCGCGACCGCAGCTCCTGCCGAGCTTCTTCAGCGAAGACGAGACCAAAATGGAAGAGAGCCTACGAGAGCTGAGCGGGTTGCACGCCGACGTGATCGTGCCCGGACACGGACCCGTAGCAAAAGGGGCCATCGAGGACATCGTCCGCAACGTCGACAGAATGCGGTAACGACGGAGCCACCGGTGACACCGAACGGGTCGACCTGGCCTTCAAACCAGCGATGTCGGCCCTCCTGCGGCCTGCGGCCCGTTGCCGGCGGCAGAGCTTTGGTTCTCGTGATCGCACCGCGCCACCCTGGTAGGCGGAACGTCCGTCGTCATGGCCTCGATGATGGGATCCACCGCGCCGTGAGGGCGTCGCAGACGGCACGCTGCTGCTCCTCGCCCAAAGGGTGCATAAGGAGGCCCTCGATGGCGAAGACGCCGATCATCACTTCGGCATCCAGTCCGTCCGCGGCCGCGCCGGCGGCCTCGAGCTCGTTGCGGAACAAGCTGGAAGTCAGCAGGTGGAAGTTGTCGTGCCACATGGCCACTGACGGTGAGCGCTCGGCACGAGAGTGGACGGTGCTGACCAGGCGGCTCATCTGCTGCAACTGGCGCACCACCCACAGCAATCGCACGGGGATGGGATCGGCGGCCACCGACTGGTACTGGTCCAACGCATCTGCCATGACGGCGTCCAGGACGGCGATCAGAACGGCATCCTTGTCGTCGAAGTACCAGTAGATGGTGTTCGCGGTAACCCCGGCCGTCGCGGCCACGCGGCTCATCGGGGTGGCCTCGTAGCCGGCGTCGACGAAGAGCTCGCGGGCGGCGGCGACGATCTCCGCCCGCTTCTCCTCCGGCGCCTGGGGTCGCCTGTTCTCTGGCATCACTCGATCGTAGACGATCCTCTTGAACGGCATTCAACGACCTGCTACCGTCTCTTGAATGACGATCAACACACCGGCTTCGCCTGGAGAGCCCACGGCCGTGCACACCTACGTCCGACAGGACGTCACCTTCCCCTCCGAGGGTGTGGCATGCGCGGCGTGGCTGTACCGTCCCGATGGCGTGGAGAACCCGCCGATCGTGGTGCTGGGTCACGGGTTCGCCGCGACCCGGGACCTGCGCCTGGACGCCTATGCCGCCCGGTTCGCCCAAGCGGGGTACGCCGCGTTGGTGTTCGACTACCGGTCCTGGGGCGCGAGTGACGGGCAGCCTCGACGGGTGCTCGATATCGCCGCCCAGCATGCCGATTGGCGCGCCGCGGTGTCCTACGCCCGTGGCCTCGTCGGCGTCGACACCACCCACGTGGTCGGGTGGGGGTCCTCATTCGGTGGCGGTCACATCTTGAGCCTCGCCGCCCGGGACCACGCGCTGGCGGCCGTGATAGTGCAGGTACCGCACGTCACCGGCCCCGCGTCGGCGTTCGCGCAATCCCCCACACTGGTGGCTCGTTTGGCGCTGGCGGCGGCGCGCGATCAGGTGGGGGCATGGCTGGGCCGCCCGCCGCGCCGGGTGAAGTCCATCGGACGAGACGGCGAAGTCGCCATGATGACCTCACCGGGCGCCTATGACCTGGTACTAGAAATGGCTGGCGACAAGCGCGACGAACTGCTGGCCGACAACGATGTCGCAGCTCGCATCGCGCTGCGGGTGCCGTTCTACTCACCGGGCCGACACGCTGCCAAGATCACCGCACCAACGCTGGTGCAATTGGCCATCAAAGACGACGTCACGCCGTACGCCAAGGCGCGTGAGATCGTGGCTCGCATCCCCAACGGCGAGGTGAAGTCCTACGACTGCACACACTTCGAGCCCTACCTGGACCCGCACTTCCAGCACATCGTGTCCGATCAGATCGCCTTCCTGGACCGCCACGTCGGAGCCGTCCGATGACGACAGCTCCAGCACTTCCTGGGTCGGTCCTCACAAGACGCTCTCGATGTGCTCGGGACGCCGTCTGTTAATCACCGACGGCTCCTCGACGCGGCCACGATCACCACCCTGAGTACCCGGCACGCCACCGCGACGGGGATTGGAGTCAGCGGCGAGCTCGTTCATTAGCGGGTACCACCTTTTCCCGGCAAGTTCGCCTGAGACAGGTACGCAGCAGCTCCGCGCAGGACCTCGTTCTCCTGCTCCAACAGCCGAACGCGGCATTTGGCCTCGCGCAGCTCCTGGGACTCCGCCGACGTGGTGCCGGGCTTGATTCAGGCCTCCACGTCGGCCTTGCGGATCCACTTCTGCAACCTCATGGGGTGGATCCCGAAGTCGGCGGCGATCTGCTCGAGCGTCACACCCTCTTCACGGACCTGGGCGACGCGCACCACGTCGTAGCGGAACTCCTGGGGACAGGGCTTGGGCACAACAACATCCTTCCAGGCCCGCCTCGCAGGACAAGCCAGATCAGATGTCACCTACTCGTGCACCAGCCCCGCCGTCCTCCTTCAATGACGCCCGGCCCAAAATATGGAGCGCGCTAAATTGCACAAGTGCCGGTAGGCGTGAATCTGCGAAGCTCGCAGCTCAGCCATGTGACGCCCTGAAATCGTCGTCGTCGTCAATACACCGCCCCAACGGCCCGGGTGGGACGTGGCGCAGACGTCAGTTCTCCACCTGGGACGTGGCGGGCGAGCACCAGGGAGGTAACTGGCGGGGCGGGTAGATCCTCGCCCTGTTGAGGACTGCGGTGACTATCCAGCAGGGTTCCTGGGGCAGACTGGCAAGGTCCCGTCAGGCGAGGGTAACCGGAATGCGGAGGCGAGCGATCATCCGCGGCCAACGCTGGCAGACTGAGCGGCGTGGACGGCGGGCGAGGCGAGAGTGGATCGATCCGATCCGTCTCAGGGGCAACCCCTGGGTACACATCACAGCGAGTTCCTGCGTCCGGTGCCACACGGCACGCTCCGCGTGCGACACGGCACCGCCGAGACGAGTTCAGGGTCGCCTCGCCCGCCGGCCACGGCTCCGCGACCCGATGACCGAACGACTCCTGACAGCAAACGAGGTCAACGACGCCGCCGCCTGGTTCTCCCGCACCTACATCGGTTGGACCTGGCCCGAACTGCTGCGGGCACTCGACTCCGTCCTGCCGGGGGCCATCGC
Source organism: Dietzia sp. PP-33 (assembly GCF_033790845.1). Taxonomy (NCBI): domain Bacteria; kingdom Bacillati; phylum Actinomycetota; class Actinomycetes; order Mycobacteriales; family Dietziaceae; genus Dietzia; species Dietzia sp. PP-33. The sequence continues at coordinate 55,627 of NZ_JAMYEI010000003.1, forward strand.
ACGCGACGCGCTGCCGTTGCTACTCGCGTTGTATCCCGAGGAGCCCCGGCATCCGACCGAGGCTCTACGTCGCGTACTGAAGCAGTGGACCAGGCCACCGGCGAAGGCCACCACGGTGGTCCTGCCCGAGCCGCCCGCACGGGACACGATCGACGACGGACTGCCACCGCTCTACTCGGTGCGCGAGGTCGCTCAGTGGCTTGACCTCACGATCGGTGAGCTCGAGTGGTTCGCCGACCACGGCGGCTGGTTGCGCACGGCCTCTCCTCGCCTGCAGCACTACCGGGTGTGGACCCGCGAGAAGCGGGACGGGGTCCGCGTGATCGAGGCCCCCAAGCCGCGACTGCGCGAAGCCCAGCGGCGACTGCTGCGTCTCCTGGTGTCTCAGATTCCGGCGCACCCGGCGGCAAAAGGGTTCATCCCAGGGTCTTCGACCGCTGATTTCGCCCGGCCGCACTCCGGGAAGGCGACAGTTCTGCGTGCAGACCTGCGCCACTGCTTCGAGAGCATCACCGCCGCCCGGATCGCCGACGTGTTCCGTCGTGCCGGGTACCCGCCCACGATCGCGCGGGTTTTGGCTGACCTGTGCACCACCGCGACACCCGCACAACAGCTCGTCGACGTGCCCGAGGCACACGCCACCTATCTCCGCGGACGTCATCTCCCGCAGGGTGCTCCGACGTCTCCACATCTGTCGAACCTGGTGATGCGATCCTTGGACCGGCGCTTGCACGGGTTCGCCGCCGCCAACGGGCTGGCCTACACCCGCTACGGCGACGACCTGGCCCTGTCTGGCGATGCGATGGACGCGGACCGCGCCCTCTGGGTGGTACGCAAGGTGATCGCCGCCGAGGGATTCACCGTCCACGCGGGCAAGGTGCGCATCATGCGGGAGCATCAGCGACAGACACTCGCAGGCCTCGTGGTCAATGACCGACCCCGCGTCGGCCGCGGCGACTACGACACCCTGCGCGCCCTTCTGCACAACGCCCGTCGCTATGGGGCCTCATCCCAGAACCAATCCGGGCACCCCGACTTCCGGGCCCACGTCCTGGGCCTCATCGCCTGGGTCGGCGCGAGTGACCCAGCTCGACGCGAACGCCTGCTGCGCATGGCCGACGAAGTCGAATGGACGAGCTAGTCGGTGGGGGCCCCGGACCCAAATTCTGGGCCAGAGTCAGGAGCTGTGACGGGGCGCGAGCGGATCTCTGGAGCGCCTCGGCGTGCACACGCGCTGCCCCCTAGGACGCAGCCGACGAGCGAGAGCAACCCCTCCTGACAGCTTGTGTAGTCACCCCGGGAACGAGTGTTGTGGAATAGGGTGACACCGATCACATTGCGCTGCTCCGGGCGCTGTTAGGAGACCCTGCATGCCTCGCACCCGCGTCGCCGTCACCTTGTTGGCGGCGGTGACCACAACGGCCGCCTCACTGTTTGCGGCACCGATGGCCTCGGCCACCGACCCCGCCACCCGGCCGGCCCAGCCGATCACCTACACGGCCGAAGCGGGCGGATTGTACCAGATCACCCACCCGGGGCAGCCGTGGCCCGGTGTCGACGACTGGTCCTGCCGCCCCTCGCCCGAGCGCCCGCGTCCGGTGATCCTCCTCCACGGCACAGGCGCGAACGGGGTCAACAACTGGGGCACGATCGCGCCGGCACTGCTCAACGAGGGCTACTGCGTGTTCGCACCCACCTTCGGCGCCACCCCGCTGTTCCCCGGAATAGGCGGGGCCCTTCGAATGTCCGACCACGTGGGCGAGATGACCTCCTATCTTGACCGTGTCCTCGAAGCGACAGGAGCCGAGCAGGCCGACGTGGTGGGCCACTCTCAAGGAGTGACCGTGGGAATGCACCTTGCCAAGGTGACCCGCCCGGGCCGGATCAACGCCGTGGTCTCGCTCGGTGGCTTCGCCGGAGGGACCGCGGAAGCAGGACTCCCGGGTCTGGCCTCCCTCGCCACTGTGGTGGACCTTGAGGGCCTGGCGGCCGAGAACTCGCGCACACTCCCCGACGGACCGCTTCCCATTCCCTTTCCGGCCATGCTTGACATCAACGAGCACTCCCCGACCGGCCAAATACTCTTCGACGGGGGATTCCCATTCCACGACGGCACCCGGTACACCCTTATCGCCTCGGCCCTCGACGGGCTGGTGCCGCCCGCGATGAGCTTCCCGGCAGGAGACCATCCCGGCGTGACCACACTCATACTGCAGGACACGTGTCGACAGAACGGCGCGGACCACGCCTCGCTGTACGCCGACCCCCAGACCGTGGACCTGACGCTCAACGCACTGGACCCGGCAACGGCTGTCACCCCCCGCTGCTGGCCCACCACACCGATCGTCGGCGCGCTCGGAGAGGTTCCGCCGCGCGCGTCAGTGTCTACCAACTGAGACGGCTTTCCGGACGCACGTAGTCGTCATTCTCTCCGGTCGGCGGCAACCGACTACAACAACCAGTCGACCACCCACTAGCTCGTCCACGCCGAGGGTTCGGCGGCGGATAGCGCGACGCGAGCAGCAACTTTCGTGGCACGCGGCCTCCACGTTCTCGCCGATGCACGCATTCTAGACGGCAAGCGAGCCACCACGCACTGGATGGCCACCGAACTGTTCGCCCAGTCGTGCCCGGGAGTCGTCGTCGATCCGGACGCGCTCTACATCGACAACGGGCAGATCTTGACCTCCGTCGGTACTAGCGCGGGAATCGACCTGTGCCTGCACATGATCCGCTGTGACCACGGCACCGCGGTAACCTCTCACGCCGCCCGGCTCGCGGTCGCACACCTCCACCGCAGCGAAGGGCAGGCCCAGTTCATCCTGCGGCAACCCACCTACCTACCAGACCGACTCCTTCGAAGACGCCCTCATCTGCTCGAGGAGGCCACCGACAGCAGCGTGCGAACCCTGAACCGGCGCTTCCAGCGCGAGACCCGGCAGAGCCCGGTCGATTGGCTCACCGGCGTTCGCATCCGCCACGCGCAGGAGCTCCTGGATACGACGGACCGACGTGTCGAACACCTCGCCCGCCACGTCGGCTTCAGCACGCTCAGCAACTTCCGCAAGTAATTCCGACGGACCGTGGGCGTCGCACCGCGCGAGTACCGAGCCACCTTCACCGGCGGGCCTCCATCCGCGGCTACCTCCCGCATAGCCTGAGTGTCAGACAAAGGGGGTTCTGTTAACGCAGTTGATCCCCGACCCGCAGTACGAGGGCCGTCCCGCTCGGTTCGGAGTGGCCAGTCATGGCCGGGCCGGCTCCCCTGCGCCGGTGGACGACTCGGCGATGTGTTTGATCGCGGCGAGCGTCTTGGGGATGCCGTCGAGGGCCTGTTGCGTGCGGTCGGTGATCTCAGCAGGCGCCCGGTCGCCATACTTCTCCTCGAACATGGCGATCCCGCCGGGCAGGAACTCCCAGGACTCGGTGAGCGTCGTCCCTGCCGGCGCGGGGGCGAGAGTGAACCCCCAACGGACGAAGCTGCCGCCCACGACCCAGGCGAACTCACGCCCCTGCTCGGCCGCCACCACCACCGACCGGGTCTCCCACGTCCGGTGCGGGAGCTCGTTGCGACCGGTGAACCAGGCACCGACCTGACCGGCCTCTGCCTCGTCGTCCCACCAGCACGAGGTGCAGACCGGACTCCACTCGCCGGTACGGGTGATGTCGGAGACCAAGTCGTAGAGCGTCTCGGCCGACGCCTCGACGATGACGGACTCCCGGTGACTGCGGATGCTGGTTCCGCTCATGTCTCCACCCTCCCCACCAGGGTCACTTCTTCTGCCGCCGGCTGCCGCCGTGCCAGTCCTCTTGCGTGCCGACCGTGTCGACGTCGACTCCGAGCGCGGCCAACTGTGGCAACTCGCGCAGGCTGCGCTTGAGCTCGGCGAAACCCGGGAAGCGGGCCAGCCCGACCACGTGGTCCCACAGCTCGGCCGCCGAGTCCTCGTGTGGCAGCCGGCTGATCACGGGCCCGAAGAAGGCGACGCCGGTCGGTGGCTCGAAGTGGATGATGGGCGTGCCCACGTCCTTGCCCGTCAGCGAGAGCGCCTCGTCGGTCTCCCGGCGGATCTCGGCGTCCCACGACTCGTCGTCGACGGCGTCCGCCAGCTCGATCGGCAGACCGGCGTCGGCGAGGATCAGCTCGGCGAACTCGCCCGTCCCGCGCCGCTCACGCACCTCACCTTCGCTGCGGTGGTCGCCGGCGTCCGGAGCGGTGTCGAAGATGTGCGCCCCGAAGGCGGCGTACAACGGCGCCATCGCCGCCCGGCCATGCTCGGCTCGCGCACGAGCCGCCACTCTCAGGAGCCGCAGCCCGGCGGTGTGGCCGGCTTCGTACTCGGGCGGGAAGTGCGCGTCGTAGTCGACCTCTGCGTTGATCAGGCGCAACGAGATGAACCGCCAGTCGACGGTGTAGTCGCGCTGCGCTTGCACCTGGCGCACCCATTTGCTGGTCATCCAGGCGAAGGGGCAGACCGGGTCAAAGTAGAAGTTGATGTCGGCGTCCATACGCCCACCCTAGCCAGGTGTTCTGTTCACGCAGGTGGGGTACAGCCGAGCTCCTCGACGTCGTCCTTCGACAACCCCCCGGCGCCCTCGGTGGCCTCGCGGGCGCGGTTCACCCAGTTGCCGAGGGTGACCTCGTTCACGCAGCGCAGACCGTCAGGCGGCGTCGAGGTACAGGTAGTCCTCCCAGTACGGCCCGATCTCACGGAGCTGGGAGACGAGCCGCCACGTCCGACCCTGTGGCGCCACCAGCGGCGCCCGCAATTCCCAGCCCAGCTCGGAGAGCAGTTTGTCGGCCTTGCGGTGATTGCACGGCGCGCAGGAGGCCACGCAGTTCTCCCAGGCGTGCGCGCCGCCGCGGCTGCGCGGAATCACGTGGTCGATGGTGGTCGCGCGGGCGTTGCAGTAACCGCACCGATGCGAGTCGCGGTGCATGAGGGCCGCGCGCGTCATCGGCACCTGCGCGCGGTACGGGATCCGCACGTACTCGCGGAGCATGATCACCGACGGCACTCGAACGGCGGTGTCCACCGACCGGACCAGGACCTCGGTGGGGTGCTCGTGGACCACGACGGCCTTACCGCCCAGCAGCATGACCACGGCACGGCGTGCGGGAAGCGCGGTCAGCGCCTCGTACCCGGCGTTGAGTAGGAGCACCCGCGGCGCCGATGCCAGCGGGACGTGCGGGTCCGGGACGCACTCGAGTCGAACGGGAGCTCGTGAACCCCGTTGTCGGTACTCCGAGTTCTCGCGCACGGCTGTGCCCATGGTTGGTCTCCGCTCGTCTGCCAGAGCCCAGTGCAGCACGGTCGACCGGGCCCGAAGTGAACCTCGCCTCCACCGATGATGCACCCTCGGTGAACTCTTTGCGCTCGATACCGAGATCCGCGCCGCGGATCGTTCTCCTGGTGCCGGCGATCGGGACGTCTCGACATCACCACCAACCCAATAGGAGAGCAGGGAACGACCAGGCAGGCCTGTCGTTTCAGCCATCACTGCGGGGGCGCGACCTCGGGTAGTCCGAACCGGGCGAACAAGCGCAGGTCGAAGAAGGCCACGACGTGCGAGACCCCGGCAGGGGTGACGGTCAGAACCTGCAGGTTGAAAGCTCGCCGGATGCCGTGCTCGTCAGGCATGTAGAGCCCGAAAGCCGGTTGTCCATTGGCAGCGGTGGGCACGAGGAGATGATCTCCGGGGCCCTCCGCGGGGCTCTGGGCACTGACCATCCGGCCGATCGTCTCGGCGCCGCGGAACCACGCCGGGAAAGGCGGCATCTCGTACACGGCGTCCTCGGTCAGAACGCCGACGAGTGCTCTGATGTCATTGGCGTGCATCGCCGTGACGAAGCGGTCCAGCAGATCGCGTTCTTCTCTTGAGTGGGGTTCGCGCGCATCGGCCCCCTCCGGGCGCGCGTGGTCGATGCGGGACCGTGCACGTTGCAGCAGACTGTTGATGGCGGCGGGTGTGGTGTCGAGCATCGCGGCTACCTCCGCGGCGCTGAAGGCCAGAACATCACGCAGAACGAGCACCGCCCGCTGGCGTGGGGAAAGGTGCTGCAGAGCCGCGATAAATGCCAATCTCACACTCTGACGGTGGGTCACCGCACCGAGCGGGTCCCCGGCACCGGGGGTGCCGCTCCCGAACATGGTGTCGGGGGCAGGTTCCACCCAGGGCAGGTGGGTCCATTGCTCCAGGTCAGCCGCCGGGTCCCGGCTGGGACCGCCCAGACCCGCGGGCAGCGCCCGCCGGCCGCGGTTCTCCAGGGCACGAAGGCAGGTGTTGGTCGCGATCCGGTACAACCAGGTCCGGACCGACGACCGGCCTTCGAAGCCCTCGTAACTACGCCAGGCGCGCAGGTAGGTCTCCTGGACCGCGTCCTCGGCGTCGTGGATCGAGGCCAGCATCCGATAGCTGTGTGCCAGCAGCTCCGCTCGGTACGGCCTGGTGTGACGGTCGAAGTCGTCGATCACGATCGTCATGATGAGAAGGCGATCTTCTCAGTGGCGGCAGCAGGTGCGCGGAGGAGGGTCGCGGCGAGCAGCGCCCCGGCTGCCGTCAGCCCGGCCAGCACGTAGAGAGTGACGGCCAGTCCCTCGGCCAGATCCGCAGGCGACAGTGCGTCCGTGGCGTCGCGGGTGGCGAAGCCGATCGCGATCGCCGAGGCGAGACCCGCTCCGAGAGTGGCACCCACGGCGAAGGACGTCTCCTCCAGACCCGCGGCCAGACCCCTATCGCGTTCAGGTACTCCCGACAGAGCTGCGATCTGTGCGGCGACGAACGCCGCCCCCATCCCGGCGCCGAAGACGACCAACCCGGCCAGCAGGTCGTCGATCAGCGTGCCCTCGACCGACAGCCCGGCCAGAAGTACGCAGGCGATCATCAGCAGGATCATGCCCCACGAGGCCACGAGACGGAATCCCGTCCGTGTCACCAGGTGCTGCCCGACTATCACCCCGATGACCGAGGTGACGGTCATGACCGCCATCACCATGCCGAACTGGAGCGCCGAGAGACCCAGAACCTGTTGGGCGTAGAGGGTCACGACGATCAGGAGCCCGTCGACCGCTACGCCGGCGATCATGATGACCAGGTTGCCGCCGACGAGCGCGCGCGAGGCGAAGATCCTCATCGGCACCAGCGGCGCGGGGCTACGAAGCTCCACGGCGACGAACAGTGCTGCCAGAGTCACCGCCGCGGAGACGTAGACCGCGATGAAGGAGTCGACCCCGTTCGCGGCGAAGTGGAACAGGGCCAGGAGCGTCAGCACGAGCGTCCCGGTGGCTGTGATCGCGCCCGGCAGATCGAGTCGTCGCCTGCGCCGAATGCTCGCTGGCAGCACTTGCGGGCACAGGATCAGCACCGCCAGGCAGACGGGGACGTTGGTGTAGAAGATCCAGGCCCATCCAGCCCAATCCGTGAGCACGCCGCCCAACAGAAGACCGGCCGACCCCCCGATCCCGCCGAGCCCGCCCCAGATCCCCAGGGCTTTGTTGCGATCCGGCCCGTCGGGGAAGACCTGCATGAGGACAGACAAGCCCGCCGGGGTCATGATCGCCGCGCCTACTCCCTGCGCGACCCTCGAGGCGATCAACGCCTCGCTCGATCCGGCGAGCCCACACGCCAACGACGCCACCGCGAATACCCCGACCGCGGTCATGAACGTTCGCCGCCCGCCCGCATAGTCGGCCAGCCGTCCGCCAAGTAGCAGCAGACCACCGATCGACACCCCGTACGCGGTGATCACCCACTGGATCTCCGCCGGGGCGAAGCCCAGGTCTAGTGCGATCACCGGTAGCGCCGCATACACGCTCGTCGAATCCAGCACACTCATGAACATCGCCATGCACACCACGGCCAGCGCCCACCCTCGGTGCGTCGTCACCGCCGATCTGGCCTCTGTCGTCATCGCTCGTCCTCTCCTGGTAGACCGCACCCGGAACCGCTGGCCGGGTGTTCCTACTGAGGTAGACACCCGGCGACGAGGAAACTCATCGATCCCCTGGTGGGCCGGCGCCTGAACGAGGCCGAGGAGAACGCCACCCTGGTCAGACCCCCCTGCCCGGCCACACGGGCATGATGGGAAGTATGAGCAGCACTACCTTCTATGACGAGATCGGCGGCGCGGAGACCTTCTGGAAGCTGGTCCACGAGTTCTACCGGGGGGTCGCGGACGACCCGGTGCTGCGGCCGCTGTACCCGGAGGAGGACCTGGGCCCGGCCGAGGACCGCATGCGGATGTTCCTCGAGCAGTACTGGGGTGGCCCCACCACCTACTCCGAGCAGCGCGGTCATCCCCGCCTGCGGATGCGCCACAACCCGTTCCGGGTCGACCGCGCCGCGCACGACGCCTGGCTGACGCACATGCTCGCCGCGGTCGACACGATCGACCGCGAGACGATGGACGACGAGCACCGGGCTGCGATGGTGGAGTACTTCACCCGCGCCGCCGCGATGATGGTCAACACCCCGGAGGACATGTGAGGACCCCTGCCCACGCGCTGCGGCAGTGGGAGGACATGGTCCTCTACCAGATCTACCCGCGCTCGTTCGGCGACTCCGACGGGGACGGCCTCGGTGACCTGCAGGGAGTGATCGATCGCGTCGGCTACCTCGAGCTGCTCGGCGTGGACGGGGTGTGGCTGTCCCCCATCATGCGCTCCCCCGGTGCCGATCACGGTTACGACGTGTCGGACCCCCGCGACGTGGATCCGCTGTTCGGCGACGTCGAGACGCTGCGCCGCCTGGTGGAAACACTGCACGCCGCCCGGATGGTGCTGATCATGGACCTGGTGCCCAATCACACCAGCGTCGAGCACCCGTGGTTCGCCGCCGCCGTGGACGCGGGCCCCGGCAGCCCCGAACGCGAGCGCTACTTCTTCCGGGACGGGCTCGGCGAGGACGGCTCGCTCCCGCCCAACAACTGGCCCTCGGTGTTCGGCGGCCCCGCCTGGACCCGCGTCACCGAGCACGACGGCACACCCGGGCAGTGGTACCTGCACCTCTTCGCTCCGGAGCAACCGGACCTGGACTGGTCCCACCCCGACGTGGGCGCCGACCTCGACGAGACCCTGCGCTTCTGGCTCGACCTCGGGGTCGACGGGTTCCGGATCGATGTGGCGCACGGACTGGCCAAACCCGACGACCTGGCCGACCTGCCGGACGACGTGGAGATCGCCCAGCTCGTCGTCGACGAGCGCGACGCACGGTGGGACCGACCCGGCGTCCACGACGTCCACCGCCGGATCCGCGCGGTCGTCGACGAGTACCCGGGCGCGGCGACGTTCGGCGAGGTGTGGGTGGGGCCGGTCGACCGGTTCGCCCGATACCTGCGCCCCGACGAGCTGCACTTCGCGTTCCACTTCGCGCTCACCGGCGCCCCATTCGAGGCCGGCGCCGTCCGCGAGGCCGTGGACTCCACGCTGGAGGCCTCACGCATCGCCGGTTCGACCCCCACGTGGGCACTGTCCAACCACGACGTCGTGCGGGAGGTGACCCGGTACGGCAACGGCGCACTCGGCACGGCCCGGGCCCGCGCCATGCTGCTGGTGGAACTGGCGCTGCCCGGGATCGCGTTTATCTACAACGGCGCCGAACTGGGCCTGCCGAGCGACTTCTCGATCCCCCACGACCGGCTGACCGACCCCACCTGGGAACGCAGCGGCCACGCGGAGACGGGCCGCGACCACTGCCGCGTCCCGATCCCGTGGGAGGGCACCCGGCCGCCGTACGGCTTCTCGACCGCCGATCACACCTGGCTCCCGATGCCCACGTCCTGGGGCCGACACACGGTGGAGGCCCAGATCGAGGACCCCGGATCCACGCTGTCGCTGTACCGCGCTGCGATCGAGACCCGGCGCTCGTGGCCGGGCCCGCGAACCGCGTCGGTCGAGTGGTACGGGGCGCCATCCGGTTGCCTGGCGTTCCGGCGCGACGACGGCGTGGTGTGCGCGCTCAACACCTCCGTGCGATCGGTGCCCCTTCCCCACGGCGAGGTCCTGCTCTCCTCCGGACCACTCACCCCGGAAACCCCGACCGGCGCGATCCTGCCGCCGGACACCGCAGTATGGTTGCGACCACACTAAGAACGGGGATTAAATCATGAGGTTGGCGGAGAAGACCGCGATCGTCACCGGCGGCGCCGGCGGAATCGGCAGGGGCATCGTCCGGGCGTTCGTCAAGGAGGGCGCCCGCGTCCTCGTCGTCGATATCGCCGACGAGGCCGGCAACGCCCTCGTCGACGAACTTGGCGAGCAGGTCCGGTACCTGTCCGCCGACATCTCGGTCGAGGACAACGCCCGCGTGATCGTCGAGAGCGCCGTCGAGCATTTCGGTCGACTCGACGTCCTGGTCAACAACGCGCACGCGTCACGGCAGGCCCCGCTACTGGAGACCACCCGGGAGATGTTGGACCTGTCGTTCGACTCGGGCTTCTACCCCACCTTCTGGCTGATGAAGGCCGCTCACCCGCACCTGGCCACAGCGGGCGGCTCGGTGATCAACTTCGCCTCGGGAGCCGGGATCGAGGGCAGTCCCACCCAGGCCTCGTACGCGGCGGCCAAGGAGGCCATCCGCGCCATCACCCGGGTGGCCGCCAATGAATGGGCGCGGGACGGCATCAACGTCAACGTGATCTCGCCGTTGGCGCTCACCGAGGGCGTCGAGGCCTACATGGAGGCCAACCCCGGAATCGAGAAGCACCTGCTCGCCGGGACCCCGATGCGCAGGTTCGGCGATCCGGAGGCGGACATCGGCCGCGTCGCAGTGTTTCTCGCCAGCGAGGACGCCAGCTACATGACGGGGCAGACGCTGATGGTCGACGGCGGCAGCGTCAAGCTCCGGTAGTGACTGGCTCCGACAGCGTCACGCTCCGGTAGCGCGTAGCCGCGGCAGGAGCACGTCGCGGACCGTGTCGGGATTGCGTTCCACCACCACCCAGCGGCGGCCCAGATCCCGGGCCGCCACGGCCGTGGTCCCGGAGCCGGCGAACAGGTCCACCACCAGATCGTCCCGGTCGGTCGCCAGTTCCACGATCCGACGCATCAGCGCCTCCGGCTTCGGGGTGCGGAACCCGTCGACGCCCGCGCTACGCAACTCCGCCCGGGCGGTGTCGGTGGACCCCACCTCCTGGGCCAGCCAGATGGATTTGAGCTTCTTGATCCGGCCCACCTCGTGCCGGTCGCGCTGGTACACGTCGACCCGCCTCCCCGACCGACCCCGCACGATCCGGCAGACCAGCTCGTCACTCCGCTCTTCCGCCCGGTCGCGCGACCACCGCCACACGGCCGGGCTCAGGTCACCGAACACCGGGAGGATCTCGGTCAGTCCGGACACGGGCCTGACGGAGACCTCACCGGTGTCCGGGTCGCCGTAGAGCGGATAGGTCATGGTGGGCGTGGTGCGGGGGTTGAACCGCTTGTTGGTGTTGCGCAGCGGGAGCAGGCGGTAGTTGATCCCGTCGTCGGCGGTGTGCGGGAAGTCCGCGGGATCGACCGCGGAAGCGACGCCACCGGCCAACCTGACCTGCGCGGGATCCCGCGCGTACACCATGAGCCGGTCGTGGGATCCGGCGAAGAACCTGTCGAGCTGACGCCCCTTGGGATTGCTCTCCACCGTGAGGTCGGCGATGAAGGCGTCGGTGCCGAAGACCTCGTCGAGGACGCATCGGACGCGGTGCGCCTCCGCGTCGTCCAGGTGCACCCAGACGGTGCCGGTGTCCGCCAGGAGTCCACGGGCCACCTCGAGTCGCTTCTCGATGTACCCCAGCCACCGGTGCCGCGGCATGTTGTCGTGGTAGCCGTCGAACCGCCCGCCGCGGTTGTAGGGCGGATCGAGGTACACCAGTTGCGCCGTGCCCGTGGTCCCGAGGCCGAGCTCGTCCAGGACGGCACCGACCTCGGCGATCCTCGCCCCGTCGCCGCCCAGCACGACGCCGGTCGCCCGCCCCTCGGCATCCGGGATGACCGCCGCGACCTCCGGCGCCGGCCCGTACTCTCCCGGGATCTCGGGCTCGCCCCTGCCGGGCCACGAGACCGAGAACCCCGGTGACGTCATCGCGGCTCGAGCGTCAGCGCGTCGGTCCGGCGGAACGCCGTGCCGTAGCGGGCGTCCAGTCGCAGCCACGCGCCGCGTTCGCTCACCCGGACCGGCTCGCCCTCCGGGGCGCGCCCGGCCCGCTCGGGCACGAAGCCGCACATCACCATGGAGAACACCGTCCGCATGTCCACTCCCACGGGACTGTCGCTCTCCGCGCGCACGGTGAGCGCCTCCTGGTCGAGCAGCGAGGGCGGTAGCCCGGCCGGGCCCGCGTTCTCCCGGGCGGCGCCGCGTCCGGACTCGGTCAGATCCAGCAGGACCTGGGCGGGGATGTCCTCGACGGCGTGGAAACCGTCCCGCGGCGGGAGGAGCCCCTGCCAGGAGGACGTGAGGGGCATCCCGGGGTCGACGAGCCCGTCGGAGTCGCCACGCGGGAGCATGTCGAGCTGAGTGAGCAGGTGGTCCGCTCCGCACACCACGTCTCCACCCGGGCAGCGTCCGCCGAGCCCCCGGACCACCAGAGCACCGAACGGCGTCCGGGACCACACCCGCATCCTGCCGCCCTCCGACGAGGTCAGGCGGACCACCGCCGCCTCGTCGAGCCGCAGCAGCCGTCGCAGGAAGGTGCGCAGATCGTCGCGGTCGGCGGGGTCGGGCACCGCGACCGCCTCGTCGCCGGCACCGGGCACCATCACGCCGGGACCTCGTGGCGGAACTCCACCAGGTGCTCACGCTCGGCCGGGGTGAACCGGCGCGGGCGCTGGGTCGTGAGGTCGAACGCGGCGATGGTGGCCGTGCAGTCGACCGCGGGGGGCGCCGAGTCCGGGGTGGTGCGCCCGCGGACCTCGTGCCGGGCCACGAACATGGCCCCGCCGACCTTCTCGCACCACATCCGCACCCGGATCGGTCCGTCGGCGTGCTTGATCTGGCCGCGGTACCTCACGGAGAGGTCGGTCATCACGGCGCCGGCGGTGAGGGTGGCCGTAGGCCTGCCCTCGGCGAAGAGCCACGGGATACGGGCCTCTTCGATGAGCGTGATCATCCGGGCGTGGTTGACGTGATGGTAGAGGTCCTGGTCTGACCATCGGACGGGCATCGCCGCGGTGAACACTCGGCGGCCCGGCTCGCCCGAGACCCCGAGGGGCCCCCCGGTCTCGTACACGAGCTGCTGCGTCACTCGGCCTGCCTCTCGTCCGTGATGGCCGCGGGCTGATGGGCGGCCTCCAGGACGTGCCGCACCCCGGTGGGGATCTCCACGGCCGTAGAGGTGGAAGAGTCGTAGGCGACCATCACCACGCGCAGGGTGCAGCAGATCTCACCCGCGGCGTCGAAGATCGTCTGTCTTATCTGGTACGAGGTGGTCCCGACGTGCTCAACCTCGATCTCGACGTCCACGGACGTGGAGTCCCGCAGGACGGGGCGCAGGTGGTCGATCTCGACCCGGCGCACGACCTGCGGGAGGTTGCCCAGGCCGAACGGCCCGAACCGGCTCCGGACGAACAGGATCCGGGCCTCCTGCGCGTACTCGATGTACTTGACGTTGTTGACGTGCCCGAACTGGTCGAAGTCCGCCCACCGCACCTGCAGGGTGCAGCGGAACGTCCCACTGTCCGGTGACTGGTCTCCGGGGCTCATCCCACCTCCTCCCTCTGGCCGAGCAGCGCCGCGCGCTCCTCGGAACTGATCTCGAGTGTCGTGGTCTCGTCCGGCGCCGTCACCACCAGGACGGTGTCGACGACCGCGCACGGCTCGGGGCCGGTGGACTCCGAGCCGATCGCGGTCCGCATGGTGAAGGAGGTCCGCCCCACCCGGAGGACCTCGACGTCCACCCACACGCTCGTGACGCCGAACCCGATGACGCGGCGGAAGTCGATCTCCATCCACCTCGCCAGCGACTTCGGCACACGTGACCCGGGGACGTCGAACTCGTCCCGGAACCACATCAGTCTGGCGTCCTGCGAGAACTCCTGGAACCGCACGTTGTTGACGTGCTGGCCCACGAAGTCGGCGATACGCAACGGGATGTGGACCCGGTGGACGACACCGGAGGTCTGCGTGTCGGGCGCGGCGTGCGATCCCATGCGCGTCAGTCCCGCGTCAGTTTGCGGTGCGTGACGCGGTGCGGGCGGGCGGCGTCGGGGCCGAGACGGTCGACCTTGTTCTGCTCGTAGCCCTCGAAGTTGCCCTCGAACCAGTACCACTGCCCCTCGGCGACGTTGCCCTCCCACGCGAGGATGTGGGTACAGGTGCGGTCGAGGAACCACCGGTCGTGCGAGATCACCACAGCGCAACCCGGGAAGTCCTCGAGCGCGCTCTCGAGGCTGCCGAGGGTCTCGGTGTCGAGGTCGTTCGTCGGCTCGTCCAGCAGGATCAGGTTGCCGCCGACCTTGAGGGTCAGTGCCAGGTTCAGACGGTTGCGCTCACCGCCGGACAGGACGCCGGCCTTCTTCTGCTGGTCCGGTCCCTTGAACCCGAAGGCGCTCACGTAGGCGCGCGAGGGCATCTCGTTCTGTCCGACCTCGATGAAGTCGTTGCCCTCGGAGACGACCTCCCACACGGACTTCTCGGGGTCGATGTTCGCGCGACCCTGGTCCACGTAGCTCAGCTTGACGGTGTCGCCGACCTTCACGCTGCCGGCATCCGGCTCCTCGAGACCGACGATGGTCTTGAACAGGGTGGTCTTACCCACGCCGTTGGGGCCGATCACGCCGACGATGCCGTTGCGCGGCAGGGTGAACGACAGGTCTTTGATCAGGACGCGGTCGTCGAAGCCCTTCTCCAGCTCGTTCGCCTCGACCACGACGTTGCCCAGTCGCGGCGGGGTGGGGATCTGGATCTCCTCGAAGTCCAACTTGCGGTGCTTCTCGGCCTCCGCCGCCATCTCCTCGTACTTGCCCAGTCGCGCCTTGGACTTGGACTGCCGGGCCTTGGCACCGGAGCGGACCCACTCGAGCTCGGCCTTGAGGCGCTTCTGCAGCTTCTGGTCCTTCTTGCCCTGGACCTCGAGACGCTCGGCCTTCTTCTCCAGGTAGGTGGAGTAGTTGCCCTCGTAGGGGTGCAGCTTGCCGCGGTCGACCTCACAGATCCACTGCGCGACATGGTCGAGGAAGTAGCGGTCGTGTGTCACGGCCAGGACGGCACCCGGGTAGGCGGCCAGGTGCTGCTCGAGCCACAGCACCGACTCGGCGTCGAGGTGGTTTGTGGGCTCGTCCAGCAGGAGAAGGTCGGGCTTGCTCAGCAGTAGTTTGCACAGCGCCACCCGGCGCATCTCGCCACCGGAGAGGTGGGTGACGGGCGCGTCACCCGGGGGGCAGCGCAGGGCGTCCATGGCCTGCTCGATCTGGGAGTCCACGTCCCAGGCGTCCACCACGTCGAGCTGCTCCTGCAGCCGGCCCATCTCCTCCATGAGCTCGTCGGTGTAGTCGGTCGCCATCTCCTCGGCCACCGCGTTGTACCGGCGCAGCTGCACCATGGTCTCGCCGAGGCCGTCCTCGACGTTCTCCTTGACGGTCTTGGACTCGTCGAGCACGGGCTCCTGCAGGAGCATGCCGACGCTGGCCTCCGGGTCGAGGAACGCCTCGCCGTTGGAGGGCTGGTCGAGACCGGCCATGATCTTCAGGATCGAGGACTTACCGGCGCCGTTGGGCCCCACGACGCCGATCTTCGCACCGGGATAGAAGGACATGGTCACGTCGTCGAGGATCACCTTGTCCCCGTGCGCCTTGCGAACCTTCTTCATCGTGTATATAAATTCGGCCACTTCTGCCCTCTCACCTGCGCAAATAGTTCACATCGCCGCGGCCGGACCGCGGGCACGACCCCCATGTTACGTGGCGGCCCGCGGCCCCGGCGTGCGCGACCGACGGCTACCCGCGGCCCCCGCCGGCTCAGACCCGGACCGCTCCCGCGAGCCCCACGGTGTCGTCCTGTCCCGCCGGCTGGTCGCCGGTGTCCACGGATCCGATCTCCATGGCGTCCTCGGCACCGTCCGGCTCCTGCTGCGGCGCCGCGGCGTCGCCGTCGGTCGTCGGCGCGGACCCCTCGGACTGGGCCCTGCGCATGGTCACGTCCATCCGCGACAGGTCCGGGCCCAGTGCGGTGACCCTCATCTCCAGGTCGCGTTGGATCCTGCCGTCCTTCTCGTACTCGTTGGTGAGCAACCGGCCCTGGACGATGATGCCGTCGCCCTTGACCAGCGTGCCGGACGCCCGCTGCGCCAACCTGCCCCAACAGTTGGCCGAGAAGTACAGGGTGCCGCCGGTCTTCCACTCCCCGGTGTCGCGGTCCTGGTATCGGGTGTTGCTGGCCACCCGGAAGGAGAACACCGAGTCCTCCCCGACCCGCCGGGTGGTGGGGTCGGTGATCACGGTTCCGCGGACGGTGGTCTGGGTCTCGTTCATGGGCTCACTCCTGTCACACTCGGACCGACCGTGCGTCGGCCTCGTGTTCCAGAGCGTGCCCCACCTCGTCGTCGTCGACTCTCCTACGCGCCCGTGGCGGCGCCCACCCTGTGGAGGGGGCGAGGGGTGTGGAGAACGGGGCCCGACGACGACGAGGTGGGCGCCGCTCAGCCCCGGCGATCGCTGCGCGACATCTCGCGCAGCATCTCGTTGTACGCCCTGAGCTCGGCGTCGTCGTCGCGTTCGGACTGCCGCTCCCCGCGCCGCGCGTCACGCATGTCGCTCTGGTACCACTGCCACGCCAGGGCCAACATGACGATGAACAGGGGGATCTCCCCCGCCGCCCACGCGACGCCGCCGCCGACCTGCTGGCTCTGCAGCAGGTCCGGGATCCAGGGCAGCCCGACCCCGCCGTACCAGTTCTCTGCGAGCACGGTCTTGAAGTTCATCAGCATGATGCCGAAGAAGGCGTGGAACGGCAGTGAACCCAGCAGCACCATGAGCTTGTAGAGCGGCGAGAAGTGTCGTGGCGCCGCGTCGACACCGATGATCACCCAGTAGAAGAGGTACCCACTGATCAGGAAGTGCACGTTCATGAACATGTGGCCCAGGTGCTCGGAGACCAGCGTCTCGTAGAAGCCACCGAAGTAGATCAGATAGAAGCCGGCCACGAACTGCACCGACGCCACGATGGGGTGCGTGAGGAACCGCGAGAGCGGGTTGTTGATGAACTCCACGATCCACTCGCGCGGACCGGGAGGGTTGCCGCGGCCCGCCGCGGGGAGTGCGCGCAGCGCCAGCGTCAGCGGCCCGCCGAGCGCGAGCAGCACCGGCACGAGCATCGAGATGAGCATGTGCCCGACCATGTGGCTGGCGAAGTCGGCCATCATGTACATCCCCATGCCGGAGCTGGTGGTGACGAACAGCAGCACACAGCCGAGCACCCATGCCACGGTCCGCCCGACGGGCCAGTCGTCGCCGCGCCTGCGCAGGGTGACCAGTCCCCACACGTACAGACCCAGGAGGATGACCGAGGCCAGGCCCAGCACCAGGTCGAAGCGCCACAGGCCCAACACCGTGCCGAACGAGAACGGGCCGGGAAGCTCGAAGCCCAGCAGGGCCTCCTGGCGCGTGGGCACGTAGAGCGGCGCCGGCGGCGGGGTGCGGCCGAGCGAGACCGAGAGCCCGATCGTGCCCGCCATCACCACGGCCTCGACCAGCCCGATCCGCAGCAGGGTTCCGCGGTCCACGGGAGCGTTGGCCGACCTGGACTCGATCTTGCTGATGATCCGGCGGCGCATCGCCAGCCCGAACATCGCGAGCAGGCCCAGCAGCAGCGCCTTGGCCAGCACCAGCAGCCCGTAGGTCGAGGAGAACAGGTCGGCGGGGTGCAGCCGCACGAGCGCGTTGATGATGCCGGAGAACCCGAGCGCGATGATCGCGACGGTGGCGACCACCGAGAAGCGGCGCAGCGCCAGTGCCACTCGGGAGCCGCCGCGCATCGTGTGGGCGAGCACCGCGACCAGCCCGCCCACGTAGAAGGCCGCGGCGAACAGGTGGATGATCAGCGAGTTGGTGGCGATGTCGTGCGCAGTGCTCCCGGAGGCGTGACCCGTGGCCGCCACCGGCAGGAGCGAGAGCACCGTCACGCCCAGCCAGATCACCGACCAGCGCCAGCTCAGGGTGAGCCGCTGCCCGATGCCCGCCACCAGCGCGATGACCGCCGCCCACCGCCAGGACGAGGCCACGTCGATCTGGTTGATGGCGACGACCCACTGGTCCGGCGGCAGCGACTCCCAGATGGTGCGCCCGGAGACGTCCGACAGGGTCAGCGGGATGAGCAGCGCCGCGGCCACCGCCCAGGCGATGTTGACCCACGAGGAGAGCTGCTGTGCGCGGTAGCCGTCCACGTCGAGGGTCTTGTCCTTCTGCGGCGGGGTGAAGAACGCCGCGAACAGCGCCATCCCCACCGCCACCGCCGCGAGGAGCTCACCGATCGCGCGGACCGCCGGGAGCCCGGCCGTGGTGAGGACGCCCGGATCCGGGACTCCCACCAGCTCGAGCGCCACCTGCGTGGACATGGCCGAGAGCGGGACCACCACCGCGGCGGCCACCACCGCGAGCAGGATCACGACGGGCACCACGCTGCGGGTCCTGAGCGGTCCGGCGGTGGCGGGTGCCGACTTCGACGACGTCATGACCTCCATCGTAGGAACCCGAGTGCCCCCGGGCCGATTCGCGTCTGATGCGCACACCCCCGCATCGGCTACCATTCTTCCGGCGACGCCGGATGCGCGCGTCGCAGGCCTCCGTAGCTCAGTGGATAGAGCATCCGGTTTCTACCCGGCTGGTCAGGGGTTCGAGTCCTCTCGGGGGCGCCGAGGTCAGGGCGCAATTCGGTACGGCGATCGGTTCTCCACCGGTCGCCGTGCCCACATTTGACCCGCATTCCCGCGAATCGGCACCGGGTCACCGCCCGCCGCGCGCCCCGCCGCTCGCCACCCACCCGCCGCGCGCCCCACCCGCCGCGCGCCCAACCCGCCGCGCGGTCACTTCCGATCACGTTCTCCCAGGTGGGTTGTGCCGAAATCGGTCAGATGTGACCGCTCGTCGAGGGACGCGACCGTCGCTCGGGCATTGGACTCGCATCAGATCCCGATCTGTGCCGGTGGTACGTTCGGATGTCGAGCTGATTCGCAAGGTCAGCTTCGATGACACGGGGTGCCCCTACCGAACGGGGCTGAGATCACACCCGCTGAACCTGAACTCGTTCACACGAGCGGAGGGATGTCACATGCGCTGGCGCACGCTGTGGTGAGTCGTCCGGGAACCACGGCAGTGGCACTGGAGGGTCTGGGGCACACCTATCCGGGCGCGCGCCGCCCGGTTCTCGCGGACCTGAACCTGGCCGTTCCCGTAGGCGAGCACATCGCCGTGGTCGGGCGCAGCGGATGCGGTAAGTCGACGCTCCTGTCGCTGATCGCCGGCCTCGTCGAACCGACGACCGGGACCGCCCTCGTTCTCGATGAACGCCTGCCCGCACGACGCCTGGATTCCTGTGCGCTGATGCCCCAGGGCGACAGCCTGTTGCCCTGGTTGACCCTGCTCGACAACGTCGCGATCAGTCTCCGCAACCAACGGGTGAGCCGGCGCGCCGCCCGTGCCGAGGCCCAGCGACTGTTGGATCGCCTGGGGCTGGGTATCTGGGCCGATGCCCGTCCTGCAGCTCTCAGCGCAGGCATGCGCCAGCGCGCAGCACTCGCGCGCGCTCTGCTGGCACGCAAACCCGTGCTGCTGGCCGACGAGCCGCTCGGTGCGCTCGACGCGATCACCCGTGCAGAGGTCCAGCAGTGGCTACGCCAGACCATCACCGGCACCTCGGCCACCCTCGTCATGGTCACGCACGACGTCGATGAGGCACTGCTCCTCTCCGAACGCGTGGTTCTGCTGGCACGAACCGAGGACGGCGCCCCAGCGCGTGTTGTCTCGGCCTGGCCGGGTTGGTTCAGCGACGACCGACCCCGCGAGGTCCTCCTCGGAGACGAGGACTTCGCCACGGCCCGCCGGGAAGTGCTCCAGGCCCTGGCCCGGGAATCGCACCTCGCCGAAGGCGGAACCGACCGATGACCGTGCGATTCCTGCGGTCCGCCGCTCCCGCCTGCGTCACGGTCCTGCTGGTCCTCGCGGCGTGGATCATCGTCACCGCGCTCGAGCTCGTGCCCGACTACGTCATTCCCGCACCCCTCGCCGTGCTCGACTCTCTCGTGACCACCTGGCCAGACCGGCTCGGTTCCGCCACGGTGCTGACCGCCACCGAGACCCTCCTCGGAATGGTCCTCGGAGTGGTCGTCGCGGTGGCGGTAGTGGTCGTCAGCGCATTCGTGCCCACCATCGGGCAGGCCATGACCCCCCTACTGGTCGCCTCCCAGGCCATCCCGGTCATCGTGATCGGCCCGCTACTGACGATCTCCCTCGGCTACGGCATGGCACCGAAGGTGATCGTGGTGGCCCTGTTGTGCTTCTTCCCTGTCGCGCTCAACCTTCTGTCCGGTGTCCGGACAGTCGACGCCCGGCTGATCGACACGCTACGGAGCCTGCACGCCACCAGGTGGTCACTCTTCTGGCGGGTACGCCTGCCCTTCGCGGCACCACGCGGTTTCGCCGGACTACGCGTCTCGGTCACCTTCGCCCCGGTCGCCGCGGTCTTCGCCGAATACACCGGCTCGACCAACGGCCTGGGCTACCTCATGCTCCAGGCGATCCCCCGGCTCCAGACCGATTTCGTCTTTGCCCAGGTGCTCGTGCTGACGATCATGTCCAGCGTCCTGCTGGCCAGCGTGACCATCCTCGAACGTCTCATCTGCCCTTGGAACACTCCCACCGGGGAAAGGAACCCATCATGACGAACTCCCGAACCAGAACGATCCGACGACAGGCCCTCACGCGACCTGGCGTCCGCATGCTCTCGATCGCGGCCGCGGCCGCGGTGGCTCTGACCGGCTGCCAGGCATCCTCGGACAACGCCGAGCCAGGCGAGACCGGCGCCGCCCCGGTCAGTGTTCTCCTTGACTGGAGTCCTAATCCCGACCATGTGGCGCTGTACACCGCGCAGCACACCGGCGCCTACGGTGACGCGGGTGTCGACGTGACGTTCACGACGCCGTCCAACACGGCCGACGCCGCGCGAGAGGTCTCCCTGGGACGTTCCGACCTGGCCATCTCCTATGAGCCAGACACTCTCATCGCCGCGGAGCAGGGACTCGACGTCGTCTCGGTCGCCGCTCTGATACCGACGTCGTTGACCTCCCTGATCGCCAGGACGGAGTCCGGGATCACCACCGCGGCCGACCTGGAGGGCAAGACCGTGGGGTTGTCGGGCCTGGCCTCCCAGCAGCCGACCCTCGACTACATCGCCCGGGAGGCCGGGATCGATCCGAATTCGATTTCCGCCCCCAACGTGCAGCAGAGCCTGAACCAGGCGCTGCTGACCGACCAGGTGGACGCGATCTTCGGCGCGTTCCGCAACATCGAGGGGGTCGAGCTCACCGCTCAGGGCGATTTCGTGATCATGCCCGCCACGGAACTCGGAGTCCCCGACTACGCGGAACTGGTGATCATCGCCAACCCGAGCCGCCTCGCTGCCGACGCCGACTACGCCGAGCGGGTGCGAGCCTTCCTCGCCGGAACCGCGGCCGGTCAGGCCACGGCTCTGGACGACCGCCAGGTCGCCATCGATGCCCTCACCCCCGAGACCGAGGGATCCTACGACCCGGACGTGCTGGAGCGGATGATCGACGCCACCCTTGAGTTGCTGCCCGAGGACGGTTTCGGGCAGCAGTCGGCCCAGGACTGGGCGGCCTACGCGCTATGGATGCATGAGAACGGCCTGCTGGAGACCGAGGTCGACGGCGCCACTGCCACGACCAACGACTACCTCCCCCAGGCCGGCAGCTAGAGCCGCGGTGGTCGGCCGGTCGAGTGGACTCTGCTCGACCGGCCGCCCGGCCCTCAGCTCGGGGCGGCCTCCCGCAGCCGCGCGAGCAGCGGCTCGGCGGCCTCCTCGAGGAACCGGTCCAGGGTCTCATCGCCGATCTGGATCAGCGCCACGTCGGTGTACCCGGCCTCCCAGAAGGGCCGCACCTTCTCGACGATCGCGTCCAGGTCGGGCCCGCAGGCCAGTTGCTCGGCCACGTCCTCGGGCCGGACGAACTTGGTGGCCGCGGCGAACCCGGCGGTGGTGGGCAGGTCGGCGTTGGCGGCCCAGCCGCCGGCGAACCACCGGAACTGGTCGTGCGCGCGCTCGACGGCGGCCTTCTCCGAGTCGGGGTCCCAGCTGATGGGGATCTGTGCGATCGCCCGGGCACCGTCGCCGATCTTCTTCTGCCCCTCGAGCGCGTTCCACCCCTCGATGTGGGCGGGCTCGGGCTCGGTCGCGATGAGGTGATCGCCCAGCGGCCCGAGCCGGGCCACGGCCTTCTCCCCGCCGGCGGCCACACCGATCGGCACGCGCTTGTCGGGCAGGTCCCACAGCCGGGCCGAGTCCACGCGGAAGTGCTCGCCGGAGTAGGTCACCAGCCCGCCGTCGAACAGCTCGCCGATGATCTCCAGCGCCTCGGCCGTCATTTCATGGCGTTCGTCGAGGGAGGGCCACCGCTGCCCCACCACGTGTTCGTTGAGGTTCTCCCCTGCGCCGATGCCCAGCATGAACCGGCCGTCCGACATGATCTGCATGGTGGCGGCCTTCTGCGCCACCACCGCGGGGTGGTACCGCAGGATCGGGCAGGTCACGTAGGTGCACAGGTCCACCCGCTCGGTCACGTGCGCCACCGCGCCCAGCACGCTCCACACGTACGGCGCGTGCCCCTGCGAGCTCAGCCACGGGAAGTAGTGGTCCGAGGCCACCTCGAAGTCGAAGCCCGCCTGCTCGGCCTTGGCCGCGTAGCGCACGAGTTCCTTGGGGCCGGATTGTTCGGTCATGAGGGTGTATCCGAAACGTGTCATGTAGTCGAGGGTGATCCCGTCTGCCCAGAGATGCCACCGATCGCGGGGAACTCTCGTCGTCCATCGTCGGCACCCGAACCGCGCATCGTGGCGCACGACACGGCCCCAACGGTTGCCAGCGGCGCGGGAGCCGGGCACCTTCGGACCCATGACCTCTCCCCGCGCCCTGCTTCTCGACGTCGACGGCACCCTGGTCGACTCCACCTACGTCCACGTCTGGACCTGGCACCGCGCCCTGGCCGAGGCGGGCGCGCAGGTGCCCTTCGTGGAGGTGCATCACCGGATCGGCAAGGACGGGTCCACTCTGGTGACCGAGTTGTTGGACGTCGCAGGGATCGACGACGACGACGAGCGCGATCGCGTGGCGAGCCGGGCAAAGGAGCTGCATTCGGAGTACTACGCCCAGGCCGGCGACTCGCTGCGCGTCCTCCCCGGTGCCCGCGAACTCGTCCGCGGCGCGAAGGAGCAGGGGTGGATCACGGTGCTCGCCACGTCGGCCCCGCCGTCGGAGTTCGCTGAGGCGCGCGAATTGCTGGACGTGGACGAGTACGTGGACGCCGTGACGACGGGCGAGGACGTCGACCAGGCCAAGCCCGACCCGACCATCGTGGCGATCGCCCTCGAGCGCTCCGGCGTCGACGCCGCGGACGCGGTCATGGTGGGCGACGCCACGTGGGACGCCATCGCGGCCACCAAGCTCGGCATCCGCTCGGTGGCCGTGCGCACGGGCGGGGTCGGCGACGCCGAGCTACGTGAGGCGGGCTTCTCCGAGATCGCCGACGACGCCGCCGGCGTTCTGCATCTCCTGACCTCCGGCACGCTCTGACCCGCCCCCGGCTTACGCGTCCCCTTCGACAGGCGGCCACCCACTTACGCTGCGTCTTTCGACCATTCCGCCCGCGCACCTAGGGGTGGCGCGTGCTCAGATCCGGCCGCGCCCGCGTGTCGCCTCGAGCCGCTACCCAACTCACCTAGAGCCGGGCCCCGGCGCAAGCCACACTGCTTCCCCGACCTGCGCGCCCCCTTGGGACCGTTCCCGCAGCGCAGGCCCGGCGCACGTGCGCATTCCGGGCGCGCAGGCCGAAGGGGGCGCGCAAGTCGGGCGGCGGGCAGGCAATGCAGCGGGGCGGCGGGCCGGCGACGCGGGGCTACGGGGCAGGCAATGCAACGGGCCGGCGGGCCGCGATGCGATCTGTGGGTCCCGGCCGGGCCGGAAGCAGGCCCTAGGGCGCCCAGACGCCCGAGGACTCGGCCCGGGTGGGGGTCCGCACGGGCAGCAGCAGGAGCAGGCCGACCAGCAGCACGAGCGCGATCCCGGCGATGCCCGCGCGGTCGGTGCCGAAACCCCACGTGAACAGCCCGAACAGCGCCGGCGCGAGGAACGACACAGCGCGCCCGGTGGTAGCGTAGAGGCCGAACATCTGGCCGTCGCTGCCGGGCGGGGCCAACCGCGCCAGGAACGAGCGCGACGCCGACTGCGCCGGCCCCACGAACAGGCACATGAGCAGCCCGAAAATCCAGAACATGGCGGTGCCGTCGACGAACAGCAGGACGGTCATGGTGCCGAGCATCGCCGCGAGTGAACCGATGATCACCGCCTTGGGTCCCACCAGGTCGTCAACGACGCCCGCGACCGCCGCGCCCAGCGCCGCCACCACGTTGGCCGCCACCCCGAAGAGCAGCACATCGCCCGGCGCGAGTCCGTAGACCGAGACCGCCAGGATCGCCCCGAAGGTGAACACCCCCGCCAGTCCGTCGCGGAAGATCGCGCTGGCCACGAGGAACCTGACCGTCCGCGGGTCCCGGCGCCAGAGGGCCTTGAGGTCGCGCCAGAGGATGCGATAGGACTCGAGGAAGCCAGCCTCGTCGTCGTCGCCCTTCCTCCCCCGGGGCCGGTTCTCCGGCACCGACCGCAACACCGGCAGCGCGAAGACGGCAAACCACACCGCGGCAACCAGACACACCAGCCGCACGTTGAGGCCCCCGTCGGTGGTGATCCCCAGCAGTCCCCGCTCGGCCCCGTCACCGGAGATGAAGCCGAGGAACGCGGTGAGCAGCAGGAAGATCCCACCGAAGTAGCCCATCGCCCACCCGAACCCGGAGACCCGCCCCACGGTGGCCGGGGTGGAGACCTGTCGCAGCATCGCAAAATATGACACTTCAGCAAATTCGAACGTGATCGATCCCAGCGCGAGCAGCAGCAGTCCCACGAAGAACCACGGGTAGGGCGCGTCCGAGTCGACGAGGAACATCGCGGCGGCCAGCGCCACCGTGAGGTAGGTCCAGATCGCCAGCGAGCGTCGGCGGCGGCCACCACGGTCCGCGCGCTGGCCCATCACCGGCGCGGTCAGCGCGATCACCAGTCCGGCGAGCGCGATCGAGATCGACAGCCAGGTGGCGGCCGAGAGGGGGCCATCGAGATCCGCGCCGACCGAGTCGGTGAGGTAGACGGAGAAGACGAAGGTGACGATCACCGCGTTGAACGCCGCCGACCCCCAGTCCCACATCGCCCAGGAGAAGACCTGGCCGCGGGTGGCGGGGCGGGAATCGGGCGACGACGACGAGGCGGCGGTCTCTGGAGGGGGCGGTGTCCCGGTGCTGCTCACGCCCTAGAACCTAGTGCCTGGCGGTTCGTCTGAGGTCTCGAAAGAGCCGGTGGCGGGCCCATTTCCGCTGGTATGGTCGGTGCACATTCGGTGAATGCGAGGTAGCTGTGGCGTGGTCCGCGTGGTTGGCACTGACCGGCGCGTTGCCCGCTGTCGCTGTTCTCATCGCAGTGCGCAGCTTCCGCAGATCTACTGATCCGCTGGCGCGCGGTGGTCATGTCCTCATCATCGGTCTGGTGGTGCTTCTCTCGCTGTCGACCGGTGCTCACCTCGCACCACCGGACGACTTCTTCAGTTGGCTCGGCGGAGGCCTGATACTCGGCCCGCTCTTCTACGTTCTCGGCAGACTGCTGGGCAGGGCCGCGCGCGACCCCGCCGCGGGCGGTCATGACTCGGTGAGCGACCAGACAGAACACGAGGGAGCACTCCCGTTCCGTCAGGGGTGATCGCCGGGGACCGCACTCGTCGTCGTCACCAACTCTCCGATCCACCACCCTCGCCGGTACGCTCACCCTCGGCCCTGACCACCTGACCCGAGGACGCATGATGCCGCTTCCCCTGCCCACCGCGACGAATCACGCTGTCGTCACCGGCGCCTCCTCCGGGATCGGCATGGCGCTGGCCGCAGAGTTGGCCCGCCGCGGGCACTCGCTGATCGTGGTGGCACGGCGCGGTGAGGTGCTGGAGGAGCTCAAGGAGCGGTTGGAGCGCCAGTTCCGGGTGACGGTCGAGGTGCGGGCCTGTGACCTATCCGATCCGGACAAGCGCGCGCCGCTACTGGAGGAGCTGGCGGGCCGCGAGATTTCGATCCTGTGCAACAACGCCGGCATCGCGACGTTTGGCCCGGTTGCCGCGCTCGACCCCACCTATGAGAAGAGCCAGGTGCAGGTCAACGCCGTGGCCTGCCACGATCTCGTGCTGGCGGTCCTGCCCGGGATGGTCGAGCGTGGCTCGGGCGCGATCCTCAACGTCGGCTCGGCGGCCGGCAACATGCCCATTCCCAACAACGCCACCTACGCCGCCACCAAGGCGTTCCTCAACACCTTCTCCGAGTCGCTGCGCGGGGAGCTCAAGGGTTCGGGGGTCAACGTGACACTGCTCGCGCCCGGCCCGGTGCGCACCGAGGAGATCGTCGAGGAGGACAAGACCTTCGTCGACCGTCTGGTCCCCGACCGCTTCTGGGTGGACACCACGTACACCGCCCGGGTCTCGCTGGACGCGCTCGCCCGGAACAAGATGCGCGTGGTCCCGGGTCCCTTGGGCCAGGCCATGTCCGTGGCGGGCAACTACACGCCGCGAGGGGTCATGGCCCCGATCGTGGGGCGGTTCTACGCCAAGCTCGGTGAGGGGCAGGCGGAGGGCTGATCCTCCGGGTCCGACCAGGCGGGCGATATCCGGACCTCCTCTCATGCGGGCGGTGGCTGGCCGAGCCAGCGGATCCCGTCTGGCCCCTCCCGGTCCGCCGACGGCAGTGCTAGCGGCAGGAAGTCCTCATCAATCACCGCGCCCGCGACATCTTCAGGGTCGGAGGGCGAGAAACCTCGCCGTAGCTCCCGGAGGTTCCAGTGCCTCCCCACCCGAACCGGCCCGCCCCGAGCGGAACGAATCTCCGGGTATGACCAGACCAGGGTCACCGCGCCGTCCGTCATGGTGAGCTCGTCCACCCGATAGGGCGAGTCGTCCGGGTGCGCCATCTCCATCCCCGGCGCGGGGTGGAGGGCGAGATGCCGCGCGAACGCCTGGCCGAAGATCGAGTTCCACAAGAGTTCATCGTCGTCCGCCGCAGATCCCAGCCCGAGATCACGCACCTGGCGTGCGACCATCGCCCGGAAGAGGTCGTCGGCGGGATCGGCCAGGCCGACAAAGTGCCCGGCCAGTTCGTGTCCCACGAAGCCGATGAGCTCCGAGATCGCCGCGACCACCGCGGCCGCCGTTGACGGGGTGACGCGAGCGTCGTCCGCGAAGGCACTCATGCCGGCGCCGGCCGATTCGAAACCGGGAACGTGCCGGGACCGCAGGCAACTGAGAAACGGGGCGGCCACCTCACCGGCGGCCGGAATAGTCTCGGCCGGTGCCACATACCCGGGGATCGGAGTGCCGTAGATGAGCTGGAACTCATGCGGTGCTCGCAGCCCCCAACCGCGGAGGGCGTCCGCGAGTCGGCTCCACAGTTCGGCGTCGGAACCGGCGTCGGGAATACCGTCGTCGTCCGCGATCTCGGCCTCTGCCTCAGCCGCGCGGAGAGCGTCGGCCAGGCCGCGATAGCTCTCGAGAATCATGGCGGTGAGCAGGTCCTCCCGCGACGGGAAGTAGCGGTAGATCGCGGAGGAGACCATCCCGACCTCGCGGGCAACCGAGCGCATCGACAGTCCCACCCCACCGGCCCTCGCGATCTCCTCGCGAGCGGCGGCGAGGATCCGCTCGATGGTCTCGCCTCGGGCCTCGTCTCGCTTCCCCATGCCGCGATCCTTCCAGAAAAACGAGAGCACCGCTCTTGATTTGCAGGGCGAGGGGGCCTACCGTGGGCATGTCCCAAACGAGAGCGCCGCTCTCTCTTCATTCCGGAGGCCCAGTGTCGAGTTCGACTCCCATCACGGTCCCGCGCTCACGCGTCGCCGTCCCCACCGCCCTCGCCGTCACCACGGGCGCCCTCATGGCCGGGTACCTCCTGCTACGTCCCTACGGCGATGCCGACGGCGGCGAAACCCTCGCCGCGGCGGAGGCGTTCTCCTCGCCCCTGTGGCTCGTCTCCCACCTGGCGGGAGCGGCCTCCCTCGTCACCCTCGCCGCACTCTGGTCGATGCTCACCGCGGGGCCGCTCCGATGGGCTGGCCCCGTGGGCGCTGCGCTCGTCCTGCCCTACTACGGCGCCGAGATCTTCGCTCTGCACGAGATTGGGGGTAGGGCCCTGACCGGCGACCCCGACGTGCTCGCTCTCGTGCCCGCTGTGCGCGACAACCCCGCTGCTGTGACCCTGTTTTCAGTGGGCCTGATCGCGCTGGCGGTTGCCGGGATCGTAGCGGCGCTCGCGTGGCGTCGGCTACACCGGCCGGGACGAGCGGCAGGCGCATTCCTCCCGCTCGCGGTGATCGCAGCGCTGTTCCTGCCGCAGTTCTTCCTCCCCCCTGCTGGCCGGATGGCCTACGGGCTCGCCTTCGCGGCCGCGGCCGCCTACGCCGCACTCACCGCAGCCTCCGTGGCCCGCGACACGACCAGGCCATCACCGGTCGAAGGCCGGTCCGTCGCCGAGCCCAGCAGGGTGCGACAGGGCGAAGCCTGATCCTCCGAGGCCTGACCGCCGGTACTGCGGCGATATAGTCGAACGATGTCAGAGCCGAGCCCCGCTCCCACCCCTACCTCGTCGTCCACGCCGACTCCCCATCAGGAATCCAAGAACGACCGCATCGTGTGGATCGACTGCGAGATGACCGGCCTCGACACCGCGAACGACGCGCTGGTGGAGATCGCGGCGCTGGTCACCGACTCCGAACTCAACGTCCTGGGCGACGGCGTGGACATCGTGATCCACGCCTCCGACGCCAAGCTGGCCGCGATGCTCCCGGTTGTGCGGGACATGCACTCCTCCTCCGGATTGACCGAGGAGATCCGTGCCTCGGCCGTGACGGTGGCGGAGGCCGAGAAAGAAGTACTGGACTACATCCGCGCCTGGGTCCCTGTGGGCGGGACCGCTCCCCTGGCCGGCAACTCGATCGGTACCGACCGCGGGTTCCTCGCCCGGGACATGCCCGAGCTCAACTCCTACCTGCACTACCGGATGATCGACGTGAGCTCGATCAAGGAACTGTGCCGCCGCTGGTACCCGCGTATCTACTTCGGCCAACCCGAGAAGGGCATGTCCCACCGCGCGCTGGCGGACATCAAGGAGTCGATCCGCGAGCTGCAGTACTACCGCGCCACGGCGTTCGTTCCCCAGCCCGGCCCGACCACCGACGAGGTGCGCGCTGCCGCCGGCGCCCTGCCCCCGGTGGATTGAGCGCCCGGCCTCCCGTGCGCGGGCCCGGACGGCGTCGACACCTGCCGATTTCCTGACCGGGGCTCAGACCGGGTAGCATCGTCAACGCTGTTCGCGAGGACGGCGATGGTGGCTGTAGTTCAGTTGGTAGAGCACCAGGTTGTGATCCTGGCTGTCGCGGGTTCGAGTCCCGTCAGCCACCCCGGACGAACGAGGTCCGGACGTCGATCGAGACACACTCTCGGTCGAGGTCCGGACCTCGTTCTCATTTCACCCCTACCCTTCTCGTCGCCGAAACCGTCCGGCGTCTCCCCCCGCTGGTGACTACGCTCTGGTGACAGCCCGTACCGGCACCGAGGAGTTCCGATGAGCGAGACCGACTTCACCGGCCTACGGGCGATGTTCGTCAACTGCACTCTCACGCGCAGCCCCGGCATCAGTCACACCCAGGGACTCATCGACGCGAGCGTCTCGATCATGCGCAAGCACGGGGTCGACGTGGAGTGCCTTCGCGCGGTCGACCACCCGATCGCGACGGGCGTCCAACCGGACATGCGCGAGCACGGGTGGGAGGTCGACGCCTGGCCGGAGATCTACCCGCGGCTTCTCGAGGCCGACATCCTCGTGTTGGCCGGGCCGATCTGGCTCGGCGACAACTCCAGTGTGATGAAGCGGGTCATCGAGCGGCTCTACGCGCTCTCCGGGCTGCTCAACGACAAAGGTCAACATCTCTACTACGGCCGGGTTGCCGGATGTCTGGTCACCGGCAACGAGGACGGCCTGAAGCACTGTGCGATGAACATCCTCTACAGCCTGCAGCACCTCGGCTACACGATCCCGCCCAACGCCGATGCGGGCTGGATCGGCGAGGTCGGCCCCGGGCCCTCGTACCTGGACCCCGGCAGCGGAGGACCCGAGAACGACTTCACCAGCCGCAACACGACCTTCATGACCTGGAACCTCATGCACTTGGCCCGGTTGCTCAAGGCGGCCGGCGGCATTCCCAGCGAAGGCAACCAGCGCTCGGCCTGGGACTCCGGTAACCGCTTCGACTGGGAGAACCCCGAGTATCGATCGTGACGGCCGCCCGCGGTGGTGGCCGAGGAGGCTGCACGGCCGGCGTGTGAGGAGAAGGAAATGACGAGGATGCAGGCCGTGTACAACGGCACCGTGATCGCCGAGAGCAACCGAACCCAGAAGGTGGAGGGCAACCACTATTTTCCGCGGACCGACGTCCTCGAGGCGTACCTGAGGCCCAGCCGGATGAAGAGCCTCTGCTTCTGGAAGGGGCTGGCGAGCTACCACGATGTGGAAGTCGGCGGCGTCCGGGACCCCAATGCCGCGTTCTACTATCCGAGGCCGTCGCCTCTGGCGCGTCGGATCAGAGACCACGTGGCATTCTGGCACGACGTCGAGGTCCGACCCGCGCCGCCGGAGACCGACGACTGACGAGGTCTGATCACCCGAGGAGGACTTCATGACTGCCGAACACTCTCTGGAGGGCATTGCGAGCCGGGACCACCCGGAGAGCCCGGACGGGCCCCGGGAACCGACCCTGCTCATCTTTGACGTCAACGAGACCCTCTCGGACATGTCGCCGATGACCCAGCGGTTCGAAGACGTCGGCGCACCAGCACACCTGGCGTCGAGCTGGTTCGCAGGGCTCCTCCGGGACGGTTTCGCCTTGACGGTCGTGGCCGCGAGCGGCTCGTTCGCCCTCATCGCCGAGGAGGCCCTACGGATCAGCCTTCACGGACAACCTCTCAATCGCGGCACCGAAGAGGCGGTTCAGCACATCATGAGCGGCTTCGCCGTCCTTCCCGTGCACTCAGATGTGCCGGGGGGAATCGACGCACTCACGGACCTCGGAATCCGCCTTGTCACCCTGAGCAACGGTTCGACGACGATAGCCGAGAGCCTCCTCGACCGCGCTGCGCTCCGCGGGCATTTCGAGACGCTTCTCTCGGTGGACGATGCCGGCGCCTGGAAGCCGGCCAGCAGGGCATACGCGCACGCTCTCGCCCGGTGCCATGTCGACCCCAGGGACGCGATGCTCGTCGCCGTTCATCCCTGGGACATCGACGGCGCAACACGTGCGGGACTCGGCACCGCCTGGATCAACCGGAGCGGCGAGCCCTACCCGGGGTACTTCAGGGCGCCGGACATCACTGCACAGTCACTGATAGACCTGGCCGACCAGTTGAACAAGAGGTAGGTCGGGCTGTACTGCGCCACAGGGCCCTGCTCGTGGACGAACCGAGTGCATAGACCTACCAGCGGTTACGCGACTCCTCCGCCCACCCCACGAGCCCGTCGAGCGCGATGCTGCTGCCGTCGTCCAGCACGCCGGTGCCACTCCACGTCCCGAAGTCCTGGTGGGTGCGAACGGCGAGGATCCCGAGTTCGGTGACGTCCCGCCGGTGGTGGAACGGGGTGAGCGTGGCATCCACGCGCTCGCCCCGGACCCGCCAGAGCGCCGCCGGGTCCGCCAGGTCGTAGGTCCACTGCAGGTCCTCGCCGATCTTGTGCAGCCGGCCGTCCACGACGATCCCGTTCTCCCTCGACCCGGTCCCGTCGGTCCACCGGCCGCCCACCTGCAGGGCACACGGCACACCGTCCACCACGCCACTGCCGGCCCCCCAGTTCCATCTGGTGGAGTACCGCCACCGGCCGCGACCGCGGTCCAGGACGGCCCAGCCGGACCCGAGGTCGTGCGTGGTGTCGCCGAAAGTGACCGTGCCGGTGACGGGGTTGGCCAGGTCCTTGAGGGTGTACTGGAAGCGCCGCGTGCCCCAGGGCACCACCACGCCGAGGCTGTCGTGGCCGGGACGGGTCACGTCCAACTCCACGCGCACTCCGCTGGCCTGCACCCGGATCACGGTGGACTCCTCGTCGTCGTCGATCTCGATCCCCACCCGGCCCGCACCCACGCCGGCCGCCGCGTGAACGGTCCCGTCTCCCGGTTCGTCACCGAAGTCCGGCCGGGAGAACGGGCTGATCCCGCCGCGCGTGGTCTCCACCCCGGTGCGACGGTCCAGGACGTAGACCGCGCAGGTGGACAGGTAGTCGAGGCCGGCCACCGTCAGCCCCACCACGAACCTGTCGGTGACGATCCCCCAGTACTCCCAACGCTTGGTGCGCCCCCAGCCACCGATGTGTGTGCGGTGCAGGGGTGACCGCGTCCACCCCACGGCCGCCGGGTTGAGTCGGCGACCGTGGGCGAGGTCGGTGGGGCGGGTGATCTCGCGCTCGTCAGTCATGCGCCCACCTTTCCATTCGCGCCAGAACCCGTCGGAAGGAAGGGTGCCGCGCAAGGCGAAAGTTGGGATTCTGGCCGCTACCTCCGCGCCCCCGGTACGGATCCAAACAGGACTCGGCGACACCCAGCCAACAGATTATTGAGGTCAAATTGAGAATCCACCAAACCACGTCGATTTGGTTTACGGTGGGCACATTGAGGCGTCAGGCAGAAAGGGACGCTAGTCATGAGAGTTTTTCGAGCAGTAGTAGTTGCGGCACCAACAATTTCGTTGTGCGCCCCGTTAGCCAGCGCCGCGCCGGGAAGTCCGACCACAGGTTCGCTCGGCAGTTCGCTAAGCAACAGCCCGGCAGAAGATGCAACAGGCGAGGCGCGACTTGGCACCCTCAAGGACGAGAATCTGGACCAGGTCCGGCAGCTCTTACAGGAGCGAGATGTCGAGCCCTCAACGATTGAGCGTCTGGTCGACAAGACCAAGGCCGGATTCTTGCTTGATGCAGACAACCCTGACATGGAGCCAATATCCACCGAAACGGACGAAAATGCTCGCAGAGTGGTGGAGCGCCAAACCTTTGCCGATGGTTCAGTGGCAATCGTTGAAAAGGAAGGCCCCAAACAGCGGAACGATGGCGGCAACGTCATTGCACCGGCCGACATTGGCGGTTGTCACATTTATGTCCACCAGGACTGGTACCGACATGACAACTGCTTGATTAGCTACAATGGCATCAACTTCTCTTATTCATTCCGCGCCGATTACTCTGCAGCTAGGTTCACCGGCGTAGCTGGTGTGATCCGGCGAGTGTTCGCTCCAGTTGTGCACCGTTCGATTGGAGCAAATCCGACTTCGAACAACGTCTACATTCTCCGTGAGTGGCAGGATGGGAACATTTCCGCCGAAGCTGCGCAGACGATTCAGTTCCAGCCGTGGGGTGGCTGGTGGTCTTGGTCGGCACACTTGAGACTGCATGTACTCAATAACACAGCCTGGACGAGCACCTAGTTGTGCCTCTTGACCCAGCATGCGGACCGCCAGATTCGGCTACCGGATCCTATTCTGGTGGCGACTGCGAAATGGGCGGGTTCGCGGCGGCATACGATATTGCCTGGACTGTGCTCTTGGTGGCAGTTGCCCTAGTCATGGCATGGGCGCTATTTCTGTGTGTGCGCAAACTTACGGGCGTTACAGCAATCGTGTCCGCCGTGGTAACTCTTCTTCTTCCGGGCATAGGCGCGGTTATTGTAGTAGTTCTGTACTACGCTAGGCGTCTGCCACAGGCGGGCATAAAGGCGGGATCTCATCGTGAAGATGAGATTTCGGCTGCCATATAGACGAGTGGCGTTCTGCACTGCAACGATACTGGTTCGCAGAGTCTGTGACTTTTCTGAAAGCATAGTTTTCTGGAGGTCCGAGGTGGGTGGAGATTTAAGACCATTCGTTTCTGCATAGCGCAGGATGCGGGTCAGTCTCGACCATTTTTGGCCGCCACCGAAGCCGCAGATAGCCCTTTAATCCGATTCTGCGGCAAAGATCAAGTGGTTCGCGACAACAGCCTGCGACCAGCAATTTCGTGATCGGGTCAAGGTGGTGACCAGGGGTGGGATCGCCGAATACCATTCCGTTGCGGCCAAGGCTGTCCCTGCAGCGCGGACGGTGATGGATCCGTTACACGTGGTGCGCCTGGCCGCGGGCAAGCTCACCGTGTGCCGCCAGCGAGTCCAGCAGGCAACCACCGGGCACCGAGGCCGCGTTGGCGATCCGTTGTATGGGATCCGCCGGACGTTGAACGCCCGGGTCGAATCGCTGACCGACAAGCAGAAGATTCGCCTGTGTACGGCGTCCGTGGCCGATGACGCCCACGGTCACCGTGGAGGTGACTTAACCCGTCTACCAGCGCCTCATCGACGCCTATGAGGTCTCCGGGCATCGCGAGGGCAAGATCGCGATGTACAAGCTGCTGCGCTCGATCCGAACCGGAATGCCCAAAGGAACTACCCGAGCTCGCACAGCTCGGACGATCGCTGTGGCGTCGACGATCCAAGATTCTCGCCTACTTCGATGTGGGCGCCTCGAACGGCCCAGTCGAGGCCATCTATGGACGCCTTGAGCACCTCCGAGGAAACGCTCTGGGCTTCCGAAACCTCGGCCACTACATCCTGCGATCCCTCATCCACTCCGGCGGACTCCACGCATGAATCAACGCACCCTAGAACCGGAAAAGCCCCTTATCTCACGATGTTCGGCTAGTTCTCAGGAGTCCCAGCTTTCTCATTCAGAACCGACCCAAGAACCCAGAATCCCAACTTCACCTCCCACAATCCCAACTTTCGCCTTGCGCGGAAAAGGGACCGATGGCGCGACGGCCGTGGGTTGCCTATGGTGCGGTGGATCCGACTGACCAGGAGGGCTCGTGTCCGCACTCGACCTGTTGCTCGCGACCGTCGGGGCACTCGGCGTCGTGATCGTCGCCCTGTCCGCGCGGCTTCGCCGGTGGCCGGTATCCGAACCGCTTCTCGCTCTGATCGCGGGAATCGTCCTGGGTCCCGCGGTCACCGGCCTCCTCGACGTCCCCGACATCGTCTCCGACCACACCACCCTCCACCACGGCGCGGAGATCCTCCTGGCGATATCCGTGATGGGCGTGGCACTGCGGTACCCGTTCTCCGCGATCACAGCGCACCGGCGACAACTGGCGCTCCTCCTGGTGATCGTCCTGCCCGCCATGGCCCTGATCTCGACCGGGTTGGCGATGTGGACCCTGGGCCTGCCGTTCGCCATCGCGCTGCTGTTCGGCGCGGCGATCTGTCCCACCGACCCCGTCCTCGCCTCGAGCGCGGTGACCGGTGACGCCGCCGAGCAGGACCTGCCCGAGCACGATCGTCAACTGCTCTCCCTCGAGTCCGGCGCGAACGACGGCCTCGCCCTCCCCCTCGTTCTGGTCGCGCTCACCATCGCGACGCCGCTGACCGCCGGGCAGGCCGCCGCCGAGGCCGGCTGGCAGATCCTGGGCGCCCTCGCCGTCGGCATCGTCTCCGGCTACTCGGCCGCCAAGGCGCTCCACTTCTCCGAGCGGCACCACTCGGTCGAGAACGGCCCGGTACTGATGTTCACCCTGTTGCTGGCGCTGCTCGTGCTGGGCGTCTCGGGCCTGATCGGGGTCAACGGGATCTTCGGGTCGTTCGTCGCCGGCCTGGCGTTCAATCTCGCCAGTGTCGGGAGCGAGCGGCGGACCGAGGTGGAGATCGACGAGGCGATCAACCAGTTCGCTGTGCTGCCGTTCTTCGTCGCGCTCGGCGCGATGATCCCCTGGGCGCAGTGGGAACAGCTGGGGTGGGGCGCTGTGGTGCTCACCGCCGCGGTGCTCCTCCTGCGGCGCCCGCCGGTACTGCTCGCCGCCATGAGGCCGCTGGAGTTGCGCATCCGCGACGCCGCGTTCCTCGGCTGGTTCGGGCCGGTCGGCGTCGCTGCGGTGTTCTATCTGACCGAGGAGGCCTCACGGGCGGGTCCCGATCCGCTGCTGTTGGGGGTGGGCACCCTGATCGTGGTGGCCAGTACCGTTGCGCACGGCGTCACCGCCGCACCCGGCCGGATCCTGTTCCGAGCAGCCGAACGGCGCAGGCCGCCGGAGCCCGACCGGTCATCCGGATGAGCGTCCGGGCTCGGGGAGGGTGGTGACCGGGCAGGTCACCCGTCAGTCCACTGCCGCAGCGGCGCCAGTGCCTTCTCGTCCCCGGCGGTGGAGGTGCCTATCACCGACAGGGTGCCGTCCGATTCCAGACAGACCGCGGCCACCCGGTCCAACCCACCGAATCCACTGGACCGCATGGCCTGGAAGATCTCGTCGTGGGTGAGCCGGCTCGAGGCGATCGCGTCCTCCAGCATGGTTCCCCGGTCCACCAGCAGGACGGGCCGCGCGCGCACGATGGTGCGCCCTTTGACGAGCCTCGAGGTGAACAGACTCACCACCACCTGGAGGGCCAGCAGGAGGGCGATTCCGACCAGGCCGGTCACCAGTGCCAGGTCCGACGAGGTGAGGATCGTGGCCAGGAGCGACCCCAGAGCCACCGTGACCACCATGTCGAAGGCGTTGAGCTTGGACAGCACCCGCTTTCCGCTGAAACGGATCGCCGCGACCATCGCCACGTATGCGACGGGGCCGATCAGCAGGACGCGGACGATGGGGTCGAGGGACGAGAACCACATGGGAGCCTCCGGTGTCGGTGACGTGAGGTCCGCTCACGCTACCCAGCGGTCCCTCCCGGCAACGGCCCCGGGCGACGGCTCGTGTCAGCCGGACCTCGCGGGGGTCAGGCGGTGCCGGCGTCGGCGTTACCGGCCTTCCAGGTCTCCCACGGGATGTTCCAGTCGCCGAGACCGTCCCACCCCGGCAGCGTCGGTCCGACGGTGCCGGTGACCTCGAAGATATCGCCTCGCTTGGCGTTGTCGTAGAACCACTTCGCATCCGCCGTGGTGACGTTGAGGCAACCGTGGCTCACGTTCTGGTTGCCCTGGGCCCAGACGGACCACGGCGCGGCGTGGACGAAGATGCCGCTGTAGGACATCCGCGTGGCGTACTTGACCGGGGTGCGGTACCCCTCCGGCGAGTCGACCGGCACACCGTAGGTGGAGGAGTCCATGACCATGGACGCCAGCTTCTCGCCGATCACGTACGTGCCGTTGGGGGTCGGCGTGTCGGACTTGCCCATCGAGGTGGGCATCGTCTTGATCACCTCGCCGTTGCGCTCGATCACGATCTGTTTGGTCGAGTCGTCCACCCGGGAGATGACGGAGTCACCGATCTGGAAGTCGCTGCGCGCGTCCTCCTGCCCGTACATCCCACCACCGAGGTCCTCGCCGTAGATGTCCACGTGCACGTCGATCCTGGTACCGGGCGCCCAGTACTCGGCCGGACGCCACCGGACCTCCTGGTTGGACACCCAGTAGAAGGCGCCCTCGACCTCGGGTTCGGTCCTGATGTGGATGTTGTCCTGTGCGGCCCGACGATCCGAGATCGGCTCGTCGAACATCACCGCCACCGGCTGGCCCACGCCGACCGTGGACCCCTGGCCGGTCGTGAGGTACGCGGCCGTCATGATGCGGGGCGTCAGCGTGCTGAACGTGGCGTTCTTCCGCGTGACCAGACCGTCCTCGTCCGTCGCGGTGGACTCCAGCGTGTACTGGCGGCCGTAACCCAGATCCTCGGTGGTCCGCCATTCGGTGAGCTCGGGATTGAACTCCCCCTGCACCTGGACTCCCTCGGGGTTGCGCATCACGACCGAGTCGAAACGGCCGTCTCCGGCGGTGAGCACCACCGGCTCCGCGGGGTTGGCGTCGAGCGAACCGTCCTGCACCGACAGGTCGATGACCGCGGACGGTTCGGCCGGAGCCTCGGCGACCTGGGAGCCATCCCCTTCGCCGGCTCCGATGGTGCATCCTGTGAGCACGAGCGTCCCGGCGAACACGGCGGCCAGTGCGAGACGGGCCCCGGACCGGGCGCCCGGGTCCCGTCGTCTGGTCCGTTCCGTCCTGCGCAGGTTCACTAATGGCCCCTTCCGAGCGTTTCGTCCACCGGACATCACAGGACCGGCGGAAGTCTTCACAAGTATGCATGGGAATTTCGCCGCATTCCATATCGAATTGATAAAGGATGAGCGGTCGGCGACCCCTCTCCCCCCACTCTGACCTGCCGATTTCGTGATGCTGCCGGTGTCCTGTTACTGTTTCTCTCGCACCACGCAGGCGCCATTAGCTCAATTGGCAGAGCAGCTGACTCTTAATCAGCGGGTTCGGGGTTCGAGTCCCTGATGGCGCACAGCATCGAGAAGAGGCCCTCCCCAGGCGGGGAGGGCCTCTTTTTCTGCTGAGCGCCAGACGGGCGGATCCGGTACCGGCGGGGGCTCAGGCCCGACGCGCCGCCAGGTAGGCCTCGATGCGCTGGCGTTCCTTGCGCTTGTTGACCACGGACAGGGTCATCCCTCCGATGACCAGGGCTGCGAGTCCGCCGAGGACCGCGAGCACCCGGGGGTCGGTCAGAGCGGCCGTGGCGCGCTCCTTGCCCTCCGCGGCGAGGTTCTTGGGACTGACCCGGTCGACGATCTCGTCCAACGTCGTCGCGAGATCGTCACGCGCCTTGGCGATGTCGCCTTCGATGCTGTCGTAACTCCTGGACACGAGACCTCCGTCGATCGCTCGTCACGCGGCTAGCCGCGGGTTCTGGACCCCGCCCACGCTACTGCACCCGCCGTCGATCCGCGCCCGCGCGCCGGTGCATCGGATAGGTTGGTCTGGTCAGACGCCCCGACCCGACTCCAGGAGCACCGGTGAGCACACCACGGCTCGAGGTGGGACAGACCGCCCCCGCCTTCACCCTCCCCGACGCCGACGGAACACCCACGTCGCTGGCGGACCTGCTCGCCACACACGGCCGCGTGGTGGTCTACGTCTACCCCGCCGCGATGACGCCCGGATGCACCACCGAGACCGTGGACTTCGAAGGGGCCCTGCAGGAGCTGACCGAGGCCGGCATCGGCGTCGTCGGCATCTCACCGGACCCGCCCGCCAAGCTGGCGCGCTTCCGGGACAAGTACGAGATCACGTTCCCGCTGCTGTCCGACCCGGACAAGGCCGTGCTCACCGAGTGGGGTGCGTTCGGGGAGAAGAAGAACTACGGCAAGACGGTGATGGGGGTGATCCGCTCGACCTTCGTCGTGGAGTCCGACGGCACGATCTCCCTCGCCCGGTACAACGTGCGGGCCAAGGGCCACGTGGCGATGCTCGCGAAGCTCCTGGGTGTCGAGCTGACTGACGTGGACCTCCCCGAACCCGCGGAGGGCTGAGTCCACCCATGCCCATCGAACCGTCCGAGCAGCCCCGGGAGCCGGCACGCGAGCCCGCGGACGAGGCCGTCCAGGACGAGCCGAACATCCTGGTCCCCCGCCGCCGACCCATCCAGGAGCGCAGCCGCCGCAAGTTCCAGGCACTGCTGTCAGCGGCACGCGATGTGCTGGTCGAGGTGGGTTTCGACTCGTTCACCTGCGAGGAGGTGGCCTCCCGCGCGGGAGTGCCCATCGGGACGCTCTACCAGTTCTTCGCCAACAAGTACGTCCTGGTCTGCGAGCTCGACCGCCAGGACGCGCACGGGGTGATCGAGGAGATCGAGCGCTTCGCGCAGAAGATCCCCGCGCTGGACTGGCCGGAACTGCTCAACGACTTCCTGGACCACCTCGCCGACCTGTGGTTGCGCGACCCCTCCCGGCGAGCGGTGTGGTTGGCCACGCAGGCCACTCCCGCCACCCGTGCCACCGCCGCGGTCAACGAGCGTGAGCTGGCCCGGATGATCGCCAGCGTGCTGGCCCCGCTCATGCCGGCCACGGAGCGGCAGCGTCGCGCGTTCATGGCCGATGTGTTGGTCCACGTGGCCTACTCGATGCTCAATTTCTCGGTCAGCGCCGGCTCCGCAACGGGCGAGGACATCCACGACGCCACCGTCACCGAGCTCAAGCGGATGCTCACCGCGTACCTGTGGCTGGCGGAGAAAGAGGCCCAGGTCGGCTGATCCTGTCCGGCTCTCTCCACGATCTGCCGCTCGGATTCGCAGACGCCCCCGGAGGTACGGGGGTGAATCGTAATCCGATGGGCAGACTTTCGAGGATGACGGGCCGGTGGCGAGTAGCGGTGGTTGGCGGTGGTTGCCGGACCTCCGCGATGGTTGGCAGCCGTTCGCGGCCTTCAGCGACGAGAAGTCGGCCGCAACGAGCCCAAGCCGACGGGGAGGTGAAGCTAGGGTTCATTCCATGACGCGTGACAAGAACAAGACCGGCGGAAAGAAGAAGGCCGGTCCAGTCACTGCTGCAGAGGCGATTGCTCAGTTGGCGCAGGATCCCGAATTCCAGCGCGCCGAGGCAGAGCGCGACGCCCAGCTACAGGCCCGCGTTCGCAAATGGCGTCGAACTGAGGAACCAATCGTTGAAGATCTTCACCGTGTTGGCGTGGACGTCGAGACAGCCTGGGACCTGGTGAGAACCTCAGAGCCGTACCCTGCCGCGCTTCCCATCCTCATGCACCATCTCGAGCTCGGCGGATATCCTGACCGCGTTCTCGAGGGCATGGCACGTGCGCTGGCCGTGTCGCCAGCGCACGTGTACTGGGAGCGGCTGCGCGACCTCTACCTGCGGGCCGAAGGCCGTGACGAGGAAGAGGGACTAGCCGCGGCCTTGACCGCCTCAGCAGGGTCCGAACATCTCGACGAGCTGCTAGCTCTCCTGCGAGACGACTCTCGTGGAGACTCAAGAATCCACCTACTGGAGGCGGTCCTCAGAGTGGGCGGAAAGCGCGGCCGAGAGGTCGTGGAGTCGCTCCGCTCTGATCCCCTGCTGGGCCGCGAGGCGTCGGCTTTGACTCGGCGATCAACTGCGCAAGGAGCGGCCGCACCCGCAGGTGGAGTCGCGGGATGACCTCGTCCGCGAGCGCACCGTTACCGCTATAAAGCGCTAGTTGCCATCTCAAGACCGAAGTCAGGTGCAGTTGGGCCGAGAGGGCTCGAAAGCTCGTGTTGCGAAAAGACATCTTCGGAGAGAACCGTGTTCGTCATGATCTCCATGTACCGCTGAGATAACTGCTGGCCCGGCCAGGACACAGTCCGTTCAGTCAGGTCCGGGCACAGCAATGCCGTGACCCCGACAACAGGGGCGACGGCGTAGCGCTTCCGCTGTCGAGGCAGCAGATCCCTGCTTACGTCCATTGCCTCGATAAAGCTCACGTGCCGCAGCATTGCAGAAACTTTGACATCACCTGAGAGCCTGACCACCACGCGAGGCGTGCCAAGCCGCGGGGTGTTCAGGTAGGCAGCAAGCCTCGCGGACTCGGAAGTCGACCCGGATGGCAGAACTCGGTCGCCTGGATGCACGCCCGGGAACTTGCCGCTCGGATTCGCAGACGCCCCCGGAGGTACGGGGGTGAATCGTAATCCGAGGGGCAAATCGTGAGGGGCGAGCGGCCGGCGGTGGTTGACTACCCGGCGGACGGGCCCTCGAGCACCACAAAGGCCACGGCCGACCCGCCCTCGTGGCTGAGCGAGACGCTCCAGCGGGCGCCCTCCCCCACCGTCGCCGTGACCTGCCTGGCGACCTCGCCGCTCAGGCGCACCGCCGGGCGGCCCCAGGCATCACAGACCGTCTCGATCTCGGACCAGACCAGCAGGTCCGGTGAGATCGGCGGGGGCGTGCCGTAGAGGGCGGCCGACCACGCCTTGACCACGGCCTCCTTCACCGCCCACCGGGCGGCCAGGTGGCGGGCCAGATGACCGTCCGGGTGACCGGCCGGGTCGGTTGACGACGACGAGGTGGCGCCTCGCGACCTGTCGGCACCTGATCGGTCGCCGTCTGATCCGCTGATTTCCGAGCTGGTACCCGAGCTGCTGCCCGATCCTGCTCCCCGTGCCTCGGCACGCTCGCGGCACTGCCGTCGCTCGGTGGCGGAGAAGACGGAGGTGAACCGCGTGCCCGGTTCGGCCAGGGACGCGGCGAAGGCGCCGAGGTCGACGATGTCGACCCCGACGCCCCTCACCCCGACTGTCACTGCCAGTCGCTGGCCGCGAGCACACCCTCGGCATCGATCCGTGCCTCGGGGTCCAGGAGCATGGCGGCCTCGCGCTCCTTGATCTCGTCGGCCGAGCCCTCGCCCAGTCGCCGCGCTTCCGGACGGCTGTAGAGGGACTCGCCGCCGTAGATGGCGTCGGTCAGTCGCCGAGCGCCCTCGCGCTCGCGCTCCAGGGCGGCCTCGCGGATCCGCTCCGATTCCTGCTCGCCGAGCTGCGCGGCCACCGCGCGGTGGTACGCCTCCGGGTGCGTCACGGCGATGAGGCCGGACACGTGACCGAAGCCGAGCGAGGTGAGCACACCCGCCTTGAGCGGCAGGTCGCCGCCCAGCTGCAGCGGCTCGCGCAGCCACACCAGGTGCCGGTGCCGGTCCAGGACGTCGTCGACACAGTCCAGGGACCGGTTCGGGGGCAGAGTCCCCGAGCGCAGCATCTGGGCCAGGCCGATGAGCTGGAACGCGGCCGCGCCACCCTTGGCGTGACCGGTGAGCGACTTCTGCGACACGACGAACAGCGGGTTACCGTCCGAGCGGCCGATCGCCGCGGAGAGTCGTTCGTGCAGGTCCGACTCGTTGGGATCGTTGGCCTTGGTGGAGGTGTCGTGCTTGCTCACCACGGCCAGGTCGTCGGCGGTCAGTCCGAGGTCCTTCAGGCCCCGGGCCAGGGGCGACCGTAGCCCACCGCGGCCGGCGCCGAGGGCCCCGAGCCCCGGTGCCGGGATCGAGGTGTGGGCGCCGTCGGCGTACGAACCCGCCCAGGCCACCACACCGAGCACCGGCAGCCCCATACGGGCCGCGACGTCGCCGCGCGCCAGCAGGATGGTGCCGCCGCCGGCGGACTCGACGAACCCGCCGCGCCGCCGGTCGTTGGCCCGGCTGTAGTGGCGCTCGTCGATCCCCTTGGCGGCCATCGCCGCGGAGTCGGCCGTGGCGGACATGTCGGCGAAGCCCTGGATGCCCTCGGTGGACAGGTCGTCGAACCCGCCGGCCACCACGAACTCGGCCTTTCCGGCGCGGATCTTGTCGAAGCCCTCCTCGACGCTCACCGCGGTGGTGGCGCAGGCCGCCACCGGGTGGACCATCGAGCCGTAGCCGCCGACGTAGGACTGCATGACGTGCGCGGCCACCACGTTGGGCAGCGCCTCCTGCAGCGTGTCGTTGGCCCGGCTGCGGCCCAGGATGCCGTCGATGTACAGCGACCTCATGCTGGTCATGCCGCCCATGCCGGTGCCCTGGGTGTTGGCGACGTCCGACGGGTGGACGTGGGCGAGCAGCTCGGCCGGGGTGAAACCGGAGGAGATGAACGCGTCCACGGTGGCCACGAGGTTCCACGCGGCCACGCGGTCGATCCCGGAGACCATGTCGGCGGGGATGCCCCAGGCGGTCGGGTCGAAGCCGGTGGGGATCTGCCCGCCCACCACGCGGGTGAGCGTGGTGCGCCTGGGTACCCGGATCTCGGTGCCGGCCTTGCGGGTGACCGTCCAGTCGCCGTCGGCGCCCCGGGTGACCACCGTGTTCTCCGGGTCGTCCTCCAGGTACGCGCGGGCCTGGGCCTCGTCGTCCACGACGAAGGACAGGTCCTCGGGCAGGAACACCGAGGTGAGCTGCGGCGAGGAGTTGTCGAACATCTCGGCCCGCGTGTCATCGGCGTACCGGCGCACGCCGACTCGGGCCAGGACCTCGTCGTGGAACCGCTCGGCGATATCGGACTCGTCGATCGGGTCGCCGGTCTCGGTGACGGTCCACCCCGCGCGCGGGGAGTCCTCCCATTCGATCAGCCCGGTCGACCAGGCGAGCTCGACCACGCCGGCGGCGGTGAGGTCGCCGGTGGTCTCCACCTCGAAGCGGGTACGGGCGCTGCCGTAGGGGCCGACCTCGCCGGCACCCACCATCACGACCATGTCCTCGAGGGTCTGCGTGACCTCGCCCCACTCGGGGCGCTCGTCCGCGGTGATCCGCTGCAGCGACGGCAGGGCGGCGATGGTCCCGTCGGCGTCCTCGGTGGTGGTCTCCGTCGCGGTGGCCGGACGGTCCGCCGCGAGGGCTGCCATGTCCAGGTCGGCGGTGCCGAGCCCTCCGGTGAGGTCGACGGTGACGGGGGCGTCGCCGGCGGCCTCGCGGACGTCCGGCGTGCACGAGCCCAGCAGTTCGCCGGCGATCCCGGCGGTGGACCAGGTCGACACGCCCGCGGCCTCGACAGCCTCGACGAGCGGGTCGTTGTGGCCCATCAGCCCTGTGCCCCGGACCCAGCCGATGATCGCGTGGACGAACGTCACGCGCTCGGACCAGGACTTCTCCGAGCCCCACTTGGCGATCATGGCGTCGAGCGCGGCCTTGGCCTCGCCGTAGGCACCGTCGCCACCGAAGATCCCGCGGTTGGGCGAACCCGGGAGCACCACGTGCAGGCGGGAGTCGACGTCGGTGTCGGCGCCGATCGCGCCGAGCCCGGCGACGAGCTTCTCCACGCTCCACAGCAGGACGCGCATCTCGGTCTCGGCCCGCGGGCCGGCGTCGGCCATCGAGCCCTGGACGCGCG
The DNA here is from genome assembly GCF_033790845.1 of Dietzia sp. PP-33. Lineage (NCBI taxonomy): Bacteria > Bacillati > Actinomycetota > Actinomycetes > Mycobacteriales > Dietziaceae > Dietzia > Dietzia sp. PP-33. The sequence goes on from NZ_JAMYEI010000003.1 coordinate 100,536, forward strand.
GTGCCGCGAACGGGAAGAGCAGGGTCGGGGTGAGCGGGGTCTTGAGGACGGTGGTCTGGCCGCCGGCCGACTCCGCGTGCTCGGTGCCGATCCACTCCACGAGCGCGTCGACGTCCGAGTAGGAGGTCATGTTGACCGGCAGGACCCACAGCGTCGCGCCACCACGGGCGGTGGTGCGGTAGAGGTCCTTGAAGAAGGCCAGCTTCTTCTGGTCCAGGCTCGAGGTGGTGGCCACCACGGTGGCCCCGCCCGCCAGGAGCTGTCCGGTGACGGCGGCGGCGATGGAGCCCTTGCCGGCGCCGGTGACGACGGCGACGTCGCCCGCGTACTCGCCGACGAAGTCCTCGACGGCGGTCTCCGCGATCTCCCGGTAGGTACCGGCCAGGGCGTCCCGCCGGGCTGCCGTGGCCCGCTCGGCCCACCAGCGGGCCTGCTCGGCCACGATGTCGCCGGCACCGCGGAAGGACTCCGCGGTCTCGGCGGGCACGTCGCTCCGGGTCCACAGTCGGGCCAGGTCCTCGCGTGCCGAGGCCCAGCGGTCATCCATGAGGACGGCCCGGCCGGAGTCGAAGGCCGGGGCCACCACGCGGCGCCAGTCGGTGCCGAGTTCGGCGGCCACGAGGTCGGCGAGTTCGGAGTCCGGGTCGGCCTCGGCGAGGAGGTCGACGGCGTCCGGCTCGAGATGTCCGAGGCGGGTGAGCATGCCGCGGGCGGCCTGCGCCAGCACACCGTCGGGCCCGGTGATCTCGTCGGCGAACTCGGTCAGCGCCGCGGAGTCGACGACTCCGCCACCGCCGGCTCCGGAGGACGGCATGGCCACGGCCACGCCATTGGCGGCGCCGACGGCGCGGACGGCGTCGTCGATGAGCGCGTCCAGTCCGGACACGTCCTTGACGCCCGAGGCGTCCAGGGTCGCCAGGTCCCCGCCGCGGATCGAGGCGCCGTCGCGGGTGCCGAGGGCGATCTGGGCGGTGACGTGCTGTGCCCAGCCGGTGCCGAGCTCCCAGGGGCCGGTCACCCGCTCGGTGATGTAGGCGGCCCGCTTGCCGGTGCGGCCGAGCACGGCGCGCAGCGCCTCGCCCACCGCGTCGGACAGCACGGGTCCGAAGGGTGAGTAGCCGCGGGCCAGGCGCGAGACCTGGTCGGACAGGGTCGGGAAGTCCGCCTCCGCCGCGCCGTCGATCGCGCCCAGGCTCAGCTCGGTACCCAGGTCCAGCAACAGCTGGTTGCGGCGAGAGGACACGCCGTCGCACAGGGTCTCGATGGAGTCGCCGGGCGCGATCTGCTCGGGCCTGACCTTGGTGCGCAGGGCCACCAGCATGCGGGTGGCGGCCGCGGCGCCGAAGTCCAGGTCGTCCGGGCGGGGTGCACCGGGTGCGGCCTCGGCTGCTGCCGGGGTGGTGGATCGGTCCGCACCGGCCGTGCCGGGGGTGTTGACGGCCGGTGCGGGGTCTGTGGGGGCCGCCTGGTCGGCGGCCGGGGTGGTGGAGGTGGAGCCGTCGCCGGCGTCCAGCTCGTCGTCGTCGACCTCCACGCTGGGCGGCAGGGTGCCGTACAGCGTCGCGGAGTCTCGCTCCACGTTGAGGACCTGGGCGCGGGGGCCCCGGTGCGTGGGCAGGTCGAGGGTCTTGGAGGCGAGGTTCGCCACGGTCGGGGCGTTCGCCACACCGACCTCGACGAAGCACTCGATGCCGAGTCCGCCGCGCTCGATGGGCGTGAACATCAGCTCCTGGGTCTCGATCCAGCGGACCGGGCTCGCGAACTGCCAGGCCAGCAGCTCGATGAGCAGCAGGCGTCCCAGACGGGTGGGCGTCGCGGCCCAGGCGTCCCAGTCCGCGAGCACTTCAGCCAGCGACTCGGCCGGCACAAGGTCGGCGATCTCCTGCACGAAGTCGCGCTCGAGACTGAACAGGCGCGGCACCAGGTTCGGGATGTAGCGGCCCACGAGCACCGAGATGTCGATGTCGTGCGGGATCAGCGCGTCGAGGGTGGCCCGGAAGTCCGGGACCCCGCCGCGCAGGACGGTGGAGTGGAACGGCACGTCGATACCGGGCACCAGGATGAAGGCGTTCTTGCCGCCCGAGACCTCGAGCTCGCGCTCCACAGCCTTCTCCAGGGCCTTGCACCCGGCGACGGTGCCGGCGAGCGCGTACTGCGAGCCCGCCAGGTTGTAGTTGACGATCTCGATGAACTCATCGGAGTCTTCGGCCACGCCGGCCACCCAGTCGGCGACCTCGTCGTCCGAGATCCCCATCTGCGACGGGCGGATCGCCGCCATGCGGTAGTCCGAGCGGCCGCGGGAGTCACGCGGCACCAGCTGGTGCATGGTCGAGCCGCGCTGGAAGACGATCTCCAGCAGCGGCTCGAGCTCCAGAGTGCCGGAGATGGCGGCCAGCGCGTCGTACTCGCCGATCGAGTGGCCGGCGAAGTAGGCGTCGTCGATGAGCAGACCGTCGGCCTCGAGCTCGGCGCGCTGCGCCACCGCCAGGCACGCCATGGCGACCTGGGTGAACTGCGTCAGGTAGAGCACGCCGTCGGGGTGCCGGTGGACCTCACCGCGGACGGTGACCTCGGTGGGGTTCTCGCGGACGAGCGCCAGGATGGAGAAGCCGAGCGCCGCACGGGTGTGCGTGTCGGCACGGTCCCAGATCTCGCGGGCGGCCGGGCAGCGGGTGCGGCCCTCCATGCCCATCCCCTTGGCCTGGATGCCCTGGCCGGGGAAGGCGTAGACGGTGCGCGGGGCCTCTGTGAGGGCGGTGGCGGCCATGACGGTGGCGCCGTCGACCGTGCACGTGACCTCGAGGACCTGACCGCCGGAGTGGCGACCGGTCTGGACGGCGCGGACGGTGATGTGGTCGCCCGGACGCACCGGCGCCAGCATGCGGGCGGTCCAGCCGGCGATCCGCAGCGCGGGGGTCGTGCCATCGGAGGCCTGGACCGCGTGCTGCGCGGCGGCGGAGAGCCACATGCCGTGGACGATCACGCCCCCCAGGCCGGCGAGGTCGGCGGCCGTGTCGGAGACGTGGATGGGGTTGTGGTCGCCGGAGACCAGCGCGAAGGCGGTCATGTCGTGCGGTGCGATCAGCGAGGTGGACACCCGCTGCTGGCGACTGGTCTCGGCCGGGGTGACGGCTCCACCGTCGGGACCGACGAGGGCGCCACCGGCCTGGCGGGGGTCGCCCACCTCGGCGCGGCCGGTGCGGCCGCGGATCGCGAACCGCTCGGACAGGGTGCACAGCGGTGCGCGGGTGCCCTCGGTGTCCTCCGTGGAGACCTCCACCGAGACCTCGACCACCCGGCCGAGGTCGGTGTCGCGGACCCCACCGGAACGGGCGACGACGACGAGGTCGGCGGCCTCGTCCGGCAGCGCGGAGTGCATGCGGATGCCGTGGTCCAGATGGACCAGGTCCAGCAGACCCTCGACCACAGTTCCCTCTGCGACCGTGCCGTTTCCGCGCGGACGCCGGGCGCTGCCGAGGACCGCGAACACTGCGGGCCACGCCGCGCCCACGAGTGCGTCCGGGACGCCGTCCGAGGCGATGAGCGAGGTGGGCAGGCTGCCCGAGGTGACTCCGGTGTGGTCGGTGGCCAGCGTGCGGTCGAACCTGAACCGGGCCGTGGCCACTCCGTCGGTGACCTCCGGCAGTGCCTCGATCACGGTGCCCCCGGCCCCTCCGCGGCCCACGCCGGCGGCAGTGCTCAGCAGGGTGCGCATGGCTGCCTCGGCGGCGGCGTCGGAGACGACCGGTGCGGCGCCCGTGGCCACCGAGTCGCCCAGGGTGATCTCGATGGTCATCTCGGTCGGCCCGATGGGCAGGGTCAGGTCGACGGTGAGCCCTTCGGCGGCCGGGGTCAGGACGGCGCCGGAGACCGGGTGGCGGCCGATGCCGTCTGCGTCGATCTCCCAGGCGTGGAGGACTCCCAGACGGTGGACCGGGCTCACCACGAGGCGGCCCGCCCACGAGACGTCGGGGGCGTTGAGCACGTCGGCGACCGGACCCTGGGCGGTGGTCACGGTCCCACGGCGACGGCCGGTCACGGCCTCGGTGGAGGGCAGGTAGCCGCGGACACGGTCGACCGTGGCGGCCTCGAAGCGGTCGAGCAGCTCGCCGACCGGCTCGTCGACCCGGGTGATCCCGGCGACCGCGGTGGTGCCGGGGATGACGCACACGGCGTCGGCCGGGTAGCGGGCGTCGTGCGCCTGCCACAGCGAGTCCGAGCGCCACCAGCGGCGGACGTCGCCGTCGACGACGGGCACGAACGGCACGGGCTTGCCCGGCATGCGACAGATGTCGAGGAACTCGGCGGCGTCCGCGGGGTGCAACGTCGCGGTGGACAGCTCCGGGTACCGGGCGCCGAGGGTGTCGACGACCTCGGTCGGACGCTCCATCGCCTCGGCACGGGGGAAGGCGGAGACGATCCGGCCCGTGTCGGCGGGGTCCAGGCGGGCCTCGGCGCGCTGCACCATGCGGTGGAAGCGCTCGCGGATGGTCGGGTCGAGCCACACCGAGGGGGCGCTGTCGGCCATCGCCTCGGAGGCGGTGCCGGCGGCAGGGGCGGGGGCGAGGGACAGCTCCGCGAACCGGCGCAGCCACTTCTCGTAGGTCATGGTCCCGAGGTCACCGAAGTACGGCTTGGCGGTGCCGTTGATCGCGGCGATGATCTCCTCGCGGCGGGCGGCCACGGCCTCGGCGTCGCCGGCGACCTCGTCCAGCAGGCGACCGGTGCGGGCGGCGGTGTTGTCGATCTCGTGGATGTCCGCGCCGAGCTGGCTGCGGCCGGAGGCCATTCCGCCGTCGGCCTGACCGGCTCCCACCCAGTGGTCCACTCCGACGGTGTCCACCAGTAGCTGCTTGACCTGCGGGCTGGTGGTGGCCTCGAGGGTCGCCATCGCGGCGGTGCCCACCAGGATGCCGTCGACGGGCATGGCCGGGTAGCCGTGGGCGTTGGCCCAGGATCCGGTGAGGTAGTCGGCGGCCCGCTCCGGGGTGCCGATCCCGCCACCGACGCACAGGACCACGTTGGGGCGGTCGCGCAGCATCGGGTAGGTGGCCAGCAGGAGGGCGTCGAGGTCCTCCCACGAGTGGTGGCCTCCGGCGCGCCCGCCCTCGATCTGGACGATCACCGGCATGTGCGGCACCTCGGCGGCGATCCGCACGACCTGGCGGATCTGGGCGACGGTGCCCGGCTTGAAGCTGACGTGGCGCAGTCCCGCCTCGGTCAGCTCCTCGATCAGGGCGATCGACTCGTCGAGCTCGGGGATGCCGGCGGTCACGATCACGCCGTCGAACGGGACGCCCGCGGCGCGGGCCTTCTGGACCAGTCGCTTGCCGCCGACCTGGAGCTTCCACAGATACGGGTCGAGGAACAGGGAGTTGAACTGGGCGCTGCGGCCGGGCTCGAGCAGCTCGGCCAGGCGCTGGGTGTTGTCGGCGAAGATCTCCTCGGTGACCTGACCACCACCGGCGAGCTCGGCCCAGTGGCCGGCGTTGGCGGCGGCGGCGACGATCTCCGGGTCCACCGTGGTCGGGGTCATCCCGGCCAGCAGGATCGGCGAGCAGCCGGTGAGACGGGTGAACGAGGTCTCCACGTGGATGCCGCCGTCGGGCAGCGTGATGAGCTGGGGCTGGTAGGCCGTCCACGGGCGCTCGATCGACGGGGTGGCGCCCGGGGTGAACAGGTTGCGCAGGCCACCACGGGTGGCGGCGGCGACCACGCCGACGCCCTGTCCGCGGACCACCGAGCGGTTGAGGCGGGTCAGTGCCTCGCCCGGGCCCATGTCGAGGATCCAGGCGGCACCGGAGTGCAGCGTCTCGGCCATCTCCTCGACCCAGTCGACCGGCTCGGCGAAGACCTGGCGGGCCAGCGACGCCGCGCGATCGGCGTCCAGGCCGCAGCGGGCGGCCCAGTTGAACACGACGTCCACGGCGGGCGCCATCGCCGGGTGGTGGAACCCGACCTCCACGTCGAGGGGGTCGAAGACGGGGGCGAAGATCTCGCCGCCGGTGAGCTTGGCCTCGCGACGCCGGCGGGATTCGGCCTCGAGGTCGGCGCAGCGACGACGCAGCTCGTCGAGGTCGTCCGGGCGGCCCACCACGACGTGGCGGCGCTGGGCGTTGCGGATGGAGACCGTGGGTCGACGCTCGGCGTCGAGCCCGGAGAACACCTCGTCGACGAGGGCGCGCAGCTCCTCGCCGTCGATCCCGGAGACGCCGACCATGGGGCTGGCCTCGCCGCGACGGAACAGGCCCGTGCGCCGGCCCACGAGGGTGGCGGCGGCGCCGATGAGCTCGGCTATCGCGAGGAGACGGTCGTCGATCGAGCCGAAGGTCTCGACCGACTCGACGGCCAGGATGCCCTGCGAGTGCCCCACGACCGAGGCGGGCGCGGTGTCGTTGACGTCGAATCCCTCTGCGGCGAGCGCGCGGACGGCCCCGACCTGGGTGAGCAGGACGGCCGGGAGCGAGACGGCGGCGGAGGACAGCGAGACCTCGTCGGGGAGGTCGCCGTGGTCCTCGTCCTCACCGGTGGTGGTGTTGGCCCACTCGATCGGACGGAAACCGTGCGGACGGACCACCGCGATCTCGTCGTGGATCGGCTCGGTGAAGGCTGCGGCGGAGTCGACGAGGTCCTGGAGCTCGGGACCGATCCCGGTCCCGTCGATGAGGTCGCTCAACGCGTCGCGCCACGCGATCCCCTGGCCCCCGAAGGCGAGAGCGTAGGCGGTGCCCTCGCGCAGCTCGTCCGCGAGCGCACGGGTCCGACGGCGGGCCGCGTTCCCGGTCTCGATCGGTCGGGGTGTGAGGTCGCGGTCGTCGATCGTCACGTGTGGAACTCCTTGGCAACTTTAGTCTGGGAAATCGGCGCCGACACCAGTTGCTGGTCCGACGCAGGGCACAGACTGCCACAGGAACTTGAGGGCTTCCTCAGCTTGAGGGGGTACGAGCGACCGTTCGGGGGCGGCCGGAGAGGGGCTGTCGGTGACCCCGCTCACATATTGGCCATGATGCTTCCCTCATACTCACAGGTGAGGAGGGCCTCAGGTTTGAACATGACGCCGTTATCGAATCGTTACCACGTTCTCAGGGGAGACCCCGCGAGATTCGGCGTGTCGCCACCGGTCAGGAACGGTCAGGCCCCGCAGCGCAGGATCGCCATCGCCGCCGCGTCGAGCCCCTCGGTGGGGCACAGATCGACGGCAAACCGTCGCGGCCCGGGTGACCATTCGACGTGGGCCGTGCGTACGGCATCGCCGAACGCGACCGTGACCAGTCCCCCGACACCCGGCTGCTCGCTGGGGTCCAGGGCCCCGGCGCCCACCGTCTCGACCGCGGTCACCTCGGCGACCGTGGCCGCGCCCGGCGCGGGGATGAGTCGGAGCCCGATCCTGGTCCCGTCGAACGCCCCGACCCAGGCCGCGAACGCGCCGGTCCCGTCAGGGTGCAGATCGAGGGTGTATCCGTGGGCGAACCACGACCCCGTCTCGCGGACCACCTCGGCGGGTGAGGGCGCGGGGGCCGCCGCCGTGGGGGCGGCGAGGAGCGCGGGTGCCCCGGCCATCGACAACACGAGTGAGGCCGCGACCACAACGCGGCCCGCTCTCCGGCTTGCGCGCTCGGTGCTCATGGCGTCACTGTAGTCCCGCCAGTAACACATTCAGGTGCAGGAAATGCGTCGATATGGTCACCAAGTGGCCAACCCACCGGCTAGATGTAGGGAGTTGGAGAGACCACACCTATCGTCGTTCCCTCACACTTCGGCGGATCCGCCGCCCGATCGTCCGACAAGGAGTCGACCATGACCAGCCCTCCCACCAGAGGTCGGGTGACACCGAGAGAGACCTTCTCCCGTCGCTCCGTCTTCGTCTTCGCCGCCATCGGCTCCGCCGTGGGCCTCGGCAACATCTGGCGTTTCCCCTTCGTCGCGTACGACAACGGTGGCGGCGCCTTCCTGCTCCCCTACCTCGTGGCGCTGCTCACCGCCGGCCTGCCGCTGCTGTTCTTCGACTACGCGATCGGCCATCGTTTCCGTGGCTCCGCACCGCTGAGCTTCCGCCGGATGAACCGCTTCGCCGAGCCGATCGGCTGGATCCAGGTCCTGGTCTCCTTCGTGATCGCCGTCTACTACGCGGTGATCATCGCCTGGGCGGCCTGTTACGCGTGGTTCTCCATCGACGAGCGGTGGGGCGAGACCTACGAGGAGTCGGCCTCGTTCTTCGCCGAGGACTTCCTCCGCGCAGGGAGCGGATTCGGGATCGACTTCGTCCCGGGCATCGCGATCGTCCTGGTGGTGGTGTGGATCGTCACGCTCGGTGTCCTGCTCGCGGGCGTCCAGAAGGGCATCGGCCGCACGGCGTTGCTGTTCGTCCCGCTCCTGGTTGCGCTCTTCGCCGCCCTGGTGGTCCGCTCCCTCTTCCTCGAGGGCGCCACGGACGGCCTCAACAACTTCTTCACCCCGGACTGGGGCGTGCTCACCGATCCGGGTGTGTGGATCGCCGCCTACGGCCAGATCTTCTTCTCCCTGTCCGTCGGCTTCGGCATCATGCTGACCTACTCGTCGTACCTCAAGCGCAGGTCCAATCTCACGAGCTCCGGCCTCGTCGTGGGGTTCTCCAACTCGGCCTTCGAGGTTCTCGCCGGTATCGGCGTGTTCGCCACCCTCGGCTTCCTCGTCTCCACGTCGGCGGGCGCCGGATGGGATGACGTCAGCGGCGGCCCGGGGCTGGCCTTCATCGCCTTCCCGGCACTCATCTCGCAGATGCCGGGCGGCCCCATCTGGGGCGTCGTGTTCTTCATCTGCCTCATCCTGGCGGGCATCACGTCGCTCATCTCGATCACGGAGGTGGTCATCTCGTCCTTCCAGGACAAGATCGGCAGCTCCCGCACCACCGCCACCCTCGGCGTCGGCGTCCCGATGGCGGTCGCCTCGCTGCTGCTCATGCCCACCGAGACCGGGCTCCAGAACCTCGACATCATGGACAAGTTCGTCAACAGCCTGGGCATCGTCGGCATCTCGCTCATCGCGCTCATCGTGGTGATCTTCGCGTTGCGCCTGGCGCCCACTCTGCGTGACCACCTCAACTCGGTGTCCTCGTGGAAGGTCGGCACGTTCTGGATCGTGTGCCTGGCGGTCATCACGCCGATCGTCCTGGGCTACTCCCTGATCCGCGAGATCATGACCCTCGTCTCCGAGCCCTACGAGGGGTACGAGGCGTCCGTCCTGGGCGTCTGGGGCTGGGGCATGATCGGGACCATCCTCATCCTCTCGATCGTCCTGTCCGCCCTTCCCTGGCGGGGAGCCCGCCATCTCGACGGGCCGCCGAGTGCCGACGACGACCCGAGCGACTACTCCTACGAGGAGGGGCTCACCCGGCCCGACGAGAACCCGGCATCCACCCACACATCCAAGGAGGCCTGAGCCATGGACGCTCCCGCGATCATCATGATGGTGCTGTTCCTGCTCGTGATCTGGGGCGGACTCGTCGCCAGCATCGTGCACTACGTCGGTCATCCCGACGAGCCCGAGGAGGCCGCCGCGCGCCCCGCCCGCGAGGGCTGATCTCCGACCGCACGGCCCGATCGCCGGCCCCGACGCCCTCTTCCAGAGCGGCGCCGGGGCCGGCGTCGTCGAAGTGAGCGCCGTCGAGGTGGACGGTCCGGGTGCGGCCACCGGCGATGTGGCCGATCTGTTCACGACTGGGCTACACGGGCCCGCCTAGCGTGGAGCACATGAGACTGACACTGGGGTTCATCGGGATAGTGACCCGCGACATGGCCGCATCACTGGCGTTCTACCGGGCTCTCGGCGTGGAGATCGCCGATGGGCAGGACGACGCACCGCATGTGGACGCCACACTCGACGACGGCACGGCGCTCGCCTGGGACACGCTCGAGACCATCCGCGAGTTCGACCCGGACTACGCCGTGCCGGTGGGCGGGCATCGCATCGCCCTGGCGTTCGACAAGGGCTCTCCCGGAGACGTGGACGCGACCTTCGCGACGCTGGTGGAGGCCGGACACACCGCGCACGTCCCGCCATGGGACGCGCACTGGGGACAGCGCTACGCGACCCTCCTCGACCCCGACGGCAACTCGGTCGACCTCTATGCGGAACTGGATACGAACTGACCCGGGCTCATCCCGACCAGTCGCCGGAACTCGCGCGATAGATGCGGCTGGTCGGCATATCCGACGAGTGCTGCGGCAGCGCTGACCGACGCGCCGGAACGGAGTACCGAGCGGGCGCGGACCGCCCGCTCGATACGGACCAACGTGGCGTAGCCGTAGCCGAACTCGATCGCCATGCGTCGGCGAAATGTGCGCTCGGACCATGCCAGCTCCTCGGCCACGACTCGTGCCGGAACCAGGCCGGAAGCGGATCGGCGCACGAACCCGGTCCAGCGAGTCGCCGATGTCAGCGACATCGTCAAGTCGATGGAGGGGCGCAGGCCACCGGCGATCTCCCGAAGCGCGGCCGTGATGCGTTGGTCCCGCGCGGGAACTACCTCCTCCAGTGCAAGCCGCTTGTCGGCGAGGTCGACGAGAGGGACTCCGAGTAAGGACGCGGCCTCACCCGGTGGCAGTCGGAGACCGAACGACCCCTCATCGCCGTCCGCGAGGGTGTCGATCCACCGCGTCGACGGCCCCGCGACGAGGACCGCGTCGTCACGCAGTATGAGATCGACGCATCCGTCGGCCGGGACGACCGATCCGCTTCCCCCGACCGAGCGCCAGAGGGCCACTCCATCCCGCAGCGTCACTTCCGAGTACACCTCGACATCATCCCAGAGGAGTTCGAGGCCCGGGTCGTCCCGGGACCGCAATGGTGCTCGTCCCCGGGTCGCGCAGAAGACTCCGAGCCCGCCCCACCGCGGCAGTAGCCTTGTGACCATGGACACCGAGAGCAGCGACGCCACCACCACAGAACCCGCAGAATCCACCGGCCAGGCACCCGCCGAGGTGCGCCATCTGATCCAGCAGTGGAAGCGCCTCGACGAACTCCTCGCGGGCCTCAGGAGAGACGACTGGTCCGCCTCCACCGCGCTCCCGGGGTGGTCCGTCCGCGACGTGGTGGCGCACATCGCGGGAACCGAGCACATGCTCGCCGGCGAGCCGGTCCCGGACATCGAACTGTCCCCTGCTGTCCGCGAGTACGTCCGCAACCCGATCGGGGAGCTCAACGAGAAGTTCGTCCAGGAGGCCCGGTCCCTGGCGGTCGAGGACGCGTTCGCGGACTTCCGAGAGGTCGTCGCCGAACGGACGGGGCAACTCGCCGAGATGACCGACGAGGACCTCGAGGCCGAGACCGAGTCCCCCGTCGGCCGCGTGCCGTTCCGACGCTTCATGGGAGTCCGCGTATTCGACTGCTGGGTCCACGAGGACGACATCCGCCACGCCCTCGGCATGCAGCACCACCTCGGCAGCGGTGTGGGGCGGTTCGCGGTCGAGGAGATCGTGCGCGCCCTCCCGCGGATCGTCGGCAAGAACGCCGGCGCCCCGGACGGTTCACGGATCCGGTTCCGGGTGAAGGGTGACTCCGATACCGACCTGTCCCTGGCCACCGATGTGCTGGTCGCCGGCCGGGCGGGACTCGTGGACGTCGACGACTCCGCGCGGATCACGGTCGAGCTGGTCTTCGACACCCCGACCTTCGTGCGTGCGGCGACCGGCAGGGTCACCGCGGAGCCCGGCAATGGTGTGGAGCTCAGTGGCGACGAGGACCTGGGCAGGAAGATCCTCGAATCGATGGCCTTCACCATCTGATCCCGGTCGCCTGATCCGCAGTCGACAGTGACGATGCCGAGGCCGACACCCGGCCCGGCCGGTCCCCAGGGGCCGACCGGGCCGCACATCGTGGTCATGGGCGTCACCGGTGCCGGGAAGTCCACCGTCGCGCGGGTGATCGCCGATCGTGCCGGCGCACCGTTCCTCGACGCCGACGACCTGCACCCACCTGCCAACCGAAGGAAGCTGGGCGCTGGTGTCCCCCTCACCGATCTGGACAGGGGGCCGTGGCTGACCGCGGTCCGCGAACGGATGCGGGACCGGGAATCGGAACGCGACCGGTCAGGGGCTGGACGAGGATCACATCCCGGTCTGGTGATCGCGTGTTCGGCTCTGCGGCGCGCCTATCGGGACGTCGTGCGAGATGTCGACCGACCGGTGTTCTTCGTCGAACTGGGCACCGACCCGCAGCTCATCGCCGCGCGCCTGGCCGCCCGCCGCGGTCACTTCGCGTCCCGCCGGATCCTGGAATCGCAGCTCCGCACGATGGAGCCCCTGGGTCCCGACGAGGACGGGATCCGCTGCTCCATCACGCTGTCCGCGGAGGAGATCGCCGACCGGGTACTGGCCGGGCTGTAACCCGCCCCGTGTCGAGTCCCCGACGGTGACCGGGTGAATCGCCGTCGAGCTCGCAGCGCCTACTACCTCTCCGACTTCGGGGTGGCGAAGTGTTGGACGTAGAGGTCGGCCTCCGGGAGGCCCTGGTACGGGCCGGTCCTGAGGCAGACTCCCACCCGGGTGAAGTCCGGGTTGAGGATGTTCTCCCTGTGACCGGGACTATCCATCCAGCCAGCGACAGGGTCAGGTCCGTCCGGAGTCGAGTAGTACAGGTTCTCCGCGGCCGTGTAGTAGTCCACACCGGCCTCACGCATGAACTCGAACGGGTCGCCGCTGCCATCGGGCGCGCGGTGCCCCCAGTAGTCTCTCGCGAGCATGTCGTCCGCCTTCGCGCAGGCGCTGTCCCGGAGCTTCTCGCTGGCATCCAGGGCCGGGAGCCCGTTCTCAGCCCGCTGCTGGTTCGTCCGCTCTTCGACCGGCAACGGATCTGCCGCAGGTTCGACCTCGGCTTGGCGCTCCGAGTCGACCGACGGGACCGCGACCTCCCCCACTGCACAGCCGCTCACCGCCATCGACGTCACCAGTAGAAGTGACGTCGCTGCCGTTCTCGCGACGTTCCGGTTCTTCATTCTGATCACCCGATCCGAGGGGACCGTCTCGCCTGCTCCGCTGCTCAGGTCCACTATGACGTCGACAGTAGCGTTGCCGTGAGGATCTGGTGCGCCCGGGGAGACTTGAACTCCCACGTCCGTAGACACTGGAACCTAAATCCAGCGCGTCTGCCAATTCCGCCACGGGCGCCCGCCCGGGGGTGCCGGGCGAGGTGAGCTTACCGCGCGGGCGGCGGTGTCGTGGAGGGGTGTCCGGGGCGTTCGGATCCCCGCCCGGACGGAGGCGGTTCCGCGTCCGGGCATCCGGCCCCACCAGGGGCCGTCCCCGCAGTTCCTCCCTGCTCCCCGGCTCCGGCCGACTCAGTCGTTGTGGCGGGCAGCATTGTCGAGTATGCGCCGCTGGAGGGGTCGACAGGCCTCGGTGACGACTGACATCAGTGCGAGTCCCAGGGCTGCGGTGACACCGATCAGCGCCACCCCCGGGGCGTTGATCCCGAACTCGCTCATAAAGGGGGTCGCGAGGACGAGACCGACCCCGATGGAGATCGTCAGGGTCATCAGCAGCGGGGTGAGTACGTGGTGGCGACTGGTGGCCGCGAACACCGACCGCGGGACTCCCATCCGGTCCATGGTGATGCTCTCCCCGGCCCGGTCCACCACCAGAGCGGCCTGGTTGACCAGGGTGGATGTAGCGGCGAGAAGCAGTCCGACCGACAGCGTGATGACGGCACCCGTGCGGAGGTCGGTGATGATGAGCACCGAGGCCGGGGACGCCCCCAGGGCCTCGGATTCCGTGGGCAGCACCGAGAGGTAGGCGGCCACCAGTCCGAGCAGCGCGATGGCGGAGACGTTGCGCCAGGCGGCACGCGGGTCGTCGATGATCCGCCTCATCGCGATCAACCGGGGTACCGAGGCCGTCCGCGTCCCGAACCGGGCGAGCAACTGGATCACCCAGGGACCCACGAGGTTCACCGACCCCACCACGATCAGCACCATGACGGACAGGAGCAGATACGGCAGCAGGTCCAGCGTCCCGGGGTTGAAGAACCGACTGAGCACCACGAATGCCACCAAGGCGAGGACGAAGGCCAGGAGGCGCCACGCCCGCACACCTCGCGGAGTCTGTTGCATGGCCACGCCCAGTGGCGAGATCCGCACCTGCCGCAACCCCATGGCGGTGGACATCGCCGCCAGACCCAGCAGAACAGCTGTCAGCACGAGCGCCAACCACCACGGGAGGATCAGCTCGGCGGGTGCGATCTCCTGCCCTTGGAGGGACACCGCCTGCCAGGCGGGCAGGCTCAGCAGCCACAGCCCGGCACCGAACAGCACTCCGGCGGCCGCCTGGACCAGAGTCTCGAGCACAGACATGACCAGGACCTCGCGGCCGGTCATCCCGACCAGGCGCAACGACGCCAGTCGGCTCGCCCGTCCGCGCGCTCCGAGCCGAGCGGCCGCCGCGCCCAGGTTCAACACCGGAATCGCCAACAGTGCGCAGGCGCCCACCACGAGGATGACGTAGTTCTCCAGGGTCCCCTCGACGGCGGCGGGGCCCATGCCCAACCCACCCAGGATCCCACCGTCCGGGTGGCGCCAGCGCTGGTACAACATCCACGCTCCCCCGGTCACCGTGAGGGCGAGGAAGGACGACACCGTGAACGCGAGGACGGCCATCACCTCGAGGACACCGCCTCCGCGGGCGCCACGGATCCGTCCCAGAGCCAGGCGGGGAGCCAAGGTCAGGACGCCGCTCATCGCGCCTCCTCTCCCTCGTGGACACGGTCGGAGTGGATCATCGCGTCGCGCAGCTCGACGAGACGAGAACACCACCCCGCGACCTTCCGATCATGGGTGACCAGCACCAGGGTGGTACCCGTCATCGCGGCGGTCGTGGTGAGGATCTGCATCACCTCGTGCCCGGTGGCCTGGTCCAGGGCACCGGTGGGTTCGTCGGCGAACACCACGGCCGGCGAATGGACCATCGCACGGGCGATCGCCACGCGTTGCGCCTGCCCACCGGACATCTCACCGGGTCGGCGATCTCCGAGACCAGACAGCCCCAGACGCTCGAGCCACCGCTCCGCCGATTCCAGGGCTCTCACGCGTGAGGTTCCGGCGAGGAGCAGTGGCAGCGCCACGTTCTCGTTCGCGGGCAGCTCGGGCAGCAGCTGCCCGTCCTGGAACACGAAGCCCAGCCGATCGCGGCGCAGCCGGGAGCGGCGGGCGTCGGAGAGCGCGGAGATCACGGTGTCGCCGAGTGCGACCTCACCACTGTCCGGCGGAAGGATGCCCGCCAGACAATGCAGGAGGGTCGACTTTCCGGATCCGGAGGGGCCCATGATCGCCACGGCTTGCCCGGGGGGAATGTCGAGGGACACCCCCGCGAGCGCTCGGACCGAACCGTAGCGCTTCGACAGTTCCCGGCCTGAGAGTGCGAGTGGAGCAGTCGTCGTGTCCATGGCTCCACTTCACCCGAATTCCGGCGACGCCACCATGACGCCACCTCCCGTCCGATGGTGGGGCCAGCTCCACCCCCTTCCCCGATATGCTCGATCCATGACCGGCACACTCCTGGCTCTGCTCGGATTGTCGGGGGTGTTCTCACTCGGCCTCATCGTGCTGCTGAGGCGGGAGAGGCGTTCCGGGGAGTCCGATGCCCCCGAGGCGTGGGCGCGACGCGTGCGGGAACTACGTTCCTCTCGGCTGGAGATCGTCAACGCCTACGAGATCGAGCGTCGACGCGTGGAGAGAGACCTCCACGACGGCGCGCAACAGCATCTCGTCGTGTCGTCATTCCGGATCGGAGAAGCGCTTCTGCTGCTCTCCGCGGACGACACGTCCGAGACCTCGCGTCGGGTCGTCGACCTCCTCACCGGCGCCCAGGACGCTACCGATTCGGCCCTGGCGGCCGTGCGCGAGACGGTGTCCGGTATCCATCCCACGGTCCTGTCGGACCTGGGATTGGAATCCGCCGTCCGCGAAATGGCTGCCCGATCGCGTCTCGACGCGGTCGTGCGCGTCCCGCATCCCCTGCCGACGATCCCAGAAGGGGTCGCCGCCACCGCGTACTTCCTGGTCTCGGAGGCCATCGTGAACGTCAGCAAACACGCTCCCGAGGCCAGGGCATCGATCCTGCTCAGCGTGGACGACGACCTCCATGTCTCGGTGGTCGACGACGGGCCCGGAGGTGCCCACATCCGCACCGGCCACGGGCTGGCCGGTATGACGGAGCGTCTCGCAGCGTTCGGTGGCACGCTCCAGCTCTCCAGTCCGGCGGGCGGGCCGACGACCCTGAACGCCCGTGTGCCCCTCTTGCTCCCCACCGGTACTCCAGAGGTGTCGCCGGAACCACCCGCACGGTGCGGAACACCCACCTGATGAGACTCATAGTCGCGGACGACACGGTGCTGCTGCGCGAAGGTCTGGTCGGGATACTCGAACGACAGGGTCATCAGGTCGTCGCACAGGCGGCTACGGCTCCCGAGCTCGAAGCGGCGGTCCACCGGGCGTTCGACGAGGGGGCTCCGCCGGACGTGGTCATCACGGATGTCAGGATGCCCCCCACCATGTCCACCGACGGACTGGACGCCGCACTGCGCCTGCGTGACAGAGATCCCCGACTCAATCTCATGCTGCTCTCCCAGTACAACGCGCCTTCCTACGCTTCCGAGCTGTTCCACCGCAGTCCCGCCACGCAGGGATCGGGTGCGTCCGGGACCGGTGGTCTCGGATATCTCCTCAAGGAGAGGGTCGGCCGGGTCACCGACTTCCTCGACTCCCTGCAGACCGTCGCAGGCGGCGGAATGGTCATCGACCCCGAGATCGCCGCCCGGTTGATCTCGAGCCGGCGATCCACGCTCGACGGCCTCTCCCCTCGCGAGCTGGAGGTTCTCCAACTCATGGCGGAAGGCCACAGCAACCTCCAGATCGCCGCTCTCCTCCATCTTTCCGCGGGGGCGATCTCGAAGCACGTCTCCAGCATCTTCCTCAAACTGCAACTGCCACCCGGCGAGGACAACCGACGGGTGCGGGCCGTCCTCACCTATCTCACCGCTCGCGGCGAGTGACCCGGGGCGCCCCGGGGGTGCCGGGCGAGGTGAGCCGACCGCGCGGTCGGCGGTATCGTGGAGCGGTGTCCGACAGCCCGAGTCACCGCACGGACGGAAGCGATCCCGCCTCCGGCCATCCGGCCTCCACGAAGGTCAGGCACCGTCCGTCGTGGATCGCGTTCGTCGTGCTCGGTGCGATCGTCTGCCTGGGGATGGGGCTCTGGCAGCTCGCCCGCTACCAGGAGGCGACGGGCACCGTGCAGAACCTCGGCTACACCTTCATGTGGCCGTTCCTGGCGGGCTTCCTCGTCTACGCCTACCTGAAGTACATCCGCCTGGAGGCCGAGGAGGCCGACACCGAGCACCCCGCGGTGGTCGGTAACGGTGTAAAGGGCAGCCGGGTGGGAGACGAGGGGACGGACATCGACGACGACGAGGACGACGATCCCGTCGGAGGGGCGCACCCTCGCGGTCGTCCGCGCAGGCGCTCCCCCGCCGTCACCGAGATCCCCGCCGATCTCCTGCCCTCCCGGCGTCCCGCCGCCGACGCCCGGACCCGCGACGAGGGATTGGACGCTTACAACTCGTACCTCGCCGAGCTGGCCCGCAAGGACGCGGCAGCCGACAACCGTCACCAGGAGAGACACGCCACATGACCACCGCAACCACCCCGGCGACAGACAACCGCAAGCCGGATCCCGACGGCAAGATCCGCGGTGCCCTCACCCGCTACCGTGTCCTGGCCTGGATCACCGGTGTGTGGCTGTTGGTCCTCACGGCGGAGATGATCTACAAGTACCTGATCCTGCCGAACTCCTCGGACGCACCCGAGTGGTTCACCTATATCGGGCAGGCGCACGGTGTCTTCTACATCATCTACCTCTTCATGACCCTCGACCTGGCCATCAAGGCCCGCTGGGCGGCCTCCCGTACCCTGCTCACCGCCCTGGCCGGGACCATCCCGTTCCTGTCGTTCTGGTTCGAGCACATGCGGACCAGGGAGGTCCGGGCCGCGTACGCGGTCTGACCCCGGTCGAGGCGGACAACCGCGTGGCGCCGACCTCGCGCCTCGTCTGTCCCGCCCAGCGCTCTGTATGCGCTGGTTATGCGTTGCGTTGACCTCGCATAGTGAGCGCACCGGTCAGGAGGACCGCCCTCCGGCGGGTGAGGAATCGAGGTAGGACAGCGATCAGATGGTTCCGGTGTCCGGAGATCTGGCTCGGCGGTGGGTCGCGGCGCTCCAACACTCGGAGGGCCCCTGTGACGACCTCTGCGGGGCTTTGCGACGGGCCGGCGCTATCCCCGCCGCTGACGTCGAAGAACTCTGTGCGCGTGATCCCGGGGGCGAAGGCGAGAACTCGGACGCCGGTATCCCGGGTCTCCGCCCACAGGCTCTCAGTGAAACTGAGCACGAACGCTTTCGCAGCCGAGTACGCGCCCTGCATGGGGATCGACGAATAGGCGGCGAGGCTGGTGATGTTGAGCAGGTACCCGTCTCCGTTCCGTCGTAGCTGTGGGATGAAGGCTCGACTGATGTCCATGACGGCGGTGATGTCGACGGCGACCATGTCGCGCAGCGATCCAGGGTGGGACTCATGGAATTCTCCCCAGATCCCGAACCCGGCGTTGTTGATCACGCTGGTGACGTGGATGCCCCGCCGTTCCACCTCCGCGAGAAGATCCTCTCCCGGAGCGTGCTGGGCGAGATCAGCGGCGATCGTCTCCACCTCGATGTGGTGCTGGGCTGTGAGTTCGGCAGCGAGCGAATCGAGTCGATCGAGCCGCCGTGCGACGAGGACGAGGGAGGAGCCTTCGCCGGCGAGCCGCCGGGCGAACTCGGCGCCGATTCCGGAGCTCGCCCCGGTGATGAGAACGGTCTGGCGGTCATGGTGGAGCGGCTTCATGGTGTTCCTCCGCGGTCTGAAGACAGCAGTTACTGCCTTCCTGGCAGTCTATGCCACAAAGGCAGGGCGTGTAAGGTGGCGTCTATGGATGGGTCAGGGAATCCGGCCGTGCCACTTCGAGAACGAACACGTCTCGCCATGCGTGACGAGGTCGCGGCGGTGGCCATCAAGTTGTTCGCCGAGCATGGCTTCGACTCGGTGACAACGGCGCAGATCGCTGCGGAAGCGGGCATCTCACCGCGATCGTTCTTCCGCTACTTTCCGACCAAGGAGGACGTTGTCCTCGGCAGTCTCACTGATTCTGGGACGCGCGTCAGAGATGCTCTCGCGGCTCGGCCAGTCGACGAGAGCGCCTGGGTGGCGCTGGGCCAGGCGATGCACGTCCTCATCGATCGCCCCGTCTATCCATCGGAAGATCTCGAGGTGATCGCACGCATCATTCTCGAGACTCCTTCGATCAGAGCGCGGGATCAGGAGAAGTACCAGCAGTGGGAAGACCTCCTCGCGCCGGGTGTCGCACAGCGGCTGGGTTCCACGCGGGACAGCTCTGTCGTCGGAGTCGACGATCGGGCCCGAGCCATGGTCGGTGCGGCATGTGCCTGCCTACGCATCTCCACAGAGCGGTGGTTGCGGAGCACAGGTGCTGAGGACCCCGCCTTGATCTTCGACGAGCTCCTCCTCTCACTGCGTACCTAGAGGTGGACCGCCTCCCGCGCCCTGCTGACCGCCCTGGCCGGAACCGTCCCCTTCGAGGCGTTCAGCCGCGTTGCGCGAGTTCGCGCAACACCGGCGCCAGCGCCCGTAGGGCGCGGCCGCGGTGGGAGGCGGCGTCCTTCTCCCCCGGAGGTAGTTCGGCAGCGGAGCGATCGGATCCCTCGGGCAGGAACAGCGGGTCGTAGCCGAATCCTCCTTCACCGCGTGGCTCCCGCAGCACCCGGCCGGGCCAGCGCCCCTCCTCGACCGACTCCCCGGGGCCGACCAGCGCGCACACGGAGACGAAGGCGGCGCCCCGCCGCTCGTCCGGGACGTCGGCGAGCTGGCCGAGGAGCAGGGCGTTGTTGGCCGCGTCGTCGCCGTGTCGCCCGGCCCAGCGCGCGGAGAGTACGCCGGGCATCCCGTTCAGGGCGTCCACGGCGAGTCCGGAGTCGTCGGCCAGACACGGCAGGCCGGTGGCCCGCCACCCGGACCGCGCCTTGATCAGGGCGTTGTCGGCGAAGGTGGCACCGTCCTCCGGTTCCTCCGGGAACGCCGGCACCTCGTCCAGTCCGATCGGCTCGATGCCGGCGATGCCCTCGGCCTCCAGCACCCGGCGCAGCTCCGCAAGCTTCTTGGCGTTGCGACTGGCGACGAGAACGCGCACGGTCACGGCTACCGCCCCCGGGTCCGGGCCGTCACGGGCTCGGGCAGCTCGCCCGGGTAGGGCGCGGCGAGGGCCTCGCGCTGCAGCTCGAACAACCGCTCGCAACCGGCCTGGGCGGAGTCGAGCATCGCGTCCAGGGTGTCGCGACCGAACGCGGCCCCCTCGGCGGTGCCCTGTACCTCGACGAGTTCCCCACCGTCCGTGCAGACGACGTTCATGTCCACCCCGGCGCGCGAGTCCTCCTCGTAGGGCAGGTCGCACAGCACGCGGCCGTCGACCACACCCACGCTCACCGCGGACACCGCGCAGGTGAGCGGGTTCCCGGTCACGGCCCCCTTGGCCCGGAGCCAGGTCACCGCATCCGCCAGCGCCACATAAGCCCCGGTGATGGCAGCGGTGCGGGTGCCTCCGTCCGCCTGCAGCACGTCGCAGTCCAGGGCGATGGTGTTCTCCCCCAGTGCGGACAGGTCGATGCACGCGCGCAGCGACCGCCCCACCAGTCGGCTGATCTCGTGGGTGCGGCCGCCCACCTTGCCGCGCACGGACTCGCGACCAGAACGCTCGTGGGTCGCGGCCGGGAGCATCGCGTACTCGGCGGTCAGCCACCCCAGCCCCGAGCCCTTACGCCAGCGGGGCACACCCTCGGTCACGCTCGCCGTGCACATGACGCGGGTCTGCCCGGAGGTGACGAGAACCGACCCCGCCGGGTGCGAGGTGAAACCCCGCGTGATGGTCACGTCGCGGAGGTCGCCGTCCGCACGTCCGTCTGCTCTGCCGTCCGTAGATGAGGTCACGTCCGCCGATCCTAACCGGTCGATACACCCGGCGACCGGTCGCTAGACGTCGATCCTCAGATCCGGCTCGGCCAGCAGGACCTCGCCGTCGAACTCCGCCGCGGCCTCCGCACGGACGGCCTCGCGATCCGTCCACGGCGGGATGTGGGTCAGCACCAGCCGCCCGACACCGGCGAGGCGGGCGGCGCGGCCGGCCTCGGCCCCCGACATGTGGATCCCCGGCGGACGACCGTCCTCGTGGGTCCACGACGCCTCGCAGAGGAACACGTCGGCACCCGCCGCGAGCTCGACCAGCGAGTCGCAGTAGGCGGTGTCCCCGCTGTAGGCCAGGACGCGGCCGGTCTCCGAGGTCAGGCGCATCCCGTAGGACTCCGGCGGGTGGTCCACCCGGTCGGCCCGCACGCGCAGGCCCACCTCGCCGTCGTCGCCCGTCATCTCCACCTCGGGGGAGACGTCCCACGAACTCACCTCGAAGGTGTCCGAGAGGTCGTCCACGGCCCCCGGCTCCTCCGCCGACGCCACACCGATCCGGTACGCGGTCCCGGACGGTCCGATGAGCCGGACCCGGCCCGCGCGCGCGGCCTCGGGACCGTAGCGGCGCAGCACCAACAGACCCGGGACGTCGAGGCAGTGATCGGCGTGGAGGTGGGACAACAGGATCGTGGCATCCTCCGGCGCGACGTACCGCTGCAGCGCGCCGAGCACCCCGGGCCCCATGTCGATCACGACCGGGGCGATCCCCTCGACCTCCACGAGGTACCCGGACGCCGGCGAGGTCGGTCCGCCGATACTTCCCGAGCACCCCAGGACAGTCAGAAACATGGGCACCATCGTGCCACGGCCGGCCCGCGGTCGTCGGAGGTGCGCCCCGTCCGGGAGCGCGGGAGGTGTCGGCCCGCGGCCGTCACGCCCCACCGGTGTGGCCGACGGCGACGAGTCCCGGCCCGAGGAACCGGGAGGCCACCCGGCGGAAGCTGTCGGGGTCACCGGTGACGAGGAACTCCCGGGTCGCCGGGGCCGCCTCGTCACGGGGGCGCAGGAGATCGCCCGCGGTGAGCACCCGCAGCACGTCCTTGGCCGTCTCCTCGGCACTGGAGACCAACGTGACGTGATCGCCCACCGCCAGCTGGACCACCCCGGACAGCAGCGGGTAGTGGGTGCATCCCAGGACCAGGGTGTCCACGTCGGCGTCCCGGATCGGGGCCAGGTAGGCCTCCGCCAGACCCAACACCTGGCGTCCACTGGTGATCCCGCGCTCGACGAACTCGACGAACTTCGGGCACGCCACCGAGGTCAACTCGACCCCGACGGCCGCGGCGACCGCGTCGTCGTAGGCCCGCGACGCGACGGTGGCCCGCGTGGCGATCACCCCGACGCGCCCCGAGCGGGTGGTGGCCACCGCCCGCCGGGCGGCCGGCTGGATCACCTCGACCACGGGCACCGGGTAGCGCTCGCGGGCGTCCCTCAGCATCGCCGCGGACGCGGTGTTGCACGCGATCACCAGAGCCTTGACCCCGCGGTCGACCAGGGAGTCCGCGACCGCCAGGGCGTGCTCACGGACCCGGGCGATGGGCAGCGGACCGTACGGCCCGTTCGCGGTGTCCCCGACGTAGACCAGCGACTCGTCGGGGAGCTGGTCCATGATCGCGCGGGCCACGGTGAGACCACCCGCCCCCGAGTCGAACACCCCGATCGGAGCCTGTGGACCGGGCGACGTCACCTCGACGGGCCGGCGTTCCGGCGCGGCTGCCCGGCGCCGACGGTCTGCTGCTTCCGATCACGCTTGAGGCCGTACGCCGAGACCACGCCGCCGATGGCCCCGCCGAGGTGACCCTGCCAGGACACGCCCTCCAGTAGCGGGGACAACCCCGCGAGCGCCTCGAGACCGTAGTAGAAGCCGATGACCAGACCGATCAGCAGGTGCAGGAACCGGCGGGTGAACAGGCCCCGCACGATCACGTAGACGACATACCCGAACACGATGCCGGAGGCGCCGATGTGGACCGTCCCGGAGCCGCCCAGGATCCAGGACACCACCCCGGAGAACACCCAGGAGATGAGGGTGACCCGGATCAGCGGGCCCATCCCGGACATCGCGATGATCGACCCCAGCACGAGCAGCGCGATCGAGTTGCCGAGCAGGTGCGCCCAGTCCCCGTGGAGGAACGGCTGGAACAGGATGCCGGGCAACCCGTCGGTCGAGAGCGGACGGACCCCGTAGTCGTCGAGACTCTGCGCCGGACCGACCACGGACTGGATCACCTGGTCACCCGCCTCGACCACCCACATCAGGGCGACAAAGGCGAAGAGCAGCACCAGGGCCGGCCAGCGGCGGGGACCCTGGGGCGCCGGCCGGGTGGTCCCGGCACCGTGCGCCCGGAACGTGCGGGGGTCTGGATTCACCGTGTTCTCCTCAGTTGCCGGTCAGAGCGGTGCACAGGGAGTCCTGCATGAAGGTCAACCAGTGGTAGACGTCCAGGTGCGCGGACCTCGGGTCGTCCTCCGCGACGAACTCCGGGATGTCGGTGGCCGGGTCACCGTCCACCGCCCCGGCGTCGAGCAGCAACGCCCCCAGGCCGAGCCGGACGTCGTTGAGACACCCCATCCAGGCCTGGGCCTGCTCGGGGCTGAGCGAGACGGTCCCGCCGCGCGCCGGGAGGGACCGCAGGACCGTCGACGCCGCCGCGAGCTTGGCGTCGATGATCGCCGGCTCGTGGATCATGCGCATGCCCGAGTTGTGGGCGCGGGTCACCGCCGCCGCGTCCTCCGCCCCGTCCTCGCCGGGCTCCGGGCGGTGGAAGTCGGGGAGCAGACGGGCCAGTGGTGCGTCGTCGGGGAGCTCGGAGTGGCCGCTGCGCATCCCGGTGATCTCGGCCAGCTCGTCCCTGGGGGCCGAGTCGCGACGCTGCTCCAACATGTCGACGATGTTGGAGACCAGGGCGTGGAGGATCTGCACCTCGTGTCCCTCCATCACCGCCTTGACCCGGGGTCCGGTGAGCGATGACTTGCGCTGCCACGCCTTCACGCCCTCACGCCTCCCGCTGCATCGTGGCCCACAGTCCGGCCTCCTGGAGTTTGCGGACGTCGTTCTCCACCTTGTCGCGGCTACCCGACGAGACCACCGCGCGGCCGTCGTTGTGGACCTTGAGCATGAGCTCGTGCGCCTTCTCCCGGCTGTAGCCGAAGACCCGCTGGAAGACGAACGTCACGTAGCTCATCAGGTTGACCGGGTCGTCCCACACCACCGTGAGCCACGGGCTGTCCAACCCGCCTCTCAGCTCCGTATCCGTGGCCTCCACGGGCGCGGCCGACGGCGTCGCCATCACGGGGACGACGCTCCGGCCGTCCGCGAGCGGTGTGGTCACGGTGTGCATAAGGCCAAGGATACGGATTACCGACGCCTCGGCCACGCCGTAGAGTCGGGCGGGTGCCATCGCCCACGCCCACACGCTCGTCCCACCCTCCGGGCAGTCCGTCCACCGCGCTGCTCACGGACAAGTACGAGCTCACGATGATCCGGGCGGCTCTTGCCGACGGGACGGCCGATCGCCCCTGTGTGTTCGAGGTGTTCGCCCGTCGACTGCCCGCTGGTCGCCGGTACGGGGTCGTCGGCGGTACCGGCCGGCTCCTGGAACGCCTCGAGGACTTCCGCTTCGGCGAGCAGGAGCTGGCGGTGGTGGCCGACTCGCTCGACGAGCGGACCACCGACTGGCTCCGCCACTTCCGCTTCACGGGCGACATCGACGGCTACCCCGAGGGTGAGCTGTTCTTCCCCGGGTCGCCGGTCCTGAGCATCCGGGGAGGGTTCGCCGAGTGCGTGCTCCTCGAGACCCTGGCCCTGTCCGTGCTCAACCACGACAGCGCGATCGCCTCCGCCGCCGCCCGCATGACCTCCGCGGCCCACGGCCGCCCGATCATCGAGATGGGATCGCGCCGCACCCACGAGGAGGCCGCGGTGGCCGCGGCCCGCGCGGCGTATCTCACCGGGTTCGCCTCCACCTCCAACGTCGAGGCCACCAGACGGCACGGCGTCCCCTCGGCGGGCACGTCGGCACACGCGTTCACGCTGCTGCACACCGGACCGGAGGGCCCCGACGAGGCGTCCGCGTTCCGGTCACAGGTCGCCACCCTCGGCGTCGACACCACCCTCCTGGTGGACACCTACGACATCTCCCGCGGCGTGGCCACGGCCATCGAGGTGGCCGGACCCGAGCTGGGCGGCGTCCGGATCGACTCGGGCGACCTGGGGGTGCTGGCCCGGCAGGTGCGCAGCCAACTCGACTCACTGGGGGCACACCGGACCCGGATCGTGGTCTCCGGTGACCTCGACGAGTACGCGATCGCCGCGCTGCGGGCCGAGCCCGTCGACATGTACGGGGTGGGCACCCGACTGGTGACCGGATCCGGGGCCCCCACCGCCGGGATGGTCTACAAGCTGGTCGAGGTGGACGGAATCCCGGTGGCCAAGCGCTCCGCGCAGAAGGAGTCCCTCCCCGGCGCCAAGAGGGCCGTCCGCCTCCACCGGTCCTCGGGCACGGCGGTCGAGGAGGTGCTCCTGCCCTGGTCCGGCACCCTGCCCCCCGAGCCCGGCCTGAATCAGCGAGAGCTGATGGTCCCCCTGGTGCGCGCGGGATCCCCCGTTCCCGGACCCTCGCTGTCCCGGTCGCGGGAGCTGCACGAGTCCGCCATGGTGACACTGCCGTGGGAGGGCCTGGCGCTGAGCGAGGGGGAGCCGGCGGTCCCCGTGCGGGTCGTCCCTCCGGGGTCGTCCACCGGCTGACGCGGCCGCTAGGGTTACCGCGTGACCGACTCGCTCCCCCCACTCTCCGACCTGCTCGCCACCGCGGTCGAAAGCCTGGGCGGCAGCGAACGCCGGGGCCAGGTCCGGATGGCCGAGGCGGTGGGAAACGCCCTGTCCACGGGGGAACACCTGGCCGTCCAGGCCGGGACCGGCACCGGCAAGTCGCTGGCGTACCTGGTCCCGTCGCTGCGCCACGCGGTGGCCACCGGGGGCACGGTGGTGGTGTCCACCGCCACGATCGCACTGCAGAACCAGTTGGTGGACCGCGACCTCCCCCGGCTGGCCGCCGCACTGCGCCCACAGCTGGGGGTGAGCCCGTCCCACGCGATCCTCAAGGGGCGCGGGAACTACCTGTGCCTGAACCGCGTCGCGTCGGGTCCGGTCGACGAGGTCGATCCCGAGGACGTCGTGTCCGAGGAGCTCTTCGATCTACCGATCGCCGGCGAATCCACGGCTGCCCGCACGCCCCGCGAGCCCTCCCCGCGTGACAGCGGCCCGAGCTCCCGTCTCGGCCAGGAGATCTCCCGTCTACACGACTGGGCGCAGGACACCGACACTGGCGACCGCGACGACCTGCCCCGCGGGGTGTCGGACGCGGCGTGGCGCCAGGTGTCGGTGACCAGCCGCGAATGCCTGGGGCAGCTGTGTCCCGAGTTCTCCGAGTGCTTTGCCGAACTGGCCCGCCAGGAGGCCGGTCGGGCTGATGTGGTGGTGACCAACCACGCGCTCCTGGCGATCGACGCCATGACCGACGTCTCGATCCTCCCCGAACACGACGCCGTGGTGATCGACGAGGCCCACGAGCTCTCCGACCGGGTGACGGGCGTCACGACGGCGGAGTTGACCGGTGCCGCCGTCATCCAGGTGGCCCGCCGGGCGGCCAAGATGGTCGATCAGCAGACCGCCGACCGCATGGTCGCGGCGGGCGAGGGTCTGGCGAGCCTGCTCGAACTGTGTCCCGAAGGACGATGGGACCTCCTGCCCGAGGGCGCCGATCTCGCGCTGGCAGCGGTCCGGCACACCACCGAGAACTGCCGGAGTGCCATCCCCGGCCCCAAGCCCGGCGAGGCGGCGGGAGATCCCCAGGGTGCGTCCGAGCGTCAGAAGACCCTGGCGGCGCTGGACGAAGTCGCGGACGCCGCCGATCGCATGCTCTCCTCGTTCGAGCGACCGGTCACCGAGAGACTCGAGATCGTGTGGATGACCGTCGAGGACCGCCGCGGCCGGATCCTGCGGGTCGCACCGCTGTCCGTGGCGGGGTTACTCCGGGCGCGACTGTTCGCCGAATCCACCGTGGTCCTCACCTCCGCCACCCTCACCACCGGCGGGAAGTTCGACGGCCTGGCGGCCACCTGGGGGTTGCCGCCGGCCTCGTCCGCCCGCCCCGACCCCGCCACCGCGGTCGCCCTGGAACCACCCTCCGACGACGATGCGAGCAGCCTCCGGTGGACCGGGCTGGACGCCGGGTCGCCCTTCGACTACCGCCGCAACGGCATCCTCTACGTGGCCTCGCACCTGCCCGCGCCGGGCCGCGAGGGCGCCTCCCCCGAGGCCGGTGACGAGTTGGTCGACCTCGTCACGGCCGCAGGCGGACGCACCCTCGGACTGTTCTCCTCGATGCGTGGGGCCAGGGCGGCAGCCGAACTGCTCAGGGAGCGCCTCGACACCCCGGTGTTGTGCCAGGGCGAGGACTCGACCGCCAACCTGGTGACGCAGTTCGCCGCGGACGAGGAGACCACACTCGTGGGCACCCTCTCGCTGTGGCAGGGCGTCGACGTGCCCGGTCGGTCACTCTCGCTGGTGGTGATCGACCGCATCCCGTTCCCGCGGCCGGACGACCCGCTGTTGTCCGCTCGTCAGCGCGCGGTCGGGGCCCGAGGAGGCAACGGATTCCTCGCCGTCGCCGGGAACCACGCCGCCCTCCTCCTGGCCCAGGGCGTCGGACGGCTCCTCCGTCGCACCGACGACCGGGGCGTCGTGGCCGTCCTCGACTCCCGCCTGGTCACCGCCCGCTACGGCGGCTACCTGCGTGCCTCGCTCCCGCCGTTCTGGCCGACCACCGACAGGGACGTGGTGATCGGTGCCCTCGAGCGGCTCCGGGATGGCTGACCCGCCACCGGCCGGGCGGACGTGATCACCGCGGCAGAACGACCGGGGTGCCCGTGTCCGGATCGCGGATGACCTTGCACCGGAGGCCGAAGACGTGCTCGACCAGCTCTGCCGTCAGCAGCTCGGTGGGCGCGCCGGACGCCACCACCCGGCCCTCCTTCATCGCGATGAGATGCGTGGCGAACCTCGCCGCGTGGCCCAACTCGTGGAGCACCGCGACGATCGTCCGACCTTCGGTACGCAGCCTGTCCAGTAACCGCAGTGCCTCCACCTGGTGCGCGATGTCCAGGAACGTGGTCGGCTCGTCGAGGAGCAACAGGGGTGCGTCCTGGGCCAGTGCGATAGCGATCCACACCCGCTGCCGCTGCCCTCCCGACAGGGTGTCGACCAGCCGGTCACCGAGGTCGGCGACCCGGGTCAGCCGCATCGCCTCCGCCACCATCTCTTCGTCACGGCGGCTCCACTGGGCGAACAGGGTCTGGTGGGGGTAACGCCCCCGGCGCACGAGCTCCCCGACGCGGATCCCGTCGGGCACCGGCGAGTGTTGTGGCAGCAGGCTGAGCCGACGGGCTATCTCCCCCGTCCGCAGTCCGGCGATCGCCTCGCCGTCGACCAGCACCTGGCCGGCGGACGGGGTGAGCAGCCTCGTGAACGCCCGCAGGAGCGTGGACTTCCCGCAGCCGTTGGGACCGATTATCGCGGTGAACTCACCACGGGGGACCACGGCCGAGACCTCGTCGAGAACGTTCTCCCCCCGGCGGTAGGCGGCGGTCACCGCCCGGGCCTCGAGTGCGGCGTCCATCCTCAGCTCCTCTCGTTCTCTCTCGACAGCAGATAGATCAGATAGGCCCCGCCCAGGCAGACGGTGACCGCGCCCACCGGCACGCTCGCCATGGGTAGGGCGTGTTGGGCCACCAGGTCCGCCGCGGACAACAGGACAGCACCCACCAGCGCCGAGCCCAGCGGGTCGATACCTCCGGAGCGCGTGCGCAGCCTCCGGGCGATCTGGGGGGCCGCCAGGGCGATGAAGGAGATGGGTCCCGTCACCGCGGTGACGAGCGAGGTCAGCGCGACGCCCACCAGCACCACGACCGCTTTCCCCGCTTCCGTTTGGACGCCCCTGACCCGCGCCGAGTCGTCGCCGAGCTCGAGTTGCGCGACCACCCGGGTCAACCACGGCAGCACGAGCGCCAGAACGAGGGCGGACGCGCCGGCACCGAGGAGTTGCGGCCAGCGCACCCCGTTCAGCGAACCGGCGCCCCACACGGCGGCGCGCAGGGCCACATCCAGGTCGGACTTGACGATGATCCAGGTGTTGACCGAACCGAGGAATGCGCTGATCGCGATCCCCACGATGATGAGCCTGAATCCCTGCAGGCCCGCCGAGTACGCGAGGAGATAGACCACGACCGCGGTGAGCACGCCCCCGGCCAGCGCGCCCGTGGCGAAGGCCGAATAACCGCTCCACCCGAGGCTGATCGCCACCAGGACCCCCGTGAACGCCCCGGTGTTGAGGCCGATGATGTCCGGGCTCCCCAGCGCGTTGCGGGTGAGTGACTGGAACAACGCCCCGCTCACGCCCAGGCACGCTCCGAACACCGCCGCGGCGAGAGCCCGCGGCGCCCGCCATTCCACGACCACCATCGCGTCCAGGCGACCGGCTCCCGGGGCGAACGCGCCGATCACCCGGTCCAGCGGGATGGCGCGTTCCCCTGCGGACAGTGCCACCAGCACGAGCGCGAACACCACGAGTGCAGCGAGGAGGGCGATCACGGTGTCCCGGACGGGCAACGACCTGCTCAGCGGTCCGAGTCGGAGGGTCACCTCGTGGCCCCTCGGCTGCCGCGTCACAGCCCGCCCCGCTCGGCCCGGCGCACCAGGAGGATGAGCACCGGTGCTCCCAGGAAGGCGGTGACAACCCCCGCCTGCAGCTCGGCGGGCCAGACCAGTAGTCGTCCGGCGATGTCCGCCGCGAGTAGGAGCACGGGTGCCACCACCACCGAGTAGGCCAGGATCCATCGTTGATCCGGGCCGGTGAGCAGACGCACCGCGTGGGGGACCATCAGTCCCACGAACGCGATCGGGCCCGCCGCTGCGGTCGCCGCGCCACAAAGGACGGTGATCGCCACCGCGGACACCGCCCGGACGAGCCCCACCGACACGCCCAGCGACCGGGCGCGCTCGTCTCCCAACGCGATCGCGTTCGCCACCCGGCCGGTCAGAAGCGCCACGACGAGCCCCACCACGATGAAGGGCAGGACGAACTCGACCGTCCCCTGTGGCCGGTTGGCGAGCGACCCCACCCCCCAGAAGCGCATCTGGTCGAACACCCGCGGCATCACCAGGGCCAGGGACTGACCGCACCCGGTGAATACCGCGGTCAACGCGACACCCACGAGTGTGAGCCGGACGGGCGTCGCCCCGTGCGGACCGCGGAGCGCGATGGCGTAGACCAGGACGAACGCCGAGAACGCCCCGGCGAAGGCGAACCACACGTAGCCGTGGATGGTCGTGACGCCGAAGAAAGCGATCGCGACCGCCACCGCGAGTCCGGCTCCCGCGTTGACCCCGAGGATGCCCGGATCGGCGAGCGGATTGCGGGTCAGGGCCTGGGCGAGCGCGCCGGACGCCCCGAGCGCGGCACCCACGACGATGGCCAGCAGGGTCCGGGGCAGCCTCATCTCGAGGACCGTCGCAGACGTGATCGGATCGGTCGGAGCGGTCAGCACCGTCAGCACCTCCGCCGGGGAGAGCGCGGCGGAGCCGACGAACAGGCTCACCGTCGACGCCACCGCGAGCGCGACCAGTGCCGCGACCAGACCTGATACGAGTACTCCGGTCCGCCCGGCGGTGCGGGGAGCACCGCGCGTCACCGGCCCGGTGGGCCGTCGGTGGCGAGCTCGAACTCGTACGCGACCACACCCCACCCCAGGCCGTGGTGCGAGACCGCGGTCCACCCGCTGTCCCGGCCCAGTTCGGCCACCCGCCGCGGCGACCGGGGCGGAGACGCCGTGGTGGCGAAGCGCAGCAGTGTGAGCTCGGCGGAGGCCCGCGAGAGACCGTCCGGAGTGCTGCCGTCCACGACCAGCATGCGGGGGGCCACCGAGGCGAGCCCACGAAGGTGCGACCGCGCAGCCTCGTCGTCGAGATGCCCGAGCACCATGGCCGAGACCACCACCGACGCTGGCGACCCACCCACTCCGGTACGGACACCCGTCAGACCGCCCCCGGTGGCGATCCCGACCACCAGTTCCGCCCCCGGCCCCACCACCACCGTCTCGGGACTGTCCAGGGCACCCAGCACCCGCCGGAGTCCGTGCTGGAGATAGACCAGCGACCCCGATTCGTGCGCCAGATGGCCGGCGACCGCGACGTCTGTGGCGGCGGACTCCGCGAACCCCATCCCGGTCTCCAGCTCCCAGGCCGGGCGGCCGGTACGCACCGACCGGGCCAGGTGGCGGAGCGCGATGACCTGGTCGGCCTCCGGTCCACTGAACTCCCCGACCTCGTGGGGGTCGTCGAGGAGGTCGACGGCGAGGTCGGTCAACCGCCACCGACCCCCCGCTGTCGCGAGCACCAGCCCGCACGTCGCCAGCACCTCGACCAGTGGCCGGAGACCCGTGCGCGTGGCGAGCTCCGCTTCCAACTCCGGAGTGGTCAACGGCCGGTCGACCAGAGCCCGGAGCAACCCCGATTGGAGGGCGGCGCGCACCGCGAACCACGCGACCGGGGCCTCCGGTAGCCGCGGCTCGTCGCCGGCCGTGTCCTGCCGGTCCACCAGATGCCAGTACCCGGTGATACTGCGGTGGTCCCTGCCGACCCGTCCCGAGATCCTGCGGCGTAGCGGCACCAACGCCCCGGCCTCACCCGCCGCCCAGACGAACGGCCGCTCGCCCAGGTCGTGATCGTCGCAGACGGAGTCGAACAGCGAGCAGATCGCCTCGCCGTCCGGCTCGGGCATGTACTCCCGGCGCAGGGAATCCGCACCACCGGTCGGGAGCCCCTCGGTCGCCTCCCTGTCCGTGGCCAACACCACGACTCGGGCCGGCACGGGCACCGGCCGCTCGGTGAGGAACCGACGGATGGCCGGCAGTGCCGTCTCGTCGCCGATCATCACGACCGACGTCGCGTCCGCGGGGAGGACCTGCGAGGACTTGGGACCCACGAAGGTCAGCTCGGCCCCCGGCCCGGCATCGGAGGCCCAGCGGGCGGCCGGTCCGTCCCCGTGGAGCACGAAGTCCAGCGCGAACGCGCGGGTGTCGGGATCGACCGAATGCGGGGTGTAGTCACGGGTCAGTCGGGTCTCGGACGGGGTCCACTCGATCCCGTCGGCATGCTGTAGGGGAAGCGCGGATCCGACATCGCCGTCGGAGGCGAAGATCAGCTTGACGTGGTCGTCGAAACCCGGGGTCTCGAACGCCGGGTGGGCCAGTCCGTTCCGCGTGAACGCCTGCAGCTGTTCCCCCTCCAACCGGACCCGCCGGACCCTCCCCGCCAGATCCTCCACCGCGACGACCCTGACGGTGCGCACGACCAGCGGATGGATCAGCAGCTCGGGACGGCTCACCGGGCGAACTCCTCCTCGACCAGATCCAGCAGGGCGAGGGCCTCGTCGTAGTCATGACGCACCGCCCAGTAGGGCAGGTCGAAGGCGTTGCCCTCCACGAAGGCCGGCAGGTTACGCCACGCCGGTTCCTGCTCGAGTTGGCTGACGGACGTGGTCTCGCCGTTGAACCCCATGACGAAGACGGAGTCACTGTCGACGATGCGGCCCAGCTGCTCCGTGGACAGCTCGGCCATGTCGCCGCCGGGCTGGTACGGCTGCAGGTCGTTCCGCGCGACCAGGTCGTCGGTCTCGAATCCCAGTTCGGCGAACGTCAGCGGCAGGCCGGTGTCCTCGAAGAGCAGGTACGGAGTGCCGTCGGCGGTGACGCTGATGTAGGAGGTCGGCTGCTCGGGCACCTCGATCGACCCGGCGACCTCTCCCACCCGTGCCTCGTAGGTTCCGACCATGTCGTCGTACGCCTCGGGCTGGCCGAAGACATCGACGGCGAGGAACTCCGCCTGGTCCCGCCAGTCGGAGAACGCCTTGTCGACCAGAACGGTGGGGGCGATCGCGGAGAGGTCCTCGTAGGCCTCGTCGGCCTGGAAGTTGGGGAAGCCCCATCCGCCGGCCACGATGAGGTCCGGATCGGTCTCGAGGATCGCCTCGAGGTCGAATCCGTCGGCGGACCACGGCAGGAACCGCGTCCCGTCCTCCGCGGGCGCCTCGCCCCACATCTCGGAGAACTCACCACTGGCCTGCCCCGCGTCCTCCGGGATCGTCGCGGCGACCGGGACGTCGAGTTGGTACAGGTAACCGGCCAGGGCGTAGTTGAGCACCACGACACGCTGCGGGTCGGCCGGGACGACGACCTCCCCCTTCGGGGTGGACACGGTGCGGGTGGCCTCCGCTCCCGCGCTCCCGCCTCCGTCCCCTGCAGACCCAGCCCCTGATGAGCAGGCGGCCAGTGCGGTCAATGCGACCACCACCGTCGCCGAGGCAATCAGGCGTGCGGGGCGTGTCCTACGAATCATCGATCCTCCGGAGCGTTCGATTAGGTGAGGCTTACCAACTCCAGAAGAATAGGGTGGAATCACCGCCCTGACCGCCGGGATGCGACACGGCTGCAGTCCCAACGCGACGCGTTGCCGCTACGGGGCGGCCACCGTGCCCGACCGGAACCCCCGAGGAGGAACGACATGGGTTTCACGCGCGAGCTGGCCACAGCGGTACCGGAGAACACGGTCCGCTTCCTGGGCCACTCCGAGCACGTCCACGACGTCCCGCACCTGATCCACATGGTGATGGGACGAGGAACCCTGACCGTCGATCGCGAGACCATCGTGCTCGAGCCACGAGCGTCGGTCTGGCTGGCCGCGGGGGTTCCCCACTCGCTCTCGCTGGACGAGCACTCGATCGCGCTGGGTCCCTTCCTGGCCCCGCACTGCGCGCCAGGCGACAGGGTCCGCCGACTCGGTGTGGTCCCGGCGATCGCCGACCTCATGCTCGCCCGGCTGGCGGCTCAGCCACACACACCACGGCAGGTGGAGGTGTTCACCCGGAGCCTGGAGGAGATCATCAGGGTGATCAACACGGACGAGTTCGTCACCCCCCTACCGGTGCACCCGACAGCGCTCCGGATAGCCGAGGCCTCGGTCCGCTCCGCGGCCCCCCTGTCGACGCTGTGCGAGAGATCAGGGCTCAGCATGAGGCAGACACAGCGGATCTTCGTCGCCGAGACCGGGCTGGGGCTTCACCGGTGGCGCACGCGGCGGCGGCTCAACCTGGCGGTCCGGAGTCTACGGGCCGGATCCAGCGGGGAGAGCGCGGCGCGGGCGGCCGGCTATTCGAGCAGGGCGAGTCTGCTGCGGGCGTTGAGCCGCGAATCGGGGGTGGCGCTCGATGTCCTGCGCGCGGACCCTCTGGCATGCCTGCCGGCCACGGCGCGCGGTCACTCGCCGGCGGCCGCGATCACAGTCAGCGACCCCGGAGCCACCTCCGTGTAGCCGGCGTCCACCACTGCGGCCAGCCCCGGGGACTCGGCCGTCACGGCCGCGGAGAGCTCACGCCACCGATCGGGGCCGGCTTCGCGGACGGCGACCGGGAGCCCGTCGGCGATCCACCCCTCGAGTCGGGGACGGTCCATGACCGCGGCCAGCAGCATCACCCCGTGACCGACCTGCGCGGCCGCCTTGCCCACGGTCATCTCCAGCGCGGCGTCCACCCACACCACCGGTACGCCCGGGGGCGGCGGACCGGGATCGTCGCGCTCGAGTTCGGTGCCCCCGATCTGCAGGCGGCCGAGGCGTGCGTCCACCTCGTCGACCGGCCCGGGCACGAACGCCCTGGCCATGCATCCGTCCACCTCACATGTGACCCCCGGGACGTCGAGGGCGGTACGCCACTGGGCGCCGCGCGCACGCCGGGCGATCTTCCGCATGCGGGCGTCCAACCAGGCCCCGTAGGCCTCGTGCCAGGGTCCTCCCGGAGCCACGCGCTCATCCAGGCAGAGAGCCGCCACGGCGCCCGCCACCGCCTCGAGCAGCGGTGTCCGTGCCGGCAGGTCCGCCTTGGGCAGGTGCAGGACGATCGGCATGGACCGGACGGTGCCGCGATCCTCCGGGTCCTCGGCGCCCGCCGACCCGGCGCGGAGCCGCGCGTGGCACCAGTCGAGTGAGGCGCCCGTCGCGGGCCCCCCGGGCGGCGGAGGGGCCGTCACGCCAACGGCACGCGGCGGTAGGTGCCGGCGGCGGTGTCTGCCGCCTCGATCTCGTCGCGCGTGATCCCGAGGACGAACAGGACGGTGTCGAGGAACGGCTTCGACAGCGACGCGTCCGCCACCTCACGCAGGGCGGGTTTGGCGCAGAAAGCGATCCCCAGGCCCGCCGCGGTGAGCATGTCGATGTCGTTGGCACCGTCACCCACCGCGACCGTCTGACTCATCGAGATACCCAGCTCCTCGGCGAACTCACGCAGGTACTCGGCCTTGGCCTCACGGTCGACGACCTCACCGATGACCCGTCCGGTGAGCACGCCGTCCCGGACCTCCAGGGTGTTGGCGCGCGCGAAGTCGAGACCCAGCTCCTCGGCGAGACCGGCGATCACCTGGATGAATCCCCCGGAGACCACTCCGCAACGGATACCGAGTCGTTTCAGTGTCCGGATGGTCGTCCGGGCGCCCGGGGTGAGCACGATGTTGGCGGCGACCTCGTCCAGAACGGTGACCGGCAGCCCCGCCAGTGTCGCGACGCGTTCGTGGAGCGACTGGGCGAAGTCCAGCTCCCCACGCATCGCACGTTCGGTGACGGCGCGGACCTCCTCCTCCTTGCCCGCGTGCGCGGCGAGCATCTCGATGACCTCACCCTGGACCAGGGTGGAGTCGACGTCGAACACCACGAGGCGCTTGGAGCGTCGGCCCAGCCCGGCCCGGTCCACCGAGATGTCGACACTGTGCGCGTCCGACAGGGGCGCCAAAGTCTCCCGGAGCCTGGCGTCGTCGGCGGCGTCGCGACCGGCGGTCGAGACGTGCAGCTCCAGTCCCGTCACCGGGTAGTCGGCGATCCCCCGGATGATGTCGATGTTCGCGCCGATCGAGGCCAGAGCTCCCGCCACCGCGGAGAACGCCGAGGCGGTCACAGGACTGCCGAGGATCACCACGGCGTGGGTCGACGGAGGGGCCGCCGGAGCAATGTCGTCGAACTGGACGTCCAGCTGCATCCCCAGCTGGTGGACCTGCTCGGTGAGCTCCCGCACCACGGCCACTGCATCGGCCACCTCGTCGACCCGGACCATGAGCCCCAGGGAGAGGTGACCGTTGACCACGACCTGCTCCACGTCCACGAGGTCCGCATGGTGGCTGGCGAGGACGGTCATGATCCTCGCGGTCACGCCGGGCCGGTCGGGACCGGTGACGGTGAGTAGTGCCGGGGTGCCGGGGGTGCTCACGTGTGCTCCTGACGAGTGCAGATGGTGGGCGATTGATGAGAACTGATGACATGCGGAGACCCCGCCGGTGGACGAGCCTACCGACGGGGTCCCTGGTCGAGCCGATGCCCGTGGGTGAGTACGGGCGGGTGGGTCAACCCCTCTGCGGGGAGGTTCCGCGCTGGGCCACGTCCTTGACAGCGGCCGGGTCCTGGGCGGCAGCCCGCCCCCCGACGTGGGCCTCGTTGCGCATCCGCTCACTCATGTGCGGGTAGTGCAGCTCGAACGCGGGACGCTCGGAGCGGATCCGCGGCAGCGTCACGAAGTTGTGGCGCGGCGGCGGGCAGGAGGTCGCCCACTCCAGCGAGTTACCCGCACCCCACGGATCGTCGACGGTGACGATCTCGCCGTAACGCCAGCTCTTGATGACGTTCCAGATGAACGGCAGCATCGCGATCCCGAGGATGAACGAGCCGACGGTGGAGATCTGGTTGAGGACCGTGAAGTTGTCCGTGGCCAGGTAGTCGGCGTAGCGGCGGGCCATGCCCTGGTTACCCAACCAGTGCTGCACCAGGAACGTGGTGTGGAAGCCGATGAACATCAGCCAGAAGTGCAGCTTGCCCAGCTTCTCGTCGAGCATCCGGCCCGTCATCTTGGGGAACCAGAAGTACACGCCGGCGAAGGTGGCGAACACGATGGTGCCGAAGAGCGTGTAGTGGAAGTGCGCGACGATGAAGTAGGTGTCCGAGATGTGGAAGTCGATCGGCGCCGCGGCCATCATGATGCCCGTCAGACCACCGAAGAGGAAGGTGACGATGAAGCCGAGCGCGAACACCATCGGCGTCTCGAAGGTCATCTTGCCGCGCCACATGGTGCCGATCCAGTTGAAGAACTTCACACCCGTCGGGACGGCGATGAGGAACGTCATGAAGGAGAAGAACGGCAGCAGCACGGCGCCGGTGACGAACATGTGGTGCGCCCAGACCGCCATGGACAGCGCGGCGATGGCCAGGGTCGCGAAGACCAGGCCGGCGTAGCCGAACAGCGGCTTGCGGGAGAAGACCGGGAAGACCTCGGAGACGATGCCGAAGAACGGAAGGGCCAGGACGTACACCTCGGGGTGGCCGAAGAACCAGAACAGGTGCTGCCACAGGATGGCCCCGCCGTTGCCCGGGTCGTAGATACGGCCGCCGAACTGGCGGTCGTAGAAGACGCCGAGGGCGGCGGCGGTGAGCAGCGGGAAGATCAGCAGGATCAGGACCGACGCCACGAGGATGTTCCACGTGAAGATCGGCATCCGGAACATGGTCATACCCGGTGCGCGCAGGCAGATGATGGTGGTGACGAAGTTGACCGCACCGAGGATGGTGCCGATACCGCCGATGCCCACGCCGAGGATCCACAGGTCGGCGCCGACGCCCGGCGAATGGATCTTGTCGGCCAGCGGCATGTACATCGTCCAGCCGAAGGCCGCCGCGCCACCGGGGGTGACGAAGCCCGAGAGCATGATCGTGCCGCCCGCGGCGAACAGCCAGAACCCGAACGCGTTCAGACGCGGGAACGCCACGTCCGGCGCGCCGATCTGCAGCGGCATGATGTAGTTCGCGAACCCGACAACGATCGGGGTGCCGTACAGCAGCAGCATCACCGTGCCGTGCATGGTGAACAGCTGGTTGAACTGCTCGTTGGACAGGAACTGCATCCCGGGGACGAACAGCTCCGCGCGGATGAGCAGGGCCATGAGCCCGCCGATGAAGAAGAAGACGAAACACGTGACGATGTACATGAGGCCGAGCAACTTGTGGTCGGTCGTCGTCATCATCTTCCACACGAACGAGCCCTTGCGGGCGGTACCCGTGGGTTCGCCCGGTGGGTGGTCGAGATCGTGGACCGGCTTGGGGGCCACTGCGGTCATAAGGGTCCTCCTGAACGCCTCACCCGACGCCGCGGGTCGAACCACCGACCCCACGTCGAACGCATAGGAATAGTGCGCGAGAGCAATCCTAGCCCTCCACTGAGAACGCCTATCACCCACCCCGCCGAAGACGTCACCGGTGGTCATCCGCCGGAATCGGCGCCCCTCGCGACACGCGTGAGATGGCGCGCGGACCCGCCGCCACCTCCACCGGGACTGCCTGAACGGGCGCATCTCCTAAGCTCTCCCCCATGACCGATTCCGCGCCGACCCGACGCCGTCACCCCGAGCGGGGGTACCCGAGGAGGCGGGCGCGGATCGCGGCCCCGCTCGTCGCCGCGATGGCGCTCGCGGGCTGCGGCCCCTCCCCTGTCGACATGGTCGAGCACCCCGTCACCACGACGCCCTCACGCATAGCGGGCGAGGAGCTCCAGCGATCCGCTGAACCCGAGGAGTCGTGCGCCCCTGTACCGGCACCCGCCGAGTCCCCCGGCTCAGGGGTGCGCACGGTGTCCTCCGGCGGCGCCGGGTCCGGCCGGGAGGAGGTCCCGCGGTCGCCGGAACGGATCCTGGCGCTCGGGGCCGGGGCCGTGGACGTCGCCTGCGCGCTGGGTCTGCAGGACCTCGTCGTCGGGACCTCCGGCCTACCCCGTGGAGCGGACGTCCTCTTCCCCGCTTCCCTCGTGGACCTGCCGGACATCCCGCTCCCCGGGGACTCCGGCGGGGACGAGGCCGCGGCCGCTGCTCGCGAGCTTCGACCAGACCTCATCGTGCTGGCCGGCACTGCAGACTCGGACCCCGCGGTGGCGCGGGCCCTGGCCGAGGTCGCCCCGACCGTCGTATACGACGCGGACGCGCTGAACTGGACCGATGCCACCGAGACGGTCGCCGACGCCTACGGCCGTCCCCGGGCCGGCGGAGACCTCCTGCTGGACGTGATCGACCGGGCACGGGCCACCGCCGCGGCCACCACCCCGAGCGACACCTGGGTCTCCCTGGTCAGCGTTATCGGGGACAGCGGGGACGGCGTGGTGGTGCAGGACCCGGACACGCTCGGGTCACTCATGCTCGAGGCCGTGGGCGCGGGACGGCCCCCCGCGCAGCGCACGCAGGAGGGCGAGCGCATCCCACCGCTGCCGGAGTCCCCGGCACAGGGTGACGAACTCGACGGCGACGTGATCTTCGCGGTGGTGGGCGGTTCGCCGGAATCGGAGGAGATCGCGCGGCGGGTCTTCGCCTCCGACCGGTGGACGGATCTCGACGCGGTCGACGCCCGCCGCATGTTCGTGGTGGACCGGGCCGTGTGGGAGGGCTCCGGCCCCGTGGCCGCACGGGCGGTACTCGACGACATCAGGGGCTCCATCAACGGGATCGCCCCGGACGGCTAGAGGGGGCCCGCGCCCACGACGGCGGCGACGTCATCCGCCCCCGGTACCTGGTCAGGCGCCGGGAGCGGATGTCGTGGTCGGGTGAGGCGTCAGAAATCCCAGTCCTCGTCCTCCGTCGCCACGGCCTTGCCCATGACGTAGGAGCTACCGGAACCGGAGAAGAAGTCGTGGTTCTCGTCGGCGTTCGGGCTGAGCGCCGAGAGGATCGCGGGGTCGACGTTGGTCTCGTCCTTGGGGAACATCCCCTCGTAACCGAGGTTCATCAGCGCCTTGTTGGCGTTGTAGCGAAGGAACTTCTTGACGTCCTCCGTCCAGCCCACGGTGTCGTAGAGGTCCTCGGTGTAATCCGCCTCGTTGTCGTACAACTCGAAGAGCAGCTCGAAGGTGTAGTCCTTCAGCTCGTCCCGCTCGGCCTGGCCCACGCGCTCGAGGGCCCGCTGGTACTTGTAGCCGATGTAGTAGCCGTGCACCGCCTCGTCACGGATGATGAGCCGGATGATGTCGGCCGTGTTGGTGAGCTTGGCCCGCGAGGACCACCGCATGGGCAGGTAGAAGCCCGAGTAGAAGAGGAACGACTCGAGCAGGGTGGAGGCGATCTTCCGCTTGAGGGCGTCTTCCCCCGCGTAGTACCCGAGGATGATGTTCGCCTTGCGCTGCAGATAGGTGTTCTCCTCCGCCCAGCGGAAGGCGTCGTCGACCTGCGGTGTCGAGCAGAGCGTCGAGAAGATCGTGGAGTAGCTCTTGGCGTGGACAGACTCCATGAACGCGATGTTGGTGAGGACCGCCTCCTCGTGGGGGGTCGACGCGTCGGGGATCATGCTCACCGCGCCGACCGTCCCCTGGAGCGTGTCCAGCAGGGTGAGGCCGGTGAAGACCCGCGTCGTGAGCTGCTGCTCCGAGTCCGTCAGCGTCTGCCACGACGGGATGTCGTTGGACACCGGGACCTTCTCCGGCAGCCAGAAATTGCTGGTGAGCCTCCCCCAGACCTGGTCGTCCACCTCGTCGGTGACCCGGTTCCAATTGATGGCCGACACCCTGTCGACGAGCCGGGGGGCGATGCCGGCGGCGGGGCTGTGGGATCCCGGAGCATGTAGCTCGGCGGTCATCGGATCTCCTCCTGGAGGCGGGTGGGGTTCGGGGTGCGGGCCTGCGGCCGGGCGGTCAGAGCATGCACGAGACACAGCCCTCGACCTCGGTGCCCTCGAGCGCGAGCTGACGCACGCGGATGTAGTACAGGGTCTTGATCCCCTTGCGCCATGCGTAGATCTGCGCGCGGTTGACGTCGCGGGTGCTGGCGGTGTCCTTGAAGAACAGGGTCAGCGAGAGCCCCTGGTCCACGTGCTGGGTGGCCGCCGCGTACGTGTCGATGATCTTCTCGTAGCCGATCTCGTACGCGTCCTGGTAGTAGTCCAGGTTGTCGTTCGTCAGGTAGGGCGCCGGGTAGTAGACGCGCCCGATCTTGCCCTCCTTGCGGATCTCCACCTTCGAGGCCACCGGGTGGATCGACGAGGTCGAGTTGTTGATGTAGCTGATCGACCCCGTGGGCGGCACGGCCTGCAGGTTCTGGTTGTAGATGCCGTACTGCTGCACGTCGGCCTTGAGGGCGCGCCAGTCGTCCTGTGTGGGCACGGTGACGTCCGCGTCGGCGAACAACTGACGCACCTGCTCGGTCGCCGGCTCCCACGACTGGTCGGTGTACTTGTCGAAGAACTCGCCCGAGGCGTAGGTGGAGTCCGGGAAACCGGCGAACCAGGACCCGCGCTCCCGCGCGATGAGGTTGGACGACCGCAGCGCGTGGTAAAGCACCGTGTAGAAGTAGATGTTCGTGAAGTCGACGCCCTCGACGGACCCGTAGTGCACCCGCTCGCGGGCGAGGTAGCCGTGGAGGTTCATCTGCCCCAGGCCGATCGCGTGCGACTCCGCGTTGCCCCGCTCGATCGACGGGACCGAGTCGATGTGGGTCTGGTCGGACACCGCGGTCAGACCCCGGATGGCCGTCTCGATGGTCTGGCCGAAGTCCGGCGAGTCCATGGCCTTGGCGATGTTGAGCGAGCCGAGGTTGCAGGAGATGTCCTTGCCGATGTGGCTGTAGGAGAGGTCATCGTTGTACGTCGACGGGGTGGAGACCTGGAGGATCTCCGAGCACAGGTTGGAATGCGTGATCTTGCCGGCGATCGGGTTGGCCCGGTTCACGGTGTCCTCGTACATGATGTACGGGTAACCGGACTCGAACTGCAGCTCCGCGAGGGTCTGGAAGAAGTGCCGGGCGTTGATCTTGGTCTTCTTGATCCGGCTGTCCTCGACCATCTCGGTGTAGTGCTCCGAGATGTTGACGTCCGCGAACGGCCTGCCGTAGATCCGCTCGACGTCGTACGGGGAGAACAGGTACATGTCGTCGTTGCGCTTGGCCAACTCGAACGTGATGTCCGGGATCACGACACCCAGCGACAGGGTCTTGATGCGGATCTTCTCGTCCGCGTTCTCCCGTTTGGTGTCGAGGAACTTGAAGATGTCCGGGTGATGGGCGTGCAGGTACACCGCACCGGCACCCTGGCGGGCACCGAGCTGGTTGGCGTAGGAGAAGGAGTCCTCCAGCAGCTTCATCACGGGGATGACGCCCGAGGACTGGTTCTCGATGTGCTTGATCGGGGCGCCGTGCTCGCGGAGGTTGGACAGCAGCAGCGCCACTCCACCACCGCGCTTGGACAGCTGCAACGCGGAGTTGATGTTGCGCCCGATCGACTCCATGTTGTCCTCGATACGCAGCAGGAAGCACGAGACGGGCTCGCCGCGCTGCTTCTTGCCAGAGTTGAGGAACGTGGGCGTGGCCGGCTGGAACCGCCCCTCGATGATCTCGTCGACCAGACGATGGGCCAGGGCCTCGTCGCCGTCCGCGAGGGTGAGGGCGACCATGCAGACGCGATCCTCGTAGCGCTCGAGGTAGCGCTTGCCGTCGAACGTCTTGAGCGTGTACGAGGTGTAGTACTTGAACGCACCGAGGAAGGTCTGGAAGCGGAACTTCTTGGAGTAGGCGTAATCGAACAGCTCGCGCACGTAGTTGCGCGTGTACCGGTCGAGCACCTCGCGCTCGTAGTAGTCCTTCTCGACCAGGTAGTCCAGCTTCTCGTCCAGGTTGTGGAAGAAGACCGTGTTCTGGTTGACGTGCTGGAGGAAGTACTCCCTCGCGGCCTCACGGTCGCGTTCGAACTGGATCTTCCCGTCCGCGTCGTAGAGGTTGAGCATGGCGTTGAGCGCGTGGTAATCCATGCGCTGCCCCTCGCCCGTCTCTACCGCGGTGGTGCCTTCTGGGGTGACGGTTGGTGCTGCCAAAACTCTTCCAATCCCTCGCGGACGCGGATGACGTCCTCTTGTGTGCCCATCAGTTCGAACCGGTAGAGGTACGGGACCCCGAGTTTGCGGGCGATCACGTCGCCGGAGACCGCGTAGTCCGAACCGAAGTTGGTGTTGCCGGCGGCGATGACACCTCGGCAGAGACTTCTGTTGTGCGCGTTGTTCAGGAACGCGACCACCTGTCGGGGGACCGAGGCCCCGGTCCTGCCGGTGACCTCGAGGCAACCCCCGTACGTCGGGACGATCAGAACATACGGGTCCGACACGACCGGCCCCGCCGCGGTCCTGTGCGTGGGTATGCGCATCGCCGGGAGCCCCAGCCGGTCGACGAACCTCTTGGTGTTCTCGGAGACGTTGGAGAAGTAGACGATTCGCACCGGCTCAGCAACCGGGGAGACCGGCACCGGAGCCGCCATGACTGCCCCCTTCGGATCACACTGTTGCGGTGGTGGAGCCTGACTCAGGCGGCGACCGTGGCGAGTGCCTTGATGCGGTCCGGACGGAAGCCGGCCCAGTGATCGGTCCCGGACACCACGACGGGCGCCTGGAGGTACCCCAGAGCCATCACGTACTCGCGGGCCTCGTCGTCCACCGAGATGTCGACGACCTGGTACTCGACACCCTGCTTGTCGAGGGCCTTGTAGGTGGCGTTGCACTGGACGCAGGCGGGCTTGGTGTAGACGGTGACCATGAGTCTGGATGACCTCTTTCGGCACGGGCGCCGGGCGGCGCGGAGGGGCTCTTCTCGGACGGATGTCGGTTCCGGCGCTTCCGCCCGGCCTGTGGACAACCGTGGTGTCTGTAAGGGGTCGTGGCCCGAATGTCATGTATGGCATTCATCGGGGCCGCAACACCTCTAGACACTACCCCTAGTGGCCGACGAGTCAATCGACCACAACATTTTGGTCTTACAACGGTGGTATTCCCAGGTCGCGATCCCGCCTTGTGGACACCAGTCGCCCCCCGGTGGAACGGTCGGCCCGGATGCCGGCGAGTCGCCCGCCGACCGCCACTCTGCCACGCGGGAGGTGCTCCCGGAGAGCCCGTCCGGTACCCCACAGGTCGTCCCCAACCACCCCACAACCTGTCCCCACCCCGTCCACAGGGGTGGCGGGGTCACCGGCGGGAGCGAGGTGACGGAGTCGCCGTGGGAGCGGGGCGACGGTGGACCCCGGGAACGACG
This sequence comes from Dietzia sp. PP-33, assembly GCF_033790845.1. Taxonomy (NCBI): domain Bacteria; kingdom Bacillati; phylum Actinomycetota; class Actinomycetes; order Mycobacteriales; family Dietziaceae; genus Dietzia; species Dietzia sp. PP-33. The sequence continues at coordinate 144,809 of NZ_JAMYEI010000003.1, forward strand.
ACGAGGGCCCGCCGCCGGCGAACCGGAGACGGGCCCTCGAGGGTGCGTGGGATCCCACGCGGTGGGTCTCAGCCCTGGCGGGCCTTGAAACGGGGATCCTTCTTGTTGATCACGTAGACCTTGCCGCGGCGGCGGACAACCTGGGCGCCCGGCTTGTTCTTCAGCGACCGAAGGGACTTGCGGACCTTCATCTGGCGCTCCTTAGGCTCTCGGGGCGGCCGCGATGGCCGCCGACACGACTGGGATGACTGTGCGAGACACCCGACCATTCAGGTCGGATGCAGGACACACAACTGGTCTATCGTAACGGACTGCCCCGTCAGAACTCCAACCGGCGGAACCGGACGCCTCCCGCCCTCCGCCCGCATGTCACGCGGACGTCACACGGGCTTCCTATGCTGATGTCATGAACCACATCGCTCCTGACACCGGTGCGCTCCGCGCGACCATCATCGCCGAGCTCGGCGTCCGTCCGGACATCGACCCGGCGGAGGAGGTCGAACGCCGCGTGGCGTTCCTCGCCGATTACCTCCGTAGCACTCCGGCCACGGGCTTCGTGCTCGGGATCAGTGGCGGTCAGGACTCGACCCTGACGGGTCGGCTCTGCCAACTCGCCGCCGAGAAGCTCCGCGACGAGGGACTCGCCGACGTCCGCTTCGTCGCCATGCGTCTGCCCTACGGCACCCAGGCGGACGAGGCCGACGCCGTCGTCGCCCTGGATTTCATCCGTCCTGACCACCGCGTCACCGTCGACGTCCGGGCGGCCTCCGAGTCCGCCTCGGCGTCTGCCGCGTCCGCGCTGGAGGATCTGCCCACGCACGCGGGCCCGCTACGCGACTTCGTCCGCGGCAACGTCAAAGCGCGTCAACGGATGGTCGCGCAGTACGCGGTGGCCGGGCAGCTGGGCCACCTCGTCGTCGGGACCGACCACGCCGCCGAGGCGGTCACCGGGTTCTTCACCAAGTATGGCGACGGCGGGGTCGACCTGACTCCCCTGACCGGCCTCACCAAGCGGCAGGGCGCCGCGCTGCTGCAGCACCTCGGCGCGCCGGAGTCGACGTGGAGCAAGGTGCCCACGGCGGATCTGGAGGACGACCGTCCGGGGTTGCCCGACGAGGAGGCGCTGGGCGTGACCTACGCGCAGATCGACGACTATCTCGAGGGCCACGACGACGTGGCTCCGGAGGCGGCGGCGCGGATCGAGCACTTGTTCCTGGCAACCCGACACAAGCGGGCGGTCCCGGCCACCCCGCTGGACACATGGTGGCGCGAGGTCTGAGAGAACGGCAGGCCTGAGAACGGCAGGCGGGTTACCCCGGCGGGCCCGGTCACCGCAGCAACTCCCACACCGAGTCCAGCGCGTCCTCCGTTCCGGGGACGTCGTAGGACTGGGTGGTGAACACCGCCGCGCACCGGCCGGTGTGACGGTCGACGTAGCCGATGGTCCCCAGCCCCCCGGCCCAACCGACCACCCCGTCGGGGCGGACCTCCACCTGCACGCCGTAGCCGCAGCCGGGCCCGATGATCCCCTCGGCCGCGGCGCGCTGGTGCGGGGTCAGCTGGTCTGTCGTCATGGTGTCCACGTGCTCCGCCCCCAGTACGGTCCCGCCATCGATCAGGACGTCGAGGATCGCCAGGTAGTCGGAGACGGTCGAGGCCAGCCCGCACGCCAGGGATTCGAACCGCGGTGGGTGGTCGAACCGGTCCCGGGTATCCAGCGCCCTGAGCTCCCCGTCGGGCCCCATCCCGTAGCTGGTGGGCATCCGGCCCGGGTCGGCAGAGAAACCGCAGTCCGCCAGCCCCAGCGGTTCCGTGAGGTGCTCGGCCACCAGCTGCGACACGGAGGCGCCCGTAGCCCGGGCCAGGAGAACCCCCAGGACGTCACTGCTCGTGTGGTAGAGCCACCCGTGCCCCGGCTGGTCGGCCAGAGGCAGTACACCCAGTTGTCGGAGGTACTCGTCCGGCGCCATCGGTGGGGCGTAGGGGCCGGGTCCGACCTGCCGCTCGCTCATGGCCCCGGCCAGCGGGCTGCCCTCCCCCGCCCAGCCGAACCCGGCGGTCATGGTGAGCAGATGCCTCAGGGTGATCGGGCGCTCCGCCGGCACGGTGCGGTCGATCGGCCCGCCCGGGTCCGCGAGGACCCGGGGGTCCGCCAGCTCGGGCAGATGGGTGGCGACCGGATCGTCGATCCCCAGGACACCGAGTTCCACCAGCCTCATCGCGAGCACCCCGCCCACGGGTTTGGTGTTCGACGACAGCGGGAACACGGTGTCGGGCTCGAGAGCGGGGCCGTCGACGGACCGGGCCCCGCCGGCGGCGAGCCTGGTCCGGCCACCCTGACGCACCCCGCAGACGTACCCGGTCAGACGCCCGGCGTCGACCAGGGCGTCGAGTGACTCGCTGACGGATTCCATCCGTGGCATGAGCAGACCCTACGTCCGGAGCTCCGGTGGGAGAAGACCCCCGATCGTCAGCCCGCCAGCGTCGCGAGCGGTCCGTGGACGTCGACGGGGTTCAGGCACGTGTCGGGGATCGTGCCGAGCGAGCACACCCCGACCGGCAGGACCGGGCGGTACCCCTCCGGGACGCCACCGCGGGCGATGACGTCCCGGTACGCCTCGACCCCCGACGTCGGCCTGCGCTCGAGTGCCGGATCGGACAGTACGTCGACCCGGTAGAGACCGAATCGGGAGTCGTAGGTCCCCCACTCGTAGTTGTCGACCAGGGACCAGTGGTTGTACCCGATCACCGGGTACCCGTCGGCGACCGCGCGCTGGATCCAGAAGACGGTGTCGCGGAGGTAGTCACCGCGGTCGATGCCGTCGCCGCGGTGGCCGTTGTCCGTGGGCAGTCCGTTCTCGACGATGTACAGCGGCATCCCCGGGAAGTGCGTCGCGTAGTGGACGATCGCCTCGTAGATCCCCTCCGGCTGCGGCCTGACGCCGGCGAAGTCGTCCCACGCCGCACGGATGGTGGTGAGGTTGTCCAGCGCGATGCCGTAGTAGTAGTCGATGCCGACGAAGTCCAGCTCGTCGCGGATGTGGCCTAGCAGGAGATCGTCCGTGGTCGACGCGAACGCGGGCAGGTACGCCTCGTTGGCGGTGACCATCGCATTCGGGTCCGCGCGGTGCGCGGCGTAGTATCCCAGTTTGTGGGCCGCCACCACGTTGCCCCGGAAATCGTTGAACTGGTGCAGCCCCACGAGCCCGATGCGGAGCTCGTGGCTGAAGAACACGAGTGGCTCGTTGAACGTGACCCACATCGTGCCGTCCCCCGCCCACCGCTCGGTGATCAGCTCGGCGTATCGCCCGAACGCCTCCACCGCATCAGGCGAGAGGAAACCTCCTCGGTCGACCAGCCATCCCGGGTACACGTAGTGGACCATGGTGATCATCGGCGTCATGCCGTGCGCCCTGATCGAGGCGAGAATGCGGTCGTACCGACGCAGCGCCTCCTCGTCGTACCGGCCCGGCTCCGGCTCGATGCGAGACCACTCCACGCTGAGCCGGAACGTGGTGACGCCCATGTCCGCAGCCCGGGCGACATCTTCTTCGTACCTGTTCCAGAAGTCGACCGCGTCGTTCACCGGATCGGCCTCGCCACGCGAGGCAGCGGCGTCGACGTGCCGCTTCCAGTTCGAGTCCCTATTTGAACCCTCGACCTGGAAGCCGGACGTGGCCACCCCCCAGTGGAACCCCTCGACCGCCTGCGCCTGCGCCCGCGCGTCTGCAGAACCCGCGATCAGAGCGGTCACGGCCAGGCACAGCACGAGCACCTGCGCGAGCAGCTTTCGGATAACTGGAGATTCATGAACACCCATCACTAAAACATGGCACAGTTCCGCCGCGCCGTACGCGCATTGAGGTGACCTGGGACATACGCCGCCCGGCACCGGCCCCTCGACGAGCCGCACGTCGAATAGCATGCCGATCGTGGATGTGAACGGCACTTCGGGTCGACCGGCACCCTTGGCCCCGGTGGCTCTGTGGGTCGCGGCGGTCCTGGGCACGATCCATGCTGCGTGGAGTGCTTACTGGGCGTTCGGCGGCCGGGTCCTGCTGGACACCGTCGGAGGATGGGCCGTCGCTGCAGTGGAGGAACGTCCCCTCCTAGCGCTCGGCGGACTTCTCGCGGTCGCTGTCGCGAAATTGCTCGCCGCATGGATTCCGCTACTCGCTGAGACGGGCCGGATACCCGGCCGACGCGTCTGGCGCGGGTGTGCGTGGGTCGGTGGACCCTTCCTGATCATCTACGGTGCGGTCAACGCCTCGGCAGCCGTCGCCATCCTTGCCGGCTGGGTCGAGACCGAGAACTATGACCGGCCGGGGTTGATCGGCCATGCCTTCGTGTGGGACCCGCTCTTCGCGGTGTGGGGCGTGGCACTGACGATCGCATTGGTCGCTACCCGCAGAACCTGAGGGCCGCAGTGTCTACCGTGGTGGGGTGCGCACTCTGGGAAACGTCCTCTGGTTCCTTCTCGCCGGCTGGTGGCTGGCGTTGTTGTACGTCTTCGCGGGGATCGTCGCCTTCGTCCTGATCATCACGATCCCGTTCGGCATCGCCTCGTTCCGACTCGCGGGTTTCGTCCTGTGGCCGTTCGGGCGGCGGACCGAGTTCCGCCGGGATGCCGGCCTGCTCTCGGTGATCGGCAACATCCTGTGGATCCTGCTGCTCGGGTGGGAGCTGGCGATCGCCCACCTCGTCGCCGGACTACTGCTGTGCGTGACGATCGTGGGCATCCCGTTCGGCATCGCCTGCTGGAAGATGGTCCCGCTGGCGCTGCTCCCGCTGGGCCAACGAATAGTGCCGATCCGTCACCCGTCGGAGGATCCATTCGCCGCCACACCGGGTCCACGGCGGTAGGAGTTCGGGCTCAGCCCGAGGACGGTGCGGAAGTCGGCGCTGAGGTGGGCGTGGTCGGAGTATCCGAGGTCCGCGGCGATCTGTGCGATGGTCACCGCCGGATCCTCACGCAGACGCTGGGCGGCCTCCTGGAGTCGGTACCGACGGATCATCGCCAGCGGCGGGACACCCACGTAGCGGTGCGCGAGGCGCTGGACCCCGCGCGTCGACATCCCGAGCCTCCGGGCGACCTGGTCCACCCGGATGATCGACCGATCCGACGCGATGAGGTCCTCCATGGCGTTCGCCAGGACGCCGCCGTCGTCCGGGGCCGCCAGGTGCTCGGAAACCCATGCGGTCAGGGCATCGAGCGCCCGGTCGCGCGCCCGGGACTCGCGCTCGTCGATCTCGCTCGCGCTGCCCACGACCTCGTCCGCCTCCCCCATGGAGCCCGCGACGGCGCGGTGCAGCTCTGCGGCTGGAATGGGGGTCTCGGTGTCGCGGATCCGCTGCGGTTCGGGGGTCAGCGAGGCGAGGCCGGCGGGGCGGAGCAGGGCGCCGACCGCCCATCCGGTGCCGCTCAGGTCGCGATGGGAGGCGCCGGTGGTGGGTCCGGTGAGGCTGACGCCGCCGGGCTCGACGACGAGGTTGGACGCGGGGAACGCCAGCAGCTCCTGCCGGGAGGTCTCCCCCGGCGCGAGACGCCAGCGCGGGATCCAGAACCACCGGACGCGGTCGCGCAATTCCGGCGGAGCGATCCGGCGATGGAAGGTCGGCAGCCGATCCGGGTAGAGGATCCCGCGTCGATCAGCGGATTCGGCCATCGCTTCCCCCCTGTCCGCGTCGGTCGCGACCCCGTCGCGAATCTTCAAGCCGCAGTGGCAGGTGTCCTCGTAGGTTTGCCGCATGACCGAGAGCACCACACCCCGGACCGGGGTCACCGGAGAGCACACCACTGACGGCGTCCCCCACGGGTCGACCAGCCTCACGCCGTTCCTCGCTGTTGAACGGGCGGGGGACGCCGTCGAATTCTATTCCTCGGTGTTCGGCGCGCGGGTGGTCGACGTGACCGAGATGGGAGGGATCGTCGTGCACGCCGAACTCGACTTCGGCAACGGTCGCCTCCAGCTCGGCGAGCCCAGTCCCCGATTCGGACTCGTGCCCTCGCCATCCGGCGAGGTCGCCTGCTATTCGATCGGGTTGTACTGCGCAGACGTCGACGACGTGGTCCACCGGGCGGAGCTGGCCGGCGCCACGATCCGCGAGCCGGTGAGCGAGTTCGTCTCCGGCGATCGGTTCGCCTCGATCCGCGATCCGTACGGCGTCCGCTGGTCGATCATGTCCCGCGTCCAGGACCTGTCCGAGTCCGAGAGCGCACGTCGGGTCACCGAGTGGGCGGCGGAGCAGGGATAGCGAACGCTAGCGGCACCGAACGCGTAGTCGAGGACGCCGTTCACTGCGCGGGGGGCATTGGACGCGGCTGGCCGCTCCTGTGCTCCCACGCGTCGGCGAGTAGTTCTCGGATGAGTTCGGTGTCGGCGCGGGGGAGGTCGATCTCGACGCAGGCCAGACGTTTTCCCCAGTAGAACTCGGCGCAGACATCGGGGTGCTCGGCTGCGGCGGTGCGGATGCCGGGCGCATCGAGCATCGCCCGCAGCCTGTCCGTGGCCGGCAGCGTGGCGAAGATGCGTCCGCGGACCCGGAAGGACGGGAAGCCGTGATGATCCTGCTCGGTGGCGCCGGGTAGTTCGAGTGCCAACCGACGTGCGGTATGGGGGCTCGTCATGTCAGTCCAGGGATGGAATGAAGCCGGATGTCGTGGTCACGGGTGAGATCGTCGTGGACCCACAGGGTCATCGTGCCGCGGATCGCGGTGTCCACCATGCTCATGTGCTCGATAGTCATGATCACAGTGTCAGCTCGCGTCCCGCGAGATCAGTCGAGTTCGCCGAGAATCGACCGCACGTGAGGACCCGGTCGGATCGTGGAAGCAGACCATCCGCCGGCAGAAGAGGCTGACCCGCGAAACGACGCTGCCCCGCCATCAGGCGGGGCAGCTATCGAACGTCGCGAACTACGTGGAGCTAAGGGGACTCGAACCCCTGACCCCCACACTGCCAGTGTGGTGCGCTACCAGCTGCGCCATAGCCCCGTATTCGTCTTTCCTCCGTTCACCTCTCGGTGACCGGCCCGACCAAAGTTACCCCATCACGTTCGGCTCCTCCAAATCGACTCCGGCCCCGCCCTGGACGGGCGGGGCCGGTGCCGGTCACCGACGTCCGGGGTCAGGAGATGATGCCGTCGAGCCAGGCCGGGTCGCTGATCTCCACGACCTCGCCCTCGTAGGCGACGGTGGGGGTGGAGACACGGTCGGTGACCTCGCGGATGCTGTCCTGCGCGTTGTCGGCGGTGTCGGAAGCCTTCTCCATACCGCCGTTGGTCTCCACGTTGCCGATGCACTCGACGGAGTCCGCATTCGCCCCTGCGGCCTCCGCGATGTCCGCCAGCTCGCCCGGGGTGCGGTCCCCGCCGCCCTCGGCGGGCTGCTGGGCGAAGAAGACGTTCTTGACGTCGAAGAACACGGGCAGCGAGTCCTTGGCCGCCACGCACTGGATGGCCGCGAGTGCGCGGGTGGAGTACTCACCCGACGCCGACTGGCCGTTGAGGAAGTTGAGGGTGTGGAACTCCACGCGCAGGTCACCGGCCTCGACGGCGGAGGCGATCCGCTCGCCGTTCTGGCCCTCGAAGGAGGCGCAGGCGGGACACATGAAGTCCTCCCACATCTGGATGGTCGGGGCCGACTCCTCCCCCACCTTGATCACACCGGTGTCGGAGATCTCGATCTGATCGTCCGCCGTCTCACCGAATGCGATGGGGTTCGCCTCGCCGCCCCTCTGCGCGAGCCAGACAACACCGCCGAGCACCAGGACGGCGACGGCGATCAGTGCCGCGACCGTGATGAGCATCCCGTTGTTCGACTTGGTCTGGAGCACCTTGGTGTTCTTGTTCCGTGCGGGCTTGGCGTTCACGTGTGAGTGGGCCTTTCTCTACTGGGAAACCGTCGGCCCTCTGACGAGCGATCGGCGACTACCGAGAGGGTACCGAAGCCGCCTGAGGCCTCTTTCAGGTGCGGGCAGGTGACGATGCGAGAAATGCACCGAGCCCCCGGTCGATGATCGACCGGGGGCTCGGCCCGATGGTGGAGCTGCCGGGAATTGAACCCGGGTCCTCCGCAGCATCGGCAGGGCTTCTCCGTGCGCAGTCCGCTCTGTCTCTACTCGGATCTCACCCTCACGCGGACATGTAGGTGATGACGATCCCAGTCACTGTTTGATGTCCCGACCCACCCCGTGACCGGGTGAGCCGGTGATCCCTCTAGATGATGCCGGGGACCGGGGCGAGGGCGACCCCGGGCCGACAGACTACGAGCTCGCTGTCAGGCAGCGAGGGCGTAGTCGCGCTGATTGGTATCGGCGCGTAATTGGTTGCCACGACGCTTACGGTGGTCTCTGGCCTGCACCGGCACGCTTCCCCTGCGTCAACTCACGTAGTCGAAACCACATCAGCCCCGTCAGGTCCGTCAACTCTCGCCGACGGACCACTCACCATACCCCGCGCGCGGCCCCCACACCATGGTGAGTTGTGTCACCGAGCGAAAGGGTGCCGATTCAGCCCAGCGCGAGAAGGGTGATCGCCACCCCGGCCAGCACGATCCCGACCAGTTGGACCGCACGCAGGCGCTCGCCACCATGGGTGATCGCGAGCGCGACCGTGAACGCGGGGTAGAGCGCGGCGATCACACTGACCAGCGAGAGCATCCCCGCCTGCGAGGCGAAGTAGAAGGCACTGTTGGCGATCGCGTCGAACAGTGCGATCACCAGGCCGACGGCGATGAGCTGTCGCGAGAACCTGAACGACTCGCGAGCGGCGACGGCCGCGGCGAGCACGACCACGGTCGCGCCGATCCGGGAGGCGGCGACCGGCCACAACCCCTCGCCCGGCGGGACCTGCGCCAGCAGGACGAAGAAACCCGCGAATGCCAGCCCCGAAACCACCGTGAGCGCACCCAGTCGCGGAGTCAGACGACCGTGTCCGATCGAGGACCCCTGTTCGCTCTCCAGCGAGACGAGGACCGTCGCCACGAGCGCCACCGCCATACCGACGAGCGCCCCTGTGCCGGGCCGCTCCCCCGCCGCCAGTCCGACGGCGAGCGGCACCGCCGCGGCGAGGACCGCCGTGATCGGTGAGATCACGCTCATCGGCCCCTGTGAGAGCGCGACGTAGAACGTCCACACCGCGATCCCGGACACCAGGCCCGACCCCAGTCCCCAGGCCACGCCGATCAGCGTCGGCGCACCACCGGCCACCACGGCCGCCGCACCCACGAGCACGATCGACAGCGGGTACGACACACTGACGACCCGGAGAGCGCGGGCGCGGCGGGAGGCGACGCCGCCGAGGTAGTCGCTGATGCCGTACGCCACCGCCGAGGTCGACGCCAGCGCGACCGGGATCACGCGTGCATGCCCTTGATCTTCCTGCCGAGTTCGCGAACAGCTTCACGCTCGGCGGTCCGTTTGGCGAGATCATGGCGTTTGTCGTGGGCCTGCTTACCCCGCGCGACGGCCAGTTCGACCTTCACCCGTCCGTTCACGAAGTAGAGGGACAGCGGGACCAGCGTGGCGTTGCCGTCGCGCACCTTGCCGACGAGCGAGTCGATCTCGCGCCGGTGCATCAGCAGCTTGCGAGCCCGTTTCGGCGCGTGGTTCGTCCAGCTCCCGTGCGAGTACTCGGGGATGTGGAGTCCGCGGAGCCACAACTCGCCGTCGTCGATCGTGGCGAACGCGTCGACCAGTGAGGCCTGGCCTTCGCGCATACTCTTGATCTCGGTCCCCACCAGTGCGATACCCGCCTCGTGGGTTCCGAGGATCGTGTACTCGTGCCGGGCCTTGCGGTTGCTCGCGACCACGCTGCCGTCACGGCCGAGGGTCGACGCACCCTTCTTCTTGTTCTTCTTGGCCACGTCGGCTCACCTCCTCGTCCGGTTGTCGGGCAGATCCCCCAGTCTAGATCAGTCCGGGATCACTGCCGAACCGTGATCCGCAGCGTGACCCACGCCGTGAGCGCGGACGCCAGTGCGCCCGCCACCACGAGGACCGGCGCCAGCATCAGGATGTCCGTCGTGGTGATGCGTTCCACGAGGTTCGCCCGGTACGCCTCCGCCAGGACCCTGTCGAGGAAGACGCCCTTGGCCGCGAGTAGTCCGCCCACCGCGAGCAGCGACCCGACCACGGATGCGAGCACCGCCTCCAACACGAACGGCAACTCGGTGTACCAGCGGCTCGCACCCACCAGTCGCATGATCCCCAGCGCTGTCCGGCGGGTGAACGCCGCGATCTGGGTCATGTTGGCGATGAGCAGGACCGTGGCCACGAGTTGGACCACCGCGACGGCGAACGCGGCGTTGCGGATCCCGTCCAGTACCGAGAACACACGCTCGACCAACTCCCCCTGGCCTTGCACGATCTCGATCCCCGCGACGCCGCCCAGTTCCTCGGCCACGGACTCCGCGCGGGTCGGGTCGTCCAGCGTGAGCGTGAACCGCGAACCGAGTGCGTCCGGGGAGGTCGACTCCACGAGGACCGGATCCGTGGAGGCGAACAGCTCGACAAACTCCTCGTACGTCTCCTGTGGGTCCTTGTACTCCACCGAGGCCACTCCGGCTGTGGCCTCGAGCTCGTCCCGGATCTGACCGCACGCCGAGGTGCAGTCGGGGTCCTCGAGGGAGATGGACCGGTCCACGTAGACACGGAACTCGTTGAGGTAGTCGTATTTGACCTGGCTGGCCGAGGCCGTCATCACCACGAGGACGCCCGCCCCCAGCATCGCCAGTGCCACGGCGGTGGTGATGATCATCGCCAGCGTCATGGACAGGTTGCGGCGCAGTCCCTGGGCGACCTCGGACGCGATGAACTTCACGGCCATCAGCGACCCACCCCGTACGTGCCCCGGGAATCGTCCCGGACGACCTTGCCGTCGACGAGTTCGACCACTCGGCGCCGCGAGCGGTCGACGATGTGCCGGTCGTGGGTGGCCATGAGGACGGTGGTCCCGGTCCTGTTGATCCGGTCCAGCAGCAGCATGATGTCCTCGCTGGTCTCGGGGTCGAGGTTCCCGGTCGGCTCGTCGGCCAGCAACAGCTGCGGCCGGTTGACGAACGCCCGCGCGATCGCCACGCGTTGTTGCTCTCCACCGGAGAGTTCGTGCGGTCGCCGGCCGGCCTCACGACCCAGGCCCACCATCTCGAGGGTCTCCGGGACGACCTTGTCGATCGTCCGGCGCGACTTGCCGATCACCTGCAGGGCGAACGCCACGTTTTCGGCCACGGTCTTCCCCTGGAGCAGCCGGAAGTCCTGGAAGACGCACCCGAGCGTGCGCCGCAGTGCCGGCACCGAGGAGGTCTTCATGCGGGTGAGGTCGTGGCCGGCTACGACGAGCTTCCCGGAATCGATCCGGTCCTCGCGGAGGACGAGCCGCAGGAACGTCGACTTTCCCGATCCCGAGGCGCCGATGAGGAACGCGAACTCGCCTGTGGCGATCTCCACACTCACATCGGACAGAGCCGGGCGCGTCGAGGACGCGTACGACTTGGTCACATGAGAAGCACTGATCACACAAGTAGCCTAGCGCTACTCCAGTCACATGACTGCGTGACAGGCAGGATCCCGACGTACCACTGGCACGACCATCCCCGTAGCGCTACTGCTCGGCCTGGTCGCCGCCGGTCGGGACAGCGGCCGCACCCTCCGGAACCTGCTGGGGCTGCTGTTGCGGCTGCGGCTGCACGTCCTGCGGGGACTGTTGGGTCTGTTGGGTCTGTTGGGTCTGGTCCCCCGGACCGCCGGGGGCCGATGTGGTGGCCTGCCGCCCCTCCGACGAGGGATCACTCGTGGTGCCACCCGTCGGCGCCGACGGAGTCGTCACCGTCGGCACCGAGGTCTCGGTGGCCTGCTCGGACGGGGACGGACTGGTGGACGGGTCGGTCGACGTGCCCGGCTCGCTCTCGGATGTGGTCGCCTGAGGCGCCGGGGAGCGGACCGAGAGGACCGGCTCGCTCTTGACCATCGAATACAGGATGGCGACCAGCACGAACGTCACCAGGAGGATCGCGGTGGTCCGGGACATCTTGAAGAACTCCCCGAGGAGGGACACGATCCTCGGTCGGGGACGACGGGACGGGGCGTCGGGATCGGGAGTCCCCCCGAGGCCCAGTGGATCGCCGGTGACCTGCAGATCCCGCGTGTGCGCGGGATCCGTCCGCGGATCGACCTCGTCCTGAGGTCCCCGCCGATCGGGTGTCGGGTCGTCGTCTCGGCGCTCGGACATCACACGCTCCCCTCTCCGGTCTGCGGGCGGAGCATGCCCGCGCGGATCGCCGCCAGGGCCTCGGGCTCCAGGACGATCCCCTCGGCACGGAAGCGCCGCAGGATGACCGCGCGCATCCGGCGGCCCACCTCCCACTGCATGCCGGGTTTGGTCCGGGCCAACAGCCGGATCACCGTCTGCTCGAGCTTGATCGACTGCACGCCCATCACGGTGGGCTCGTCCAGGATGTACTGACCCACCCGCTCATCGTCGACGATGCCCCGGCAGATCTCCGCGAGCACCTCGTTCGCCTTGTCCATGTCCGCGTTGTTGGGCACCGGGACGTCGATGATCGCGCGCGCCCAGTCCTGCGACTGGTTGATGGCGGTGACGATCTGCCCGTTGGGGACGATCACCGCCTCACCGTCGAGGGTGCGCAGCCGCGTGATCCGCAGCGTGACGTCCTCGATGGTGCCCGCGGTGACGCCGGTCGCCGTGGTCAGTTCCACGATGTCCCCGTAGCCGTACTGGCGCTCGGCGAGGACGAAGAACCCGGCCAGGAAATCCTGCACGATCTTCTGGGCACCGAAGCCCAGCGCCGCGCCGAGCACAGTGGCCGGCGCGACGAGCGCGACCAGGTTGACGCCGAACCGCAGCAGGATCTGGATTCCGAACAGGATGTACAGGATGCCCACCGCGACGTACGAGATCACCTGGATGAGCGAGTGGAGGTGTTTGGACTCCTCCGACCAGAAGTCCTCTGCGGCGTGCCGGGCGTCGATCCGCCCGGTCCACATCCGCGCGATCTTGACGATCACCCGTGTCAGCAGAGCCGCGCCCAGGATCAGTAGGACGACCTCGAGGCCGTTGTTGCTGAGCCAGGTCAGGATCGGGCTGAAATCACTCTGGAAATTCACTCCGCGTCGGCCCCCTCCCGCATCCGCCACCGGATGCCGGCCTCGATGAACCCGTCCAGGTCACCGTCCAGGACCGCCGACGGGTTGTTGACCTCGTGCTCGGTCCTCAGGTCCTTGACCATCTGGTACGGGTGCAGGACATAGGAGCGCATCTGGTTACCCCAGGACGCGTTGCCCCCGGACCCGAGCGCGTCCAGTGCCGCCCGCTCCTCCTGCTGCTTGCGTGCCAGCAGCTTGGCCTGCAGCACCTTCATGGCCGCGACCTTGTTCTGCAGCTGCGACTTCTCGTTCTGACACGTCACCACTATCCCCGTGGGGACGTGGGTGAGTCGAACCGCCGAGTCGGTCGTGTTGACGGACTGCCCGCCGGGACCGGACGAGCGGTAGACGTCCACGCGGACCTCGTTCTCGTCCACCTCGATCGAGTCGGTCTGCTCGACGACCGGCAACACCTCGACCTCGGCGAACGAGGTCTGGCGGCGGCCCTGGTTGTCGAACGGGCTGATCCGCACCAGCCGGTGGGTGCCCTGTTCGACGGAGAGCGTGCCGTACATGTACGGGTCGTGCACGACGAAGGTGGCGGACTTGATGCCCGCCTCCTCGGCGTACGAGGTGTCGTACACCTCGACCTTGTGTCCGGCCTTCTCGGCCCAGCGCACGTACATACGCATGAGCATCTCGGCGAAGTCCGCGGCGTCGACCCCGCCGGCACCGGCACGGATGTTGACCACCGCCTCGCGCTGGTCGTACTCGCCGCTGAGCATCGTCTTGACCTCCATGGCCTCGACGTCCTCACGCAGCTGGACACGCTCGGACTCGGCGTCCTCGACGGCCCCGTCGCCCTCCTCCTCCGCCAGCTCGTACATGAGCGGGAGGTCGTCGATGCGTTGACGCAGGTCGCGACATCTCCGGAGGTCGGCCTGGATGTAGGAGAGCTCACTGGTGACCTTCTGGGCCCGCTCCTGGTCGTTCCACAGGTCGGGGTCCGCGGCCATCTGCTCCAACTCGTCGACGCGTCGGGCGAGCTCCTCGATGTCGAGGACCTTCTCGACCGTGGTCATGGTGGCGTCGAGGGCTGCGATGTCGGCGGAAACGTCAGGGTGCACGGAATCCAACTCTACGCGGCCCGCCGGTCCTACCCGTGTTTCCCCACCCGTCGCCCGCCCGTGGTCCGGTGCACGCCCTCCCGTCGACCGTCGGGGGTAGCGTCGCCGGGGGCGGACCCGCTACCGCACGAGGTCAGCGAGCCGCCGCGGCCCCAGCGGAGGAAGCAGATGTCCACTGACACCCGCCACCAGCGGCCACCGGCCGACGATCCCGTCACCCCGATGTCCGACGCCGATCTGGCAGCCCGGCTCGTCGTCGACGCGGGGGCCCTCGCCCGACGTCTACGCGAGGACGGCCTGGACGTCCGTCACAAGACCTCCGTGTCCGATGTGGTGACCGAGGCCGACAACGACGCCGAGCACCAGATCACCACTCTGCTGGCCGCCCATCGCCCCGAGGACGGCGTGCTCGGCGAGGAGGGGACGCTGGTGCCCGGTCGTCACGAGCGCCGGTGGGTGGTCGATCCGGTCGACGGGACATACAACTTCGTCAACGGTTCCGACTACTGGTGCTCGGCCGTCGCCGTCACGGGTCCGGACGACTACCTGCTGGGAGCGGTCCACCGGCCCGTCACCGGGGAGACCTTCGTGGGCGGTTCGGACGCACCCACCTGCCGCAACGGTGTACCCGTCTCCCGGCTCACCCCCGGCGAGCTCGCCGCCGGCAGCCTGGCGACCTACCTCCACCCGCCCTTCTTCGCCGACCCCGACCTCGCCGACCCCTTCCACCGGGTCAGTCGCGGTGCCGCGACGATCCGCATGCTCGGATCCGGCTCCGTCGACCTGGCCTCGGTGGCGTGCGGCGTCCACACGGTGTGGTGCCAGCACTCGTGCCCGGAGTGGGACTGGCTCCCCGGCCGGGCCCTGGTCGAGGGCGCGGGAGGGGTCTGCGCGACCGTCGAGGTGAACGGATACGACTGGTTCGTGGCGGGCCGCCCTGGCGCGGTCGACCAGGCCGTGGCACTCCTCCGCGGCTGAGAAGCACGCTCCCACCAGCACGGGAAGAGACTTACGGGCAAAGTCTGGCGCTCGGAACTTACTCCGAAGTAAGATGGCCGACGACAGCACTGTCCACCGTCCGTCACGAGAACAGCTGGTGATGATGAGCAAGAACCCCACGTCCCCGTCCACGACCGGACGCGCGGAGGCCTCCACCCCGGGTAAGAACCCCACGAGGATCGACGCGATCGGCGCCGCCATGCGCGCTCTCACGACGATCACCGGGTCGGAGTTCGCCGAGCGTTTCAACCTTCGTCAGAAGGTCGACCGGGTGACCTACGAGGCCACCAAGACCGGATTCAAGACCCTCGGTGCCGCGACCAAGTCCTTCAAGAAGGTCTCCGGGACCGGCGCGCCCAAGCGCCTGCCCGACGCCGACACCGAGGCGCGGCCGGACCTGTTCGACCTCACCCTGGACGACGACCAGCAGATGATCGTCGAGACCGTGCGAGATTTCGCCGCCGAGGTCATCCGTCCGGCCGCCCACGACGCCGATCACGCCGCCGAGGCCCCCGAGTCGCTGCTGACACGATCCTCCGAGATCGGCGCCACCATGCTCAACGTGCCCGAGGAGTTCGAGGGCATCGCCTCCGAGCGCGGGGTGGTGACCAACGCGCTCGTCGCCGAGGCACTGGCGTACGGCGACATGGGTCTGGCCCTGCCGATCCTGGCACCCTCCGGGGTGGCCACCACCCTGACCCAGTTCGGGTCGGACGCGCAGCAGAAGTCCTACCTGCCGGCCTTCGCCTCCGAGCAGGTCCCGGCCGCCGCCGTCGTGGTCGCGGAGCCGCGTCCGCTCTTCGACCCCTTCGAGCTCAAGACCACGGCCACCCGCACGCCCGGCGGGTTCACGCTGAGCGGCGTCAAGTCGATGGTGCCGACCGCGGGGAGCGCGGAGCTCTTCGTCGTCGCCGCCTCCCTCGACGGGGCCCCGACCTTCTTCGTGGTCGAGTCCGACACCGACGGACTGGTGGTGGAGGCCGACCCGTCCATGGGCCTGCGCGCCGCCGGCCTGGGGCGGATCATCCTCACCGACGTCTCCCTCCCCGCCGACGCGGTCCTGGGCGGACCGGACGCGTCCCCCGAGGATCGGGCCGCGACCTACGCCGATGTGATCCGCCTGTCCCGTCTGGGCTGGGCGTCCCTCGCCGTGGGCACCTCGCACGCGGTCCTCGACTACGTGACCCCGTACGTCAAGGAACGTCAGGCGTTCGGTGAACCCATCGCCCACCGTCAGGCGGTCGCCTTCGCCGTGGCCGACATGGCCACGGAACTCGACGGCATGCGTCTGGTGACCTGGCGTGGCGCCTCCCGGGCCGAGCAGGGCCTGCCCTTCGCACGCGAGGCCGCGCTCGCCCGCAAGATCGCCGCCGACAAGGGCATGCGGATCGGCCTCGACGGGGTCCAGCTGCTCGGCGGGCACGGCTTCACCAAGGAGCACCCCGTCGAGCGCTGGTACCGCGACCTGCGCGCCGTGGGTGTGGCCGAGGGCGTGGTGGTCCTGTGAGCACCGCCCACCCCACCACCCGCCCCACCAGCACTAAGGACCACTGACGATGATCAACCTCGAACTCCCCAAGCGGCTCGAGGCGGGCGCCAACCAGGCCCGCCAGGTCGCCACCCAGATCTTCCGTCCCGTCTCCCGCAAGTACGACCTCGCGGAGCACGAGTACCCCGTCGAGCTCGACACGCTCAAGGCCATGATGGAGGCCATGGAGGACGCCGGGCAGGCCGCCTCCGGTGCCACCATGGGCTCGGGTGGCGCACCCCGCCGCGAGGGCGTGTCCAACGGCGGCAACATGAAGTCCCTGCTCAACATCATCGAGACGTGCTGGGGCGACGTGGGCCTGACCCTCTCCATCCCCCGCCAGGGTCTGGGCAACTCCGCGATCGCCGCTGTGGCGAACGACGAGCAGATGGAGAAGTTCGGGCGGGTGTGGGCCTCCATGGCCATCACCGAACCCGACTTCGGGTCCGACTCGGCGGCCGTCTCCACCACCGCCCGCCTCGACGGCGACGAGTACGTGATCAACGGCACCAAGATCTACATCACCTCCGGCGCCCGTGCCGACCACATCGTGGTGTGGGCGACCCTCGACAAGAGCAAGGGCCGCGCGGCCATCAAGTCCTTCGTGGTCCCGCGCGAGCACCCCGGCGTCAACGTCGACCGGCTCGAGCACAAGCTCGGGATCCGCGCATCCGACACCGCGCAGATCACCTTCGACAACTGCCGGGTCCCCAAGGAGAACCTCCTGGGAGACCCGGAGGTCCGCGTGGACAAGGGCTTCGCCGGAGCCATGCAGACCTTCGACAACACCCGGCCGCTGGTGGCCGGTATGGCCGTCGGCGTCGCCCGCGCCGCGCTGGAGGAGATCCGCACCCTCCTCGAGGAGGCCGGCCTGGAGATCGACTACGACCGGCCCGCCACCAGCCAACCGGCCGCGGTGGCCAAGTATCTCGAACTCGAGGCCGACTGGGAGTCGGCGTACCTGCTCACGCTGCGTGCGGCGTGGATGGCCGACAACAAGATGCCCAACACCAAGGAGGCGTCGATGTGCAAGGCCAAGGCCGGGCGCACCGGCTCCGCCGTGACCCTGGGCGCGGTCGAACTGGCCGGCAGCTTCGGCTACTCCGAGCGCAGCTTCCTGGAGAAGTGGTCGCGCGACTCCAAGATCCTCGACATCTTCGAGGGCACCCAGCAGATCCAGCAGCTGGTGATCGCGCGCCGGATCCTCGACCTGTCGAGCTCCGAACTGAAGTGACCAGGTCGCGGGCTCTGGCCTGAACGGAAGGCGCCCCCGCGGATCATCGATCCGCGGGGGCGTCTCTCGTTCCCAGCGTGCGCCCGTCTCGCACCCACTCCACCCGAACCGGCCCCGCCGGGAGAGGAGCAGCTCCGATGGCCTCCGACGACGTTCCCCTGTTCCGGGCCCCTATGCGTTCGAGGGACGACGACGTCGCCGACGGTGCAGGCGTCGAGCGGAGCCTGCGCCACGGACTCTGTGGCATCGGAGGCAGGCTGGCAAGTGCACCGTCGTCGCTCGCCGAGGCGATCGACGCCGCCGTGGCGCAGCACGACGACCGACTGGCCCGCCGGCTCGAACGGTTCGCCGAGGTGCCCGACGGCGCGTACGTGTGGACTCGGGACGTCGACGGTCACTTCTGGCTCGGGCGTCTCGGGGGGCCGTGGCGCTACGACGACTCGGAGGAGGCGCGCTCCGTGGATCTGGTCCACGTCCGCGACTGCCGGTGGCGACCGGAGCCGACGGACCGGTCGCTCGTCCCCGCCGCCGTCCGGGCCACGTTCGCGCGGGGCGGTCGCAACTGGCAGCGCATCCGGTCGGAGGTCGGCGCCGACGAGACCGCGGAGCTGTGGTCTCGATAAGAGCTGTGGTGGCGATGAGGCCGCCCCGACCGGCGGTCTACTCGGTCAGGGCGGGGCCCACGAACTGCTCGTCAGCCATCCCCCACACGTCCTCACGCGCGACCCCGTCGGGGTCGATCCGCTCGACCGTCTCGGGTAGATACACCACCCTGAGCATCTCCTGCTCCCCCTGCTCGTCCTGCTCACCCACCGGTTCTATCGAGACGGTGCGGGCCGTCATCTCCACGGTCCCCTCCCAGTCGGAGCCCTTCACGGCCCGGAGCACGCCGATGGTGTCGTCCTGCGCGCTGAGCACCATCGCCGACGGTGAGGCACCCTGACGCACCAGGAACTCGACCGCGACCAACCCGGGTTCGAACTCGACCGAGGAACCGGACACCTGGGCATCGATGGCATCGGCGAGTTCGGTCTGGGGGTCGTCGGCGGCGGGCTGTTCGGACTCCTCGGCGTTTCCGGTGAACAGGTACACGAGGATCGCGACGACGATCAGTACGACGATCAGGGCGACGACCACGAGCAGTCCCCTGCCCTTGCGGTCGCGCCCCTCCGCCGTCTCGGCAGTGCCACGATGACTCATGGATTCACCTCTCATCCGGGGTGAATCAAGTCGTACCAGGTGAGACCGGATCACACACCGGGTTCAGCGTCTCCACCGGCTCGGGGACGACCCCGCCGGGACGCGGCCACCTGTCAGGCCATCCGGAAGCCGGCCCCGGGCCAGTTGCGCTCGGTGGCGTCGGCGACAATCGCGTCGAACGAGTACGCCAGGGCCGGGAGGAACACGGGTGACTGGACCGGGTGCAGGCAGGACGGCAGGACGGAGCCGAGGCTGCCGGCCGAACCGGCCGCCGGCGGCATGTGCCCGCCGGACAGCAGACCCACGAGGCGGCCGTCCCGGGTCACGGGCCCACCGGAGTCCCCGTAGCCGGCGCACGCGTGGCTCCAGAACTTGACGCCCTCGCGCTGCCATGTGATGCCGCAGGTGTGGCCGGTGGTCAGGCCGTCCTTGCACACCACGTCACCGAACTCGGGGGCGGGCCCGCGCCCGCTGACGCCCGCCTGACGGACCGGGACCACGACGGCCGGGTCGAGGCGGATGACCGAATAGTCGAGGATCTCGTTGCGGGTGGCGACGGTGCCGATCACGCCGGCGGCCGGGTCGCTGCGCAGCAGGACCGGGGCGTCGATCCGCTCACTGCAGTGGGCGGCGGTGAACGCGACCGGCGTACCGGCGGCGTCGTACCCCGCGGCGGTGAGAGTGCATCCCGCCACGCCGTTGACCATGACGGGCGTGCCGCCACCGACCGGCGTCGCCGCCTGGGCCGCGGCGGGGGCCGCGAGAGCGGTCGCACCGGCCATCACGGCAGTCACGGCGAGCCTGGCCAGACCGGTGAACGTCATGAGCGTGTCCTTCCCACCCCGGCAGATTGCACGGGTATACGCGCCCACAGCCTAACGGGCACCGGCTCCGTCTGCACGACGGGCGCGGGCCGCCCGCCCCGCCCCGCCCCGCCGGGCCGGTAGGACTCAGCCCGCCTCCACCGTGATCCGGATCGAGGGCCGCCGGTCCGGGTCCCCCCCGATGTGCGCCCAGATCGCCTCGACCACGGGCTGTAGGAACAACTCCCCCACCTGATCCACGAGAGTCCGGACCACCTGCACCTTGTCCGAGGTCCGCGTGGACGCGAGGCCGCCGCGCCGGAGTCCCTCGACCTCCCTGGTGGTGAGTTCGACGATCGCCTCCAGCAGCGGCGCCCCGCGGCCGTCGGTCTCGAGCAGTGCCCGGTTGAGATACCTCACCACCTGCGGGTTCTTGCGGAGCATCTCGCGGACCGCCACGTTGCGCGCCTCCACGACCTCCGCGGCCGTTCCCGTGTGCTCCACCGTCGCCAGCGCTCCGACCACGCGCTCCACCACCAGGTCGTCCACGGCCCGGCGCAGGCCCTCCTTCGTGCCGAAGTGGTGCTGGATGAGGCCGATCGTCACCCCCACCTCGGCGGCCACCCGTCGCATCGACACCCTGTCCTCGCCGAACTCGGCGTACAGGGCCAGCGCGGCGTGCCGGATCCGCGCACGCGCGGTGAGGTCTCCGCCCCCGGGCCCGGCCACGTCCCTGTCGGCAGTGGATCCGGTCATGTGCCCCACCTCGTTCCCCGCGCCGTGTGCAGCGCACGGCGTCTGTGATCAGTCGATGCCCGAGACCATACCGCGACAATACGATTGCACGGCAAAGCATACAACCGTATTGTGGGCGATGAGCCGGGCCGGCCGGGCCCGCGCGACCCGACCCATTTTTTTGGAGATGCCCGTGTTCGAGACCGCCCCCTACCGCTCCCCGTGGATGACCGACGACCTCGACGCCCTGCGCGACCACTCCCGCGCCTTCCTGGCCAAGGAGACCGCCCCCAACCTCGAGCGGTGGGCCGCCGAGGGCGCCGTCGACCGCGAGTTCTGGAACAAGGCCGGCGACGCGGGCCTGCTGTGCATCTCCATCCCCGAGGAGTACGGCGGGGGCGGCGGCACGTTCGCGCACGAGACCGTGATCGCCGAGGAGCAGACCCGCGCCCTCGACGACGGCTGGGGCAACTCGGTCCACAGCACGATCGTGGCGCACTACCTCGTCCAGTACGGCACCGAGGAGCAGAAGACCCGCTGGCTGCCCAAGCTCGCCACCGGCGAGATGGTGGGCGCCATCGCCATGACGGAACCGGGCGCCGGTTCCGATCTGCAGGCGCTGCGCACCACGGCGGTCCGGGACGGCGACGACCTGGTGGTCAACGGCGCCAAGACGTTCATCTCGAACGGCATGCACTGCGACCTGCTGATCATCGTGGCCCGCACCGGCGGAGAGGGCGCCCAGGGGTTGTCCCTGCTGGTGGCCGAGACCACGGATCTGCCCGGGTTCGACCGCGGTCGCAAGCTCGACAAGATCGGCCTGAAGTACCAGGACACGATGGAGCTGTTCTTCGACGACATGCGGATCCCCGCTGCGAACATCCTCGGCGGCGAGGCGGGTGAGGGCCAGGGCTTCGTCCAGCTCATGCAGCAGCTGCCCCAGGAGCGGCTCATCATCGCCGTCACCGCCGTGGCCGCGGCCGAGACCGCGGTCCGGCTCGCGATCGACTACGCCAAGGAGCGCGAGGCGTTCGGCAAGCCCATCCTGAAGTTCCAGAACCTGCGCTTCGAGCTGGCCGAGTGCAAGACCGAGGCCCTGGCCGCCCGCACGCTCCTGGATCACTGCATCACCCTGCACCTGAAGGGCGAGCTGGACCCGGCCACGGCGTCCATGGCCAAGTACTTCTGCACCGACAAGCAGTGCGAGATCATCGACCGCTGCCTGCAGGTCTTCGGCGGCTACGGCTTCATGACCGAGTACCCGATCGCGCGGATGTACGCCTCCGCCCGCGTCCAGAAGATCTACGGCGGGACCAACGAGATCATGAAGGAGCTGATCTCCCGGACCCTCTGATCTCGGCTCATCTGATTTCGGTCGTGATCGCACGGACGGCGTCGCGGCCCGCCCGGTTGGCCCCCACGGTCGACTGGGACGGGCCGTAGCCGATCAGGAACAGCCTCGGTTCGTCGAGCGCCCGCCCGTCGAGGACCCGGATCCCGCCGGCCGGCGTCCGCAGTCCGAGGGGTGCCAGGTGGGCCACCGCGGGCCGGAAGCCCGTGGCCCACAGGATCGCGTCCGCGGGTTCGAGCGTCCCGTCGGGCATCCGCACCCCGTCGGTCTCGATCCGGGTGAACATCGGGTGCCGCACCAGTGCGCCACGGGCCTCGGCGCGCTCGATCCACGGCGTGCGGTACATGCCGGTCACCCCGATCACGCTCTCGGGCGGCAACCCCTGGGCCGTCCGCTCGGCGACCCGGTCGATGGCGGCGGAGAAGTTCTCCGGGGGCGGTCCGGTGGCCCATTCGATCTCCCGCCGGGTCACCCACAGGGTGTCGGCCACGCGCGAGATCTCCTCGAGCAGCTGGGTGGCCGAGATGCCCGAGCCCACGATCACCACGCGTTGACCGGTGAACTCCTCCGCGCGGACGTAGTCGTGGACGTGCAGCTGGCGCCCGCGGAAGCTCTCCCGCCCGGGATAGTGCGGCCAGAAGGGCCGCGTCCACGTGCCCGTGGCGTTGATGACGTATCGCGCGAGCCACACCTCGTCGTCGCCCTGTATCCCGTTGCCCCGTGTCCCGCCGCCCTGTGTCCCGGTGCCCTGTATCCCGTTGCCCCGTGTCCCGGTGCCCTGTATCCCGTTGCCCCGTGTCCCGTCGCCGGTAGCCCCCTCAACCGGAACACCGGTGGTGACGACGACGAGACGGTCCTCGCCCGCGCCGTCCCGCAGGGGCGGGGCTCGGCGCACCGAGCGGACGCGCACCGGCCGCCGGACGTCCAGGTCGACGTGCTGTTCGTACTCGGCGAAGTAGCGCGGCAGGGTCTCCCGACTGGGCAGTGCGCGGTCGACCGCCGGGACCGGGTGGCCGGGGAGTTCGAAGATCCCGTTGACGGTACTCATGGTGAGCGACTCCCAACGGTGCCGCCACGCTCCGCCGGGTCCGTCCTCGGCGTCGAGCACGACGAAGGTCCGGTCGCCCTCACCGGCCCTGCCGATCGGCAGGAATCCCCGGCGCCGCAGGTGGTAGCCGGCCGACAATCCCGCCTGCCCGGCCCCGATCACCACCACGTCGACGTCGCTCATCACGACATCATCCTCGCGTACCAGCTCCGCGACGGGCGGTACGGACCCCCCGCCGTCAGGCCCCGTCGGGAAGCGCCGTGAAGTCCGCGGACCGGCCCTCGGCGAACGCGGCCAACGCCTCGGAGTTCGCGGGCCCACCCATGAGCTCGGCGAAGCAGCGGTTCTCGCGCTCGCGTGCCTCGGCGATCTGGTCGACGAGGGGCTCGATCATGGTCCGCTTGACCGCCCGCAGGCTCGAGATCGGCAACCTCGCCAACCGGGCCGCGTGTTCGGTGGCGACGGCCAGCAGGTCGCCGGGCGGGCACAGCCGCCACACCAGGCCCATCTCGTGGGCCTCGCGGGCACTGATCCACTCGGAGGACAGCAGCACCCAGGCCGCGTTCTGGCGCCCCACCAGGCGCGGGAGCAGATAGCTCGAGGCCGCCTCGGGCGCCACCCCGAGGCTGGTGAAGGGGCACTTGAGGCGGGCGTCCTCGGACATGAAGGCCAGGTCGGCGAACCCGATGACGGTCGTGCCGATGCCCAGGCCTAGCCCGTTGATCGCCAGGATCAGGGGTTTGTCGAACCCGGCCAGGGCGTCGATGAGGCCGAGGAAACCGTGCTCACCGGGGACGAAGTCCGGGTTGGTGACGCGCTCGGCCATCTCGCCGAGATCGGTCCCGGCGCTGAACGCCCGGCCCTGCCCGGTGAGCAGCACCACCGCCACGTCCGGATCCTCCGCGGCCTCGTGCAACGCGATGGTCAGCGCGTCGTAGAGGGCCTCGTCGAACGCGTTGAGCGCGTCCGACCGCGCGAGGGTGAGCGTCCGGACCCGGTCGGCGTCGCGCACCGTCAGCACCGGGTCCGCCTTGTTCGCCACGACGGGATCAGGCGTCGCCCGCGGCCGCGGGCTCGCCGAGGTAGACGGTCTTGACCTCGGTGTACTGGGCCAGTCCCTCGGGGCCGAACTCACGGCCGACCCCGGAGGCCTTGAAGCCACCGAACGGGGCCGCGAAGTCCATCGTGTACGTGTTGACGCCGTAGGTGCCGGTGCGGACCCTGCGGGCCACGCCGAGCCCGGCCTCGCGGTCCGCTGTCCACACCGTCCCCGCCAGCCCGTACTCGGAGTCGTTGGCGATGCGGACGGCGTCATCGACGTCGTCGTAGGCGATCACCGACAGGACCGGTCCGAAGATCTCCTCCTGCGCGATCCTCATGGAGTTGTCGACCCCGGCGAACACGGTCGGCTGGACGTACCACCCGTTGTCCAGCCCCGCCGGGCGGCCGGTACCACCGGTGAGGAGCGTGGCGCCCTCCTGCTGGCCGAGCTCGATGTACGAGGAGACGCGCTCCTGCTGTCGCCGAGCGACCATCGGCCCGATCTCGGTCGCGGGATCCATCGGGTCGCCGACGACCATCGAGCCGATCCCTGAGGCCAGCGCCTCGGCCACCTCGTCGTGTCGCTCCCTGCTCACCAGGATCCGGGTCTGGGCCACGCACGCCTGGCCCGAGTTCATCACACCCAGGAACTTCATCCCCTCGACCACGCTCGTCAGGTCGGCGTCGTCCAACACGATCGCCGCGGACTTGCCGCCGAGCTCCAGCGAACACCGCTTGAGCTGCTCGCCGCAGATCGCCCCGATCTTGCGACCCGCGGCGGTGGACCCGGTGAAGGCGACCTTGTCGATCGCGGGGTGGCGCACCAGGTGCTCCCCCACCTCACGGCCCCCGGCGACGATGCTCACCACGCCCGCCGGGACGCCCGCCTCGATCAGCAGCTCCCCCAGCAGGTAGGCGTCGAGCGGGGTCTCGGGAGCCGGCTTGATCACGATCGTGCAGCCGGTCAGCAGGGCCGGGATCAGCTTGGACAGAACGGTGAACTGTGGGACGTTCCACGGCGGGATCGCCGCGACGACGCCCACCGGCTCGTGCCGGACCAGTACCTCACCACCGAGGACACCCGGTCGGGTCTCCTCCCACGGGAACTCCCGGGCGATGGCCACGAACGCCTCGATCTGCATCCAGGGTGCGGGTGCCTGGGCCAGCTTGCTGAAGGAGATCGGCGACCCCATCTCGGTGGAGATCAGGGTGGCCATGTCGTCCAGTCGCGCGGCGTACAGCGCGGACAGGCGGGCCACCACCTCGATCCGCTCCTGGGGACTCATTCGCGGCCAGGGTCCGGAGTCGAAGGCCTCTCGCGCGGCGGCCACGGCGGCGTCGATGTCGGCGACCGACCCCTCCGGGACCCGGGCGACGATCTCCTCGGTGTGCGGACTGATCACCTCGATGACGCTGTCCGTCGCGGGAGAGCGCCACTCGGTGCCGATCAGAAGGGCGTCGCGGTCGAGAGAGGTTGTCATGGGCGGTCTCCTGCCGTCACGGGGTGAGATCCTGCCGCATCGGACATGCGAACAGACACCTGTCTACTGTAGGAGGCCCGCCGCGGTTCGGTCGGCTTTTCGAGAACGAGTTCCACTCCGGGTGACGGCGGCCCGGAGTCAGAAGACCAGGACCGGTTTGACCACGGCACCGGCGGCCACGTCCCGGACCGCTTCGTTGATCTGGTCGAACGGGTACGTGGTGATGAGCCTGTCGAGCGGGAGCGTCCCCGCGGCGAGCATGTCCAGCAGCTCCGGGATCATGGTCAGCGGATCGGAGTCGCCCTCGATGCAGCCCCGGACGATCTTGCCGTTCTGCATGAGGTCCACGGCGTCGAGTTCGATCCCGGGCGCCCCCAGACCCACCACGACGAGCGTGCCGCGCGGGGCGAGGGCCTGGACCGCCTGCTTGATGACCTGCGGCACCGCGGTGGTGTCGACCCCGGCCGTGGTGCCGCCGGCGGTGAGCTCCCTGATGCGGTCGACGAACGCGCCGTCGGGCAGGTCGGTCGGATTGACCCCGACCGCGCCGAACACCGCCGCGTGCTCGAGGCGGGAGTCCTGGGTGTCGACCGCGACGATCGTCTCGACACCCCGGGCCCGGGCCGCGGCGACCGCGGCCAGGCCCACCGCCCCGGCGCCGTAGATCACGAGGCTCGACGCCGGCTCGGGGTCGATGGTGTTGAGGACCGCGCCGGCACCGGTCTGGAAACCGCAGCCGAACGGTGCCGCGACCGCCGGGTCGACCTCCCGGTCGATCACCACGACGTTGTCGGCGGAGCCGATCGCCAGCTCCGAGAAGCTGGACTGACCGAAGAACGACCCGGCGACGTCGGACCCGTCGCGGTGGAACGTCGTCGAGCCGTCCATCCGGTACCCCACGTAGTTGAGCGCCATGGACTGCTCGCAGTAGCCGACGTCACCGCCCGCGCACCGGGCGCACTCCCGGCAGGACCGGAAGCTCATGACCACGTGGTCACCGACCGCGACGCCCACGACGTCGGAGCCGATCGCCTCGACGACCCCGGCCCCCTCGTGCCCGAAGACCCGGGGGAACATCTCGGCCGGGAGCATGTCCCTGACGGTCAGGTCGGTGTGACACAGCCCGACGGCCTTGACGCGGACGAGGATCTCGTCAGCGCGGGGCTCGTCGATGTCCAGGTCGACCAGCTGGAACGGCTGTCCCGGTCCTTCGACGACTGCGGCGCGGGTCTTCATGGTGGGGCCTTCCGGGTCCGGACGCCCCTGGAGGCGCCGCGATGTGGTCGCGCGCTGACCGCACGCGAATCGGACACTAGACCAGAAGGCGGCCCGACGGGGGCTGCCGAATCGACCGGCGAAATGACCTCAGGCCCGGCTCCCTCGTGGGGAACCGGGCCTGAGTGCAGTGGTAGCGGGGACAGGATTTGAACCTGCGACCTCTGGGTTATGAGCCCAGCGAGCTACCGAGCTGCTCCACCCCGCGTCGTTTGCGTCTATGACACTACGTGCCACTCACCGGAGATTGCAAATCGGTGGACGCAGAACGACCGGAACATGACACACCTCACATCGCCAGGCGCATCAGTGCAGGTCAGCTCAGTTGCCGAGGCCCTGGTAGGCGTCGACAGCCGCCTGGAGATCCTCGAGAGCCTGACCCAGATCCGACAGGTCCCCGCCTTCACTCTGCGCGGCCCGGACGGCCGACAGGGCCTCATTGAGCTCCCGCACGGCGGTCGCGCGCTCGGCGTCATCGCCCCCGCCGCCCGTGGTGGGCGACGCCGAGCCCGGGGCGCTCGGCCGGGACGTTCCCTCGACCTCGCCCTCCGCCTCGGCCTCGGCCTCCCCGCTCTCGTCGATCCGCACCACGTCCGGGTCGGCCTCGATGCCCACCTGGCGCAACGCCTCGTACAGCGTCGGCGCGTAACCCACGGCGCGGTCGTACGAGACCATCACCCGCAGCAGCCTCGGGTAGGCCGAGTCCTGGTCCTTTCGCTGGGTGTAGATGGGCTCGACGTAGAGGACCGAGTCGTCGGCCAACGGCAGCGCCAGGAGGTTGCCCTCGGTGATCTCGGCGGTCTCGCCCCACAGCCGGCGGTCCTCGGCGATCGCCGGGGAGGCGATCATGATGTCCTGGGCCTGGTTGGGGCCCTGGGAGAGCGGTTCCGTGGGCCGCTGGACCCGGACCGTGATGTCGCCGTAGGTCTCCGGGTCCGAACTCGCCGACATGTGTGCGGACAGGAACTCGCGCTCGTATCCGCGGAACGCCGAGATGAGCTGGAACGACGGCTCGTCCGAGTCCGGGTCGGTCGGGTCCGAGACCACCACGTAGTACGGCGGCTGACTCGGTCCGTCCACCGGTCCGCGATCGACGGCCTGCGCCCCCGTGGCTCCGCCGACGGGCGGGGTCTGCGGACCCTGCGGGTTCTGGATCGACGAGGTCACCGTGGGATCGGACGGCACCGACCAGAAGGCGTCGTTGGTGAAGAACTGCCCCGGGTCGTCCACCTGGTACTTGGTCAGCAACTCACGCTGCACCTTGAACAGGTCCTCCGGATAGCGCAGGTGCTCCTCGAGCTCCTCCGAGATCGCCTCGCGCGGCTGCACGATGTCCGGCAGGGCCTTCATCCACGTCTGCAGCACCGGGTCCGACTCGTCGAACGCGTACAGGTCCACGGTGCCGTCGTAGGCGTCGACGGTGGCCTTGACCGAGTTGCGGATGTAGGAGACCTCCTCGTCCGGGAGCACGCGGCCGCCGGCCTCGTTGGTCGAGTCCGCCGTCATGGCCTCCAGGGAGCTCAGCTCGGCGTACGGGTACGTCTGGAGTGTGGTGTAGCCGTCGACGATCCACTTGATCCGTCCGTCGATCACGGCCGGATACGTGTTGGTGTCGGTGGTCAGCCACGGGGCGACCTTCTGCACGCGGTCCCGGGGGTCGCGGTCGTAGATGATCTTGGAGTCCTCGCCGATCAGGCTGGACAGCAGGATGTTGCGCTCGGCGAACCGCAGCGCGTACGCCGTGCGGTTGAGCCAACCGCCGACCGGCACGCCGCCCTCACCGGTGTAGGTGTACTGCTCGGTGTCCGTGTCGTACTCGCGGGGGCCGTCGCCGTTGTCCCCGACGATCGCGTAGTCGGGGTCCGACTGCGAGATGAGCGGACCGAAGTAGGTCCGCGGCTGGGTCACCGGGATCGCCATCTCCTGACCACTGTTGATGGCCTCGAGGTCCGAGACCTGGAAGATCGGCAGGCCACCGCGGTCCGAACCGGCGTCGTCCGCGATCTCGTTGACACGGTTGGCCGGCGCGGACACGAAGCCGTTGCCGTGGGTGTAGACGGTGTGCCGGTTGATCCAGTCCCGCTGGTTGGCCTGGAGCGCCTCGGGGTTCAGCTCGCGGGCGGCCACGAGGAAGTCCCGCATCTCACCGTCGATCGTGTACCGGTCGATGCCCAACGTCTCGGGGAAGCCGTAGAAGTTGCGTAACTGGTGAAGCTGCGTGAACGTGGGCGCGAGGACGTTCGGGTCCAGCACGCGGACGTTGGACAGCGTCGTGACATCCGAGCCGGCCTCCCGCGGGTTCGGGTCGCTCGCTCCCCAGTTGTCGATATAGGTGACCCGCTCGTCCCCGATGTCGTAGGCGGCTCGGGTGGCCTCGATGTTGCGGGCGATGTACTCCCGTTCCTTCTCCGCACGGTTGGGGTTGACGGAGAACTGCTCGACCGCGAGCGGCCACGCCGACCCCACCACGAGGGCGGAGAACAGCAGGAGCACGGTGGCGAGCGCGGGGATGCGCAGGTCCCTGATGACGATCGCGGAGAAGAACGCGATCGCGCACACCACCGCGACGGAGAACATGAAGATCTTGGCGGGCATGACCGCGTTGACGTCGGTGTACCCGGCGCCGGTGAACGTGGAGTTCTCGCGGAACAGCAACTCGTAGCGATCGAGCCAGTACGCGGCGGCCTTGAGGAGCACGAACAGGCCCGCGAGGCTGACCAACTGGATCCGGGCCGCGCGCGTCAGCGCACCCTCACGCGCGCCGGGGCGGAGCCCGCCGAACAGGTAGTGCGTGACGAGGTTGGCGAGGAACGCCAGGACAACGGCCACCATGAGCCAGGTGACGACCGACCGCCACAACGGCAGCTCGAACGCGTAGAACGAGATGTCGAGCCCGAACTGCGCGTCGGTCCGGCCGAACGGCGTGGAGTTGAAGAACGCCAGGACCGACTGCCAGCCCGTCTGCGCTATCGAACCCGCCAGGAGCCCCAGCGCGACGGGTACCCACAGCACTGTCTTGGCAGGCGAGGAACCGAGGGCCGCTCGGTACCTCGCCAGCGCGTCCGGCATCCCCGGCTGCGCGAGGAACACCGGGCGGTAGCGATAGGCCAGCAGGATGCCCGCGGCGACCGCGAGCCCCACCAGGACGGCGACCACGGCGAACAGCCCGATCCGCGTGAGTAGTTCGGTCCTCATGACGCTGGTGGCGTCGACCGAACGGAACCACAGCCAGTTCGTGTACGTGGAATTGATCCTCGGGAGTACCTGGATCAGGACGATGAGGATGACGATGGAGATGGCGACGGCTCGGCCGCGACGTGAGATCGCGATCGGCCGACCGGGATTGCCGGGTGGGCGGACGGACACCGGGGAAGCTCCTGGACTGCTGGGGCGGACATGCTCGTGGACCCCACCTTACGGAAAACCGCCGCCTCACCCGCAGGTCGGTGGCTCTCCCCCGGAAGCGGCCTCCTCCAGCGCCTCCAGCGCACCCTCCAGGGTGTCCACGTCGATCAGGCGGATGCCGTCCGGCGGGTCCTGCACGGCTTCCGCACAGTTTCCGGCGGGGACGAGGAACTCGGTCGCCCCCGCCTCGTGGGCGGCCCGGATCTTGTGGGTGATCCCACCGATCGG
Organism: Dietzia sp. PP-33; assembly: GCF_033790845.1. Taxonomy (NCBI): domain Bacteria; kingdom Bacillati; phylum Actinomycetota; class Actinomycetes; order Mycobacteriales; family Dietziaceae; genus Dietzia; species Dietzia sp. PP-33. Next base: position 175,367 of record NZ_JAMYEI010000003.1, read on the forward strand.
TCCGACCGTGCCGTCCGGGCGGATGGTGCCCGACCCCGCGATCTCGGCGCCGCCGGTCACCTCACCGGGGGACAGCTTGTCCACGATCGCGATCGCCAGGACCAGTCCCGCCGAAGGGCCCCCCACATTCGGATCGATGTTGATCTCGACATCCGTCCCGTCCGCCGGGGTGTCGCCGACGAGGATGCCCAGTCGGCCCTGTTCGGGGTCGCCGTCCGGACCGGCCGGCTGCAACGTCGTCGTCGTCGTCTCCGGGCGTCCGTCCCTGGTGAACCCGATCCGGACCTCGTCGCCCGGCCGGTGGGCGCTGACCTGCTCGACCACGGTGGTGGAGTCGGAGACGCTCTCACCGTCGATCGAGGTCAGGATGTCGCCCTCGCGGAGCAGCCCCGCCGCCGAGCCCTCCGGGTCCACGCCCTCGACCCGGGGTTGCATGGGGATCCCGAGGTGACCGTAGGCGGCGGCCTCCGCGGAGTTCTCCGATCCGACCATCTCCGCGGTGTTCGACTCCCGGACCTCGTCCCTCGACCGTTCCGGGGGGAAGACCTGATCCCGCGGGACCACCACCTGGACCGGATCCAGCCAGAACCGCATGGCGTCGACGAGGGTGAGGTTGTCCCGGACCGCGACCGTCGTCATCCGCAACTCCCCGGCCGTGGCGTCCGGCTCCCGACCACTGACCTCGATGACCGGCACCGACTGTGTCCCGTCCTCCCCCTCGACCCGGACCTCCCCGAGGGTGTCGTAGGTCGGGCCCGGTCCCATGGCCACCAGTGGGACGGTCGCCGACGTGGCCAGGACGAGCAGCAGCACCGCCGGGACCAGAGCGGCGAGGAGGGTCAGCAGTCGACGACTCACGGGGGCAAGGGTAGACCGCGCGGGCGAAACCGTGACATCGCGCCCGGACCTGCGCACCCCTCGGGCTGTACCGTTGTGGCATGAACCAGCCCTTCGGTTTCTCCGCTTCCGACGACGACGGTCGCGACGACGACCGGGACCGCGACCCGGGCGGCTCCGGCGGATTCGACCCCTCCCAGTTCGGCCAGTTCGGCCAGATGCTCTCCCAGTTCGGGCAGATGCTCGGCTCCATGGGTTCGGCGATGAGCGGCCCGGGCGCCTCGGGTCCGGTGAACTATCAACTCGCCCGGACGGTGGCGCTGCAGGCCCTCGGGCGCACCCCTGTCGTCAGCGAGGCCTCACGGACCGCCGCCCAGGAGTCCGTCCGTCTGGCGGAGCTGTGGCTGGACGAGACCACCCAGTTCCCCTCCGGCGTGCACCGGACCGAGGTGTGGACCCCGCAGCAGTGGGTCGAGCAGTCCCTGCCCACGTGGGAGAAGATCTGCACCCCGGTGGCCGAGCAGATGAACTCGGCGACCAAGGGGGCGATGCCGGAGGAGGCGCGCCAGCTCGCCGGGCCGCTGCTGGGCATGCTCGACCAGATGGGCGGCATGGGCTTCGGGATGCAGCTCGGCCAGGGCCTGGGCAAGCTCGCCCCCGCCGTGCTGTTCTCCTCCGAGGTGGGGCTGCCGTTCGGCGACGACGGCGTGGCAGCCCTGTGCCCGACCGCCATCGACGCGTTCGCGGACGAACTGGAACTGCCCCGGCAGGAGGTCGTGGTGTTCCTCGCCGCCCGCGAGGCCGCACACCTCCGGCTGTTCGCCGGCGCCCCGTGGCTGCGCGCGCGGGTTCTGGCCACCGTCGACGAGTACGCCCGCGGTATCCGGGTGGACACCTCCGGCCTGGACGACCTGGCCGCCGGGTTGGACCCGTCCATGCTGCAGGACCCGGCCAAGCTCCAGGAGTTGCTGTCCGGTGGTGCCGGAGCGATCGGGCCGAAGGTGACGAACGTGAACGAGGCCGCCCTCGGCCGTCTCGAGACGTTGCTCGCCCTGGTGGAGGGCTGGGTCGATGCGGTCGTCACCGCCGCTGTCGGCGACCGCCTCCCCAGCGCGGACAAGCTCCGCGAGATGTGGCTGCGTCGCCGGGCCGCCGGTGGCGCCGCCGAACAGGCCTTCTCCACCCTCGTCGGGCTCGAGTTGCGGCCGCGGCTGGCGCGCGAGGCCTCCGAGCTGTGGCGGCGGGTCGACGAGGCCGTCGGTACCGAGCGACGCGACGGCCTGTGGAGCCACCCGGACCTGCTCCCCGTGGGCGAGGACCTCGAGAACCCCGCCGCCGTGATCGACCGACTCCTCGACGAGTCCACCGGCGACCAGTCCGGGGTGGACGAGATCGAGAAGTTCCTCCGCGAGTCCGGCGGCGGGGCCCCCGACACCGATACCGACGGTCCGGATCCCGATACCGACGGCCCGGCCCGGGACGCCTGACAGGGCGACCTCCCGGCCAGGCGGGTCGGTCAGGAGGGGTCGACCTCGCCGTCGCCCTCCACCAGGTCCCCCACACCCTCGCCGCCAGCCGCGGCGTCGTCGGCTCCCGGCCCGAGCACCCTCGCGTACGCCTCGAGGTAGCCCATCGCCCGCTCGGTCCTCGGGAACCGACGCACCTCCTCCCAGAACCGCGGCGGATGCCCGCCCGGGACCACCAGGTGCACGAGTTCGTGGACCACCACGTAGTCCAGAACGTAGGACGGGACCCCGCGCAGCGCGTCGCTGACCCGGATCTCCCCCGAGCCGGGCGAGCACGACGCCCACCGCGTGGTCATAGCCGGAACCCACCGGACCGACGCCGGACGCGGGCGACCGTCCAGCCACCTGGCGGACAACGCCGTCGCCCGTCGCATCAGGTCCTCGTCCGATCTGCCCGTCCCTGCCCGGCGACGCGACCGGCGCAGGCGCGCCAGCATGTCCGAGATGAGCCGGTGCTCCTCGGACCGGGGCAACCCCGCCGGCATGAGCACCACCACGGTCCGGCCCTCCACCCGCGCCGAGACCGTCCGCTTGCGTCGACGCGACCGGCGCACCTCGATCCGAGGGTCATCCGGGCTGGTGGGGAGCTCGTCCTCGAGCTCGGGTGCCGGGCCGGCATCGGCGTCGGAGCGGGGCGTGGGCGACACGCCGACCACCGTAGACCACTCCCGGGCGCATGGTTCTCCACAGGCGCCACCACTATTTCCGGGACCTGTGGAGAGCCGCCTGACGGCACCCCGCGGCGGACGCGCGCGTGCCACGATGTGGCCGTGACCCCAGCGACCGGCTCCGTGAGCACCCGGCCCCCCGCCGCCCCCGCCGGCGCACCCATCACTCGGGAACCGGTCCGGGCCGCACTCCGGGCGGGAACGGTGGTGGTGGTCCGCGATCACGACTCGGTGCAGGTGGGCCTGGCCCCGGATCGCGCGGTCGTGGTGGGTGCCCCGGCCTCGTGCGGTCCCAGGGGTCTGGCGGCCCTGCTCGTCGGGCTCGAAGGGGGCGCCGACCTCGACGAGGCCGCCACGCGGGCGGGGGTCGACGCCGCCGACCTGCCCGCCGTCGCGCGGATCCTGGTGCGTCTGGCCGAACTCGGTCACGTTCACCTCTCCACCCCGGGATCCGTCCCCGAGGCGGATCCGACCCCGCGTCCGCCCGCCATCCGACAGGTCCACATCCTCGGCACGGGTCAGGTGTCGGAGGTGCTGCGCGGACCGCTCTCGGTCAACGGCTGCCGGGTGACCACCGGCCCGGACCCGGGCCTGGCCCTCGATCCGGACCGGCCACCCTGGCAACGGCGCGGCCCGGCTCCGGACCTGGTGATCCTCACCGGATCGATCGCCGTGGATCCCGTGGTGACCGCGGCGCTCACCCGGACCGGCCAGGTGCACCTCCACGTGTACTGCCGGGACGGGCGGGTGGTGGTGGGACCCACCGTCCTCCCCGGCGCGAGTCCGTGCCTGAGGTGCATCGACCTGTTCCGCGCCGGGCGTGACCCCCGGTGGCCTTTCGTCGCGGCCCAACTCGTCGGCCGGACCCCGGACGCCGGGGTCCCCGCCCTCACCGCTGCCGCGGCGCTGGTGCTCGCCGAGGTCTCCGCCAGCCGTCGACCCGCGCATCCACTCCAGACCGTCGGGGCGACCGTCGAGATCAACCCGGCCGAGGGACTGTGGAGACGGCTCGAATGGCCGGCGGCCGAGGGCTGTACCTGCGGGGCGACGACGAGGCCGCGTCCTCTGTCATGATTGGAGACGTGTCCGATCTCCCCCGTACCTCATCTCGCCGAGCAGCGCGGCTCGCAGGCCTGCCCCTGGGAATAGCCGGACGTGCCGCCGGGTCGCTGGGCCGGCGTGCGATGGGCAGGGGCGATGGCGTGCTGTCGGAGGAGCTCGCCGACCAGGCCGCTGAACAGGTGTTCGCCGTGCTCGGAGAACTCAAGGGCGGCGCGATGAAGGTGGGACAGGCCCTGAGCGTGTTCGAGGCCGGCATGCCCGACAGATACGCCGGCCCGTTCCGCGAGGCACTCACCAAGTTGCAGGCCGAAGCGCCGCCCCTTCCGCCCTCGGAGGTGGAGAAGGTCCTCGACACGCAACTCGGTCTGCGCTGGCGGGAGCGGTTCGCCGAGTTCAACGGTTCCGCGGCCGCCGCCGCCTCGATCGGGCAGGTGCACCGCGCGGTCTGGTCGGACGGCCGGGAGGTGGCGGTCAAGATCCAGTACCCCGGAGCCGACGAGGCGTTGCGGTCGGACCTGCGGCAGCTCCGTCGCCTCGCCCCGCTCCTCCGACCCCTCAACCCGGGAACCGACGTCAAAGGGGTCATCGACGAGCTGTACGACAGTGCGGTGGCCGAACTCGACTACCGGGGCGAGGCCGACACGCAGCGGGTGTTCGCCGCCGCGTTCCGCGACGACCCGCAGATCCACGTCCCCGCCGTGCTCGCCTCCGCCCCCAAGGTGCTGGTCACCGAGTGGGCGGACGGGCGCACACTGGGCAGGATCGCCTCGAGCGGGACCAAGGAGGAACGCGACCGGGCCGGCGAACTGCTGGCCGAGTTCCAGTTCTGCTCCCCCACCCGTGTCGGGATGATGCACGGCGACCCGCATCCGGGGAACTTCCTCCTCACGGACGACGGCCGGATGGTCGTGCTGGATTTCGGGGCATCACTGCCCCTCCCCGAGGGCATGCCCTCGGCTCTCACCTCGATGATGCGGCTCGCTCTGGCGGGCGACGCCGACGGACTGCTGGCCCTCATGACACGTTCCGGCTATGTGGGTCGGGGCGGGCTGGACGCGGCGGACGCCATGGCGTTCCTCAGCCCGTTCATCGAGCCGATGCGCAAGCCGGAGTTCCACTTCGACCGAGCATGGCTGCAGGGCATCATGGCCGTGTACGGGGACATCTCCGGTCGGGAGTTCCGGACCGCGCGGTCGTTCACGTTGCCCCGCGAGTACGCCCTGATACACCGGGTGCTCTCGGCCTCGGTCGGCATGCTGTGCCAACTCGAGGCGACCGCGCCGTACCGTCAGATCGTCCAGCGCTGGATGCCGGAGATCTTCCCCGACGAGGGGTGAGTCGGCAGAGCGTGAGTCGGCAGAGCGTGAGCCGACGGGGACCGGATCCGTTCAGCTCTCCCTGACCAGACGGAGGACGTCGTCCCCGTACTCGCCGAGCTTGTGCGCTCCGATCCCGCCGATGCGCCCCAGGGAGCTGGTGTCCGCGGGTCGCTCGCGGGCGATCTGCACGAGAGTGTCGTTGGTGAACACCGTGTACGCGGGCTTGCCGATACGCTCCGACGTCTCCTTTCGCCAGTCCCGTAGGCGCTCGAACAGTCCGGTGTCGATCTCCACCGAGCACTCGGCGCACGACCCCAGTGCGCGGTGCATCGGTCCGGTGAGCCGCTGCCCGCATCCGCGGCAGCGCCCCTTGTCCGGGGCCTCCCCCGCGGTGCGGGTGCCTGCGGGCGCCGGCGACGGACGCACCGGGTCGAGGAAGCGGCTGGGGCGGCGTGTCGCGCGCCCCCCGGCCCGGCGACTGCGGCTCCACGACACCGACAGGTGCTCCCTGGCCCGGGTGACCCCCACATAGAGCAGTCGCCGCTCCTCCTCGATCGCGTCCGGCCCGGATTTGATCGCGTGACTGATGGGCAGACTGCCCTCGTGGACCCCGAGGAGGAACACGGCGTCCCACTCGAGCCCCTTGGCGGCGTGGAACGAGGCGAGGGTGACCCCGCGCTCGTCAGGTGCGTGCCGCGCGGAGGCGCGGGCCCTGAGCCCGGCCACCACCGGCAGCAGCCCCGGCCGGGGCTCGGTGGCGGCGATCTCCTCCACCAGACCCACCAGAGCGGTCAGCGAACCCCACTTCTCCCTGGCCTGGGCACCGGAGGGTTCGGCGGCCGTGAGTCCCAGCGGCTCCAGCGACCCGCGGATCACCCGGACGATCTCGCCGGGGTCGGTGAGCGCCGAGTGTTCCTCGGCCACGGCCTCGTCCGTGCCGTCCACCAGTCGGTCGATCGTCGACATCGCTCGCCTGATCACCGGCCTGTCGAAGAACCCCTCCCCGCCTCTGAGCCGATACCCGATCCCCACCTCGTCCAGTGCGGCCTCGATACGTTCGGACTGCGCGTTGACGCGATACAGCACCGCGATCTCCGAGGGGTCGAGACCACCGTGGACCAGATCGGCGATCGCTCCCGCCACGGCCTCGGCCTCCGCGTCCTCGTCCGGGTAGTCGGTGAGGATCGGATCGGGCCCCGCCGGGCGCATGCCCCGGAGGGTGAGACCGGCCGAGCGGAATCTCCCGCCGCCGGCCCCGATCACCGCGTTGGCCAGGTCCACCACCTGTGGGGTGGACCGGTAGTCCGACTCCAGGCGCACGACCGTGGCCTCCGGGTATCGCTCCCCGAAACCCAACAGGTAGTCCGGGTCCGCCCCGGCGAACGAGTAGATGGTCTGATTGACGTCCCCCACCACCGTGAGGTCGTCGCGCCGTCCGAGCCAGGCGGTGAGCAGTCGCTGCTGGGCGGGGGTGACGTCCTGGAACTCGTCCACCACGAAGCACCGGTAGCGGTCCCGGAACTCCTCCGCGATCGCCGGAACCTCCTCGACCAGTTCCGCCATGTGCCCCAGTAGGTCGTCGAAGTCGAGCATCCGGACCGGCCCGGACACCTTGAGGTCCTCGTACGCCCGGAAGGCCCGGGCCACCTCCGGGGCGGGGGCCGGGAGGTCGCGGCCGAGCACGACCGCCTGCTCGGCGTAGGTGTCCGGGGTGAGCAGACTCGACTTGGCCCATCCGATCTCGGTGAGGACATCCCGGATGGTCTCCGTCGAGGGGTCCAACCCCACCCGCCGGACGGCCTGCGCGACCGCGCGGAACTGACCGTCGAGCAGTTGCCAGGGTTCGTCGCCGTAGACCCGCGGCCAGAAGTAGGACAGGTTGCGCAGGGCCGCCGAATGGAACGTCCGGGCCTGGACCGGCCCCGTCCCGGCCTCCGCGACGCCGAGGCCGGCGAGCCGCATGCGGAGTTCTCCCGCTGCTCGGGCGGTGAACGTGACGGCGAGGACCTGGTCACCCCGCACGTGCCCGGTGGTCACCAGGTGCGCGATGCGCCGGGTGATGGTGCGTGTCTTCCCGGTCCCCGCCCCGGCGAGAATGCAGACGGGGCCGCGGGGCGCGAGAACGGCTCGTCGCTGCTGCGGGTCCAGTCCGTCGAGCGCCGACTCGCGGCTCCGTCCCAAGTCACTCACGGCTCCCATGGTGGCATCCGGGCCCGACACATCGCTGCGGGCCTCCCCCGGGATGATTAATCCGCCCCCGTGCGTTGGACCCCGTCATGAGCGATCATACGAGTGACCACGCCGACGCCCTGACCCTCTACACCACCACGTGGTGCCCCTTCTGCACCCGGCTCAAGAAGCTGTTGGACGAGAAGGAGATCGGTTACACGGAGATCGACGTGGAGGCGGACGCCGAGGCCGCCTCGTTCGTCGAGAGCGTCAACGGCGGCAACCGCGTCGTCCCGACCGCTCTCTACTCGGACGGCACCACGGCCACCAACCCCCCCGCCTCACAGGTGCGGGCGAAGCTGGCCGAACTCGCGGACGCCTGAGCCTGCCGGACGCCGGGTCAACCGGTCACGGAGCCGTCCACCGCCGCCACCCACGACCGGAGCATCACGTGGGCGATCGAGACCTGCGGCGCCACGGTGAGTGGCCCCCGACCGGCCAGTGCGGCGCGGACCTCATCGACGTCGAACCAGGCGGCCTCGCTGATCTCCTCGTCCTCGAGGACGATCGGTGCCGCCGGGTCGCCGATCGCGTGGAATCCCACCATCAGGGAGCGGGGGAATGGCCACGGTTGGCTGCCGAGGTAGCGGACACGGTCGACCACCACGCCGACCTCCTCCTCGACCTCGCGTCGTACGCACCCTTCCAGGGACTCCCCCGCCTCGACGAACCCGGCGACGTGCGAGTACATCCCCGCGGGCCAGACGGGTTGCCTCGCCAGCAGTACCCGTCGGCCACCGTCGTGGACCAGGCAGATCACGGCCGGATCCGTTCGGGGGTATTCGGGTCCGCCGTGGAACGGGTCCTCGATCCCCCAGCCCGCATCCACCCGGCGCGGATGGTGCTGCCGATCCCGGCCCCGCACGGTGTCCCGGTGCCACCCGATCAGCGCGATCGCCTGGGAGGCCAGCGAACCGTCGCCCTCGACCAGGTCGGCCCCGCACGACCGGAGGTTGCCCACCGCCGGATCGTCGGGCAGCTCGTCCACGGGCAGGGCCCAGATGTGCAATCCTCCATCCGTCCGACCGAGGAACACGGCGGCCTCCGGTAGTTCCTCGGCGTGGTCCGCCGCCCGCTCCAGCCTGATGTGGCGCCGGCCCCCGGCCACGGGATCGGAGGCGAACCGGTTGCGGCGGTCGACCCGCATCACCCGCGCGGTGTCCCATCCCCGCGCGAGAGCCTCGGCGTCCTGTCGGAGCGACGCGGCCCGGTCGGGCGCGGCGACGGACAGTACGGGATCGGAGACCAGGCTGAAGTCCAGCGGCATCGTCGGGGTTCCTTAGTCAGATCGTGACGGGTGGCGGCCAGAGTATCCAGCGATCCCCGGGGTCACGTGGGCCGCCCTCGTTCCGGGCGGAGGTCTCAGCCCGCCACCATCCGGATGTAGAGCAGGCGGTCACCGGTCTCGAGCGCGTCCGCCTCCGGTTCGTTGACCTTGATCAGCTGTCCCTTGCGGACCACGCCCAGGACCAGTTCCGCCAGATGTCGTGGGGAGCCGCCGACCTCGGACTCCTCGACGCGCCGTTCGGCGATCGAGAACCCCTCGTCGGGCGTCAGCAGGTCCTCCATCATCCCCACGACGGTCGGGGTGATGGTGGCCAGCCCGAGGAGGCGGCCCGCCGTCTCGGCGGAGACCACCACGGAGTCCGCACCGGACTGTTTGAGCAGATGCTTGTTGTCGGACTCGCGGACCGTCGCGACGATCTTGGCGTTGGGGGCGAGTTCCCGCGCGGTCAGTGTGACCAGCACCGCGGTGTCGTCGGAGTTGGTGGCCACCACCACGGAGGACGCCCTGGTGACACCCGCGAGTTTGAGGACGTCCGACCGCGTGGCCGACCCCTGGACCGTGACCAGTCCGCGGGCGGCAGCGGACTTGAGCACCTGGGGGTCGGTGTCGACCACCACGATGTCGTCGGGGGCGATCTCGTCGGCGAGCATCGCCGCGACGGCGGACCTGCCCTTGGTGCCGTAGCCGACTACGACGGTGTGGTTACGCACGAGGTTCCTCCAGCGCTGGATCTTCAGGGCCTGACGGGACTGCTCGGTGAGCACCGACAGGGTGGTGCCGACGAGCAGGATGAGGAAGAGCACGCGCAGCGGCGTGATCAAGATGGCGTTCAGCAGCCGCGCCTGCTGGGTGACCGGGGAAATGTCTCCGTAACCGGTGGTCGAGAGGGAGACCGTGGCGTAGTAGAACGCGTCTACGACCGTGATTCTCCCGCCGGGCCCGCCACCGCCTTCGTACCCCTCCTGGTCGATGTACACCACGAGGGCTGCCACAGCCAGCGTGAGCACGGCCATCAACACTCGCTTGCCGATCAACCGCCACGGGCTCTCGGCGTTCTCGGGGATGCTCACCACGCCCACGAGGATGTGGTCGGGACTCTCGTCGAGCGGGTCGCTGCCGCGGCTCCGGGACGCGAGTGCGCGCTTCCTCACCATCGGCAGCTCCGTTTCGCTACTGGACCACCGTCGATCCTCGTCATCACCGGCACCATCGTCGCCTATCGGTCCTCGTGGGACAACAACCGGCCTCGTCCCGGGCCGGCGGAGAGGAGCCCGAGCAGTTCGTCCGCGTCGGGGAGGTCGGCAGGTTCGACAGTCCGCCCGGAGCGGACGTAGTGGAACGCGGCCCGGACCCGGTCGAGCTCGACGGGTCGTCCGAGCCTGGCCGAGACGACCTTGGCCCAGGCGTAGCGGTAGACCGCCAACTGGAGCGACACGGACGGCAGCTCGGCCGCGCCCGGCACGCGCCCGGTCTTCCAGTCCACGACTATCCAGTCGTCGCCGTCGGCGAACACGGCGTCCATCCGACCCCGGAGGAGGTGCTCCCCCAGGCCCACCTCGAACGGCACCTCCACCGCTTCCGGGGTCCGCCGTGCCCATCGCGACGACTCGAAGGCCAGTTGCAGTGCCTCGAGATCCGCCTCCGACAAGCCGTCATCCGCGCCCTGGTCCCCGGCACCGGGCAGGTCGTCGATGTCGAGCAGGTGGGTGGCGCCGAAGCGGTGTTCCAGCCACAGGTGGAAACGCGTGCCACGCCGGGCGAACCGGTCGGGTCGGAACGGTACCGGTCTGCGCAGGCGGTCGGCGAAGGCGTCGGGGTCCGCCGCCATGGCCACGACTTCCCCGGCGGTCAACCGCCGCGGCAGGACCACCGCGTCGCGCCGTTCGGCGGCCCGGCGAGCGTCCGCGAGCAGGGGGGCCGCGACGAGGTGCCAGCGCCTGGCCGGCCCGTGGTCGGGGGCCCGGTCGGTCTCCGGGTCCACCGGTGCGGCGCGCGCCACCGCGCGGGCCGCGGCCGTGCGGTCCGGTGCCGCCGCGCGCGGCCACACCGCCTCCACCGCGGACCGGGTGGCCGGATTGGCGGAGGAGGGTGTGACGACGAGGTGGTCGATCTCCCCCAGGGGTTCGGGACCCCGGCACGACTCGAGGACCTCGTCGAGGAACTCCGACGGCCCCCGGGGGGTCGAGCCACTCCCGTGCCAGTGCGATGCCGAGAGCAGCAACGAGCGTTCCGCACGGGTGACGGCCACGTAGAACAGCCGTCGGTCCTCGTCGAGGGAGCGCCGCCCGACCCGGGCGATGTGACTCCTGAGCGCGGCTTCCAGGAGCTTGCGGTCCGCCACCCCGTCGAGCCGGGGTACCGGCACCCCACCGGGGTTGTGCTCGGTCGCCCGGTCTCCGCGTAGTCCCTCGGGCAGATGGGTGGCGGCCCGGACCGAGGTCTGCGGCGCCCGGTCGGAGGGGAACACCCCGGCCGACAGGTGGGGTACGGCGACGATCTCCCACTCCAGCCCCTTGGCCGAGTGGACGGTCAGTATCTGTACCCGACCCGGGGTGGCGGCGACCTCGCCGCGGGCGAGTCCGCCGTCGACGGTGCGCGCCAGCTCGAGGTGGGCCAGGAAGGCGTCGAGGCCGGAGCCCCGGTCCGCGCGGAAACCGGCGGCCACCTCCTGGAGCTCGTCGAGCTGTTCACGGGCCTCCCCGCGGCCGGAACGCTCCCGCAGGCGCACCTCGGCGTCCAGCCCGAGCGCAGACTCCGCCGCGGCCACGAGTCTGGCCGGGGGTGCGGATGATCGGGCCCTCACTCCGGCGATGATGCGGGCGAGTTCGACGATCCTGGCGTAGCCGGCCGGGCTGTAACCGTCCTCCGGGCCCGGATCGGCGAGCGCGTCCGCGAGTCCGGCGGAGTCGGTCTCCTCTCCGCGGGCGATGGCGTCCAGGAGCTGCTCCAGCTCCTCGACGCCGGTCACCGCGCCACCGGCCGCGGCCGGGCGACGGAGCGAGAGCCTGGCGGCCCGACCGGCCAACGCGGCCAGATCGGCGGCGCCGAGCGCGAACCGGGAGCCGCTGAGCAGGCGTACCAAGGGCGCACCGGCGCCGGGCCGGGCGACGACCGTCAGCAGCGAGACCACGTCCACCACCTCGGGGACATCCAACAGCCCGCCCACCCCGACCACCTCGACGGGCAGACCTCGAGACTCCAGCGCCTCGGCGATCGGCCCGGAGTCGCTGTTGCGTCTGACGAGCACGGCCGCGGTCGGGACCCGGCCGGCCGCCACCGCCGCGCGATAGCGGCTCGCCACGGAATCGGCCACCCACTCCCGTTCGGCCTCGGCCGTGTCCAGCACAGCCACCCTCAGGTCCGCCGGGTCGGCCCCGTCCCTCGCGCGGAGCTGCGGGACCGGCACCGAGCCCGGGCGGTCCCGCAGCGGGAGCGTGATCCGGTTGGCCAGCGCCAGCACCTCGGGGGGATTGCGCCACGACGTGGTGAGTTCACGTAGGTGGGCCTGCTGCCCGCCCGGGAGGGGGAAGTCGTCCCGGAAGCGGTCGAGGTTGGAAGCCGAGGCCCCCCGCCACCCGTAGATGGACTGCATGGGGTCACCGACGGCCGTGACCGCGGGGACAGGGGCCGCCCTCCCGCCGAACAGCGAGGTGAGCAGGACCCGCTGGGAGTGACCGGTGTCCTGGTACTCGTCGAGCAGGACCACCCGGAACGCACGGCGTTCGGCTTCGCCGACCTGGGGGTGGTCGCGGGCCACCGTCGCGGCCAGCGCCATCTGGGACGCGTGATCCAGTGCCGACTCCGCGCGCATGCGCGCGGCGACCGCGTCGACGAGGTCCGCCAACTCGTCGCGGTGGCCCTGGACCGTGGTGGCCTCGTCGAGCCACTTGGTGGGGGTCGATCGTTGGCCGGGCCCTCCCGGCAGGGTGGCCACGAGGGTGGTGAGGAGGTCGGGGTGGGCCCGCAGTTCATCCGTGGTCACGAGGTGTTCCGACAACTGACCGGCGAGGGCCAGGACGTCGCGGGTCACCTGTGCGGCGGACGATCCCGTCGCGAGCGGGGACTCCCACCGCGACACCACGTCGTGTGCGAGCTGGAACGCAGCCGTGGGGGTGAGCAGTCGCGAATCTGGTTCGACCGGGACGAGCAGTCCATAGGACCCGAGCAGGTTCCCCGCGAAGGCGTGGTACGTCGAGATCTGCGGATCCTCGGTCCGGATCGACTCGGCGATACTGGGGTCCGCCCCGGGTCCGGTGCACAGCGGGCTCCGGGCGAGTGCGTCGAGGCGGCGCCGGATCCGCCTGGACAGCTGTTGGGCGGCTTTGCGCGTGAAGGTGAGGCCCAGGATCTCCGACGGGCGGGCGTGACCGCCTGCCACGAGCCACACCACCCTCGCGGCCATGGTCTCGGTCTTGCCCGCGCCCGCACCGGCCAGAACGAGGGTCGGCTCGGTGGGGCCGGCGATCACCGCCGCCTGCTCCGGGGTCGGACGGTGGACGCCGAGCGCGTCGGCGACCTCGTCGGGGCCCGCCGGGGAGATCACCCGATCACCTGCTGTCCCTCGGGCTGGGCAGGGCAACTGGATCTCACGTCGCAGTGCTCACACCACGGACCCACGCGGGCCGTGTACGAGGGACCTTCCGTAGCGCGACCCGCCTCGACCACCCGATCGGTCAGCTCCTCCGCGGTGTCCCGGCCCAGCGGGTCCTGGACGCGCTCGGTGGGCATGCGGTCCTCCCGGCCGCCGAGATACAGCAGGAGCCCTCCTCCGGGTGCACGCCCAGCGGCGGACTCGACAGCACCCTCCGCCACGGCGAGCTGGTACAGCGCCAACTGGGGATGGGTCGCCGCCACCGCCCTGGTGACCGCGCTCGTCGAGGTCTTGACATCCACCGGGACCACCTCGCCGGACCGGGTGGCCTCGAGCCGGTCGATCCGCCCGCGGACCCGCACCCCTTCGCGGACGTCGAAAGAGAACGGCTCCTCCACCCCGGCCGTGGTGTAGACATCGCGGGTGCCGGTGCGCCACCGCCGGAACGCCTCGGCCATGCCGACCATCGACTCGGCACCGCGTGCGGCGAACCACCCACGGGCGCGGGTGAGCGGTTCGGCCCGGCGCAGCACCGCCGACCGGAGTGCGTCCTCGGTGATCCCGCCCTCGACAGCCTGCGTGAGGGCGTGGACCGCCGAACCCCGGATCAGGGACGCCGCCGACCCCGACTCGGACGAGTCGCCCCGGGCCTTCTGCAGGAACCATCGGAGCGGACACTCTTCGAGCGCGCCGAATCCCGACGGTGAGAGCACGACCACCGGCTGCCCGGGTTCCGTGGGGAAGGGCGGCGCGGTGGTGGACGGCTCGCCGGCGCCGTACCAGGTCCCGGGGTCCGCCTCCCCGACCCCCGCGTCGCGCAGGCCCGCCAGCAGGCCCGCCGCGTGGGCGGCGTCCGCGGGGTCGGTGGAGTGATCGAGCAGCGCGGCCCGGAGGTCGACCGCCAGGTGCTGCAACGTGAACACCGTCGGCGCGTACCGGGTGGCCACCGCGTCGCCCGGGTGATCCCCGCCCGCGGCGGCCGGGTCCGCGACCGCGGTGGCGAGGTCCCCGGTCGCGAGGTCGGCGATCTCGTCGACGAACCGCGACGGGGCGACGTCGCCCTCTTCCGGGGACTCGACCGCCGTCACGAGCAGATGACTGCGGGCTCGGGAGCAGGCCACGTAGAACAACCGTCGTTCCTCGGCCGCCCGGGCCGACGCCGAGGACACGGCACGTTCGGCCTCCGACGGGAGCGGCCCGTCGCCGGCCACCTCCGTCAGGTCCACGAGCTCGTCGACACCGAGCAGTCCTGACCGCCGACGGGGTGCGGGCCACCGCCCGTCCTGGACCCCGCACACGGCCACCGAGCGCCACTGCCTGCCCACTGCGGCGTGGGCCGACAGCACACTCACGGCCCCACCTCGAGCCCGCGTGTCCGCGCGCCGGGGGGCGGGCAGGTCCTCTCCCGACACCACCTCACAGAAGAGCGCGAGGGAGCCACCGGGGACGCGGTCCACGTAGTCCGCCGCGTGGTCGAACAGGGACACCACGGCGTCCAGGGACCGGTCGGCCGAGCGGGACCACGGGTCCGCCGCCACGGCCTGGCGGACGAGCCGTCGCTCCAGCCTCGACGCCGACCATGCCGCCCAGAGCACCTCCTCGACGGTCCCGCCCACCCGCAGGGAGTCCAGTACCGCGGTCCGGGCGTGCCGGATGCGGGTGACCGGCGCGAGTTCGACCGCGGTGAGGCCGGACGGAGCGCGGGCTTGCTCGTCGAGTACCAGGGAGCGGAGCGTCTCGGCGCTCGGCTCGGATCCCCCGATCCCGGTTCGCCGGATGCCCCGCCGGAGCCTGCGCATCGCGACGGCGTCGGCGCGCCCGATGGGACCGGACAGCAGCGCCAGGGTCCGCTCGGCGTCCGTACCGGGGGCTCCCTCCAGGGCTGAACGCAGCAGGAGCAGCAGCGCCGCCACCACGGGGTCGTGTGCCGGCGGGAGCTCGGCGCCCGCGTCGACCACCGGGACCCCGGCGGCGTCCAGTGCGGGCAGGAGGGCGTCGACGACTCCGGGCAGGGATCTGCTGACGACCGCCATCTCCCCGTAGTCGACACCGTCCAGCACGTGACGTCGACGGAGGAAGTCCGCGACCAGCGCGGCCTCCGCAGCCGCCGACCGGGCGACGGTGACCGACACCGACCCCTCGTCGACGACGGCCCCCTCGTCGGCGGCACGACCCCGCTCCGCGGCTCCGGCTGTCCCGGCCCCGGGTGCTAGCTCCCGGGGACGGTGTCGGGCCGCTCCGGGGAGTCTGGAACCGATCCGTGCGGCCACCGCCGCGACCGCGGGGGCCATCCGGCGGCCCACGTGCAGGTCCACAGAACGGCCGCCCTGGTCGACGACGGCGCGGGCGAGACCGCCGTCCGCCCCGCGGAAACGGAACACCGACTGGTCTCCGTCCTCCACGACCAGCAGGACGTCCGCCCCACCCCCGACCGCGGCCACGAACTCGGCCGCGAGCGGGTCGAGGTGGTGCGCGTCGTCGACCGCGACCAGGCGCCGCGACCGGAAGACCTCCCGCAGCCCGGGGTCCGCGGTCAGGGCGTCCAGGGCCGCACCCACGAGTTCGGCGGCGTTGAGGGCCTCGGGGACGTCGGACTCCCCGCCCCGCAGTCCCGAGCGCAGGGCCATCTGCTCCTCGTGCCTGCGGAAGAACCCGGCCGCGGCGACCCACGCGGGCCTGCCCGCCGACCGGCCCAGCCGGGCGAGTTCACGGGGGCCGATCCCCCGCTCGAGCGAGCGCAGGAGGAGATCGCGCAGTTCACGGGCGAAACCGACGGTGGACAACGCCGGCCGCAGCTGCTCGGGCCAGAGCGGGGCACCGTCGGCCGCCTCGCCGAGCAGGGTCTCGCGCACCAGCGCGTCGTGCTCGGCACCCGTCCGGAGTCTCGGCGGCGGGGCGTCGACCCGGGCGGCCGCCAGCCGGACGACGGCATGGGCCAGGGAGTGGACCGTACGGACGGGGGCGTCGGTGCCCACGACCGAGTCCGGCGGGAGCCCGCGGGTGACCTCCTCGAGGAGCGCGGCCCCGGCGGTGGCGGATCCGGTGAGGACCAGGACGCCGTCGAGTCCCGCGCCGCCGGACACCGCCGCACGCACCACGTCCACGATGAGTGAGGTCTTCCCGCTCCCGGGCCCTCCCCGAACGACCCAACGCTCCCGGGGGCCGGCGTGCCGCGGATCCCGGTACCGGCGGAACAGGCCCTCGAGCTGGGGCGGCCACTCGCGGGGCGAGGCGGGTCCCCCGGTGTGGGAGACGACCGGCGCTCCGTTCGTCGGGGCCCCGGCTGTCGGTGCTGCGGCGGACTCTGTCACGGCTCGATGAGACCACACCGCTACGACAGACCGGCGGGCGCCGGACCTCGGGCTCAGCGGTCCCCCCGCGTCACCGCAGGGTGTCCTCGAGCATCCGGGGGCGACACGCGGTCCGGGCGACCACGACCATCACCGCGAGTACCACCGTGAGGAACGCCAGGCCCGCGCCGAGCCCCGGACCGGACAGGAGCAGGCCGAAGACGATGGGGCCGAGGCACGCCGCCGTGTAGCCCACGCCCTGCGAGAACCCGGAGAGCGCGGCGGATCCGGCCTCGGTCCGGGTACGGAGGTTGATGAGCGTCAGACAGAGGGGGAACGTGCTGGGGCCCACCCCGAGCAGGCAGATCCACACCCACGGCGCCACCCCGGGTGCCCAGAGGAGGCCGGCGAAACCTGCCAAGTAACAGAGCACCGAGACGACGACGACGGCGTACGGGTCCTCGAACCTCCCCGCCACCCAGGGGACGACCAGAGCGGCGACCAGTCCGATGCCCGAGTACACGGCCAGCGCGAGCCCGCCCTCGGCGCGGGTCATACCGATGGACACCGCCACCGCCGGGAGCCACGTGAAGAAGGCGTACGTACACAGGGAGTTGGTCCCGAAGAACAACGCCAGGGCGATCCCGACCGGCGAGCGCCAGGGCCGCGGGCGCTGCGCGGGTGCGGCCCCGGCCGGAGGCGAACCCGCCGGGGAGGCTCCGGCCGCCGCGGGCACGGCGGTGGCCGAACCGCCCCGGACGATCTCCATGACCCACGGCACCGCGGCGACGACGGCGAGGACGGCCCACCACCCGATCGAGACCCGCCACCCGGCGGCCTCCTCCACAGGGACGGCCACGAGCGCCGGCACGACCGTACCCAGCTGGAGGCCGGTGATGTACGCCATGCTCACGGCCGCGACGTGCCGCGGGAAGTACTTCTTGACCAGCGGCGGTGCCACCACGTTTCCGATACCCATCCCGGCCAGGGCGATCAGGGATCCGGCTCCCATGACCCACGGGTCACCCGCGAGGGCCCGCAGGATCTGGCCGGCCGCGGCCGCGGCCATCGCCAGGACGGTGAGCATCTCCAGACCGGTCCGGCGCAGGACGATCGGGGTGAGGACACCCCAGAGGGCGAACATCGCTGTCGGCACCATCCCGAGCAGGCTCATGCCGCCGGTCCCGAGCCCGATCTCGGCGTCGATCACCCCCAGCAGTGGACTCAGGGAGGTGACGGCGGTGCGGAGATTCAGGGAGACGAGGACGACGCCGACCAGGGCGATCACGGGGAACGCCAGAGCGCTCGATCGGGTGCCTGCTCGCGAGGAGCGGGGGTTCATGCGTCCGGGTCGCCCACGAATTCCTCCACGGACCGGGCCATGGCCTGCAGTCCGTCCACGGCCGCCGGCCGCGACCCGGGGTGCAGCGCGTGCACCGCCAGCCGGAACACCGCCGCACGCAGCACCATCTGCGGCCAGTCCTCGAGGTGACGCCACCGCACCAGGACCCCGGTGTCGACGGTCCCCCACGAGAGGTGGTCGACAGCGATGACCGCCGCCGACCACGACGCCGGGCGGGCGAAGGGGATGACGTCGGTCAGGGCGGGCTCGCCGGACGAGTCGAAGAGCAGGCCCCGTGCGAGATCACCGTGGACCACTCCGGCTCCGGCCTGGGACGGGACCGGCCGACGGAGTCGGATGAGCCCCGTCGCGCCGAGCAACGCGGCCGCGCGGTGGGTGGCGAAGGGGGTCCCGCGGTCCTCCATGCCGGGCGCCAGATCGCGTTCCGGTTCGCCGTCCCAGGACGCCGCCTCGGCGATGGAGAACAGATCCGTCTCCGTCCACGGCCTCGCGGCCGGGCGCCGGGTCAGGCGGGGTCGTTCGACGTCGGCGAGGGCCGCGTTGATCCTCGCCGACCAGGCGATCGTCTCGTCGGCGCGGGCCTCCGGACGCCCGGAGACCGCCCGATCGGCCCGCCATCCGCTCACCACGTGGCGGCCGTCCGTCGAACGCACCGGCAGGGACACGCGCAGGCCGGTGACGTCGAGTTCCTCCCGCACCCGGGCGGACCAGTTGGCCAGGGAGGTGTCCGCGACCGGACGCATGACCACGGGGCTGCCCGGCGAGGCGACCAGCCAGCCCGTCCCGGAACCGGCGACCACGGGTACGGCCGCGCCGGCCACGACGCCGAAGGCGCCGCGGACGTGGTCGGGGACGCTGACGTCGTTCACGTCGACCACCGTACCCACCCCGTCCGTCAGTACCCGGGCAGGGACGGGTCGACGTCGCGGGTCCAGGCGTCGATGCCGCCCTCCAGGGAGCGCACCCCGGCGAACCCCGCCGCGGACAGGATCTCCGCCGCGCGAGCCGAACGCACACCCGACTTGCAGTACACGACGAGTGGCCCCCGGGCCGCGGAGCGTCCGAGGACCCCGGTCGGATCGGCGGCGTCCTCGCCGACCGTGTCCAGTGGGACCCACACCGAGGGGTCGATCACCGCGATGGACCGCTCCCCGGCACCCCGGACGTCGACGAGGACGGGCGCGCCCGAGCCGGCCGGCCCCGCCAGTTCGGCGGCGAGCGTCGTGGCCGACACGGTGGGCACGTCGACCGGGTCGTGGGGACGCACCCCGCAGGAGTCGTCCGCACCGTCCGGCAGGCGGGTCACCGGCGACCGGGAGGGATCCGGCCGGATGGTCACGGTCCGGTGGGTGGTCTCGAGGAGGTCCATCAACACGAGTCGGCCCAGCAGTGACCTGCCGGATCCCGTGATCAGCTTGACCGCCTCCATCGCCATCATCGAGCCGACAGTGCCGCACAGTGCGCCCACGACACCCGCCTCGGCACAGCTCGGGACGGATCCGGGCGGCGGCGGGGCCGGGTAGAGGTCACGGAGGGTGACGGCGGCGGCGGGCGCGGGCGGGCGGGACCAGAAGACCGCGAGCTGGGCCCGGAAGCGGTCGATCGTCCCCCAGATCACCGGGATACCAGCGATCTCGCAGGCGTCGGAGACGAGGTATCGCGTGGCGAAGTTGTCGCTGCCGTCCACCACGAGATCGTGGCCCTCGAGCAGCGAGGAGATGTTGAGTGCGTCGAGCCGGGAATGGACCGCGTCGACCCTGACCCCCGGTGCCAACTCGGCGAGCCGGTCACGGGCCGACTCGACCTTGGGGCGGCCGATGGCGGGCACGGAGTGGATCACCTGGCGCTGCAGGTTGCCGAGGTCCACCTCGTCGTCGTCGATCACGGTGATCCGCCCGACACCCGCCGCGGCGAGGTACATGAGCACGGGTGCGCCCAGGCCCCCCGCGCCCACGACGAACACCGAGGTGGCGCGCAGGCGACGCTGCCCCACGTCACCGATGTCACCCAGCAGGAGGTGGCGCGAATAGCGTGCGCGCTCCTCCGCGGTGAGATCGGGCACCGGATCCACCAACGGGGGCAGCCCCCCGGCCGGGCCGCCGGTCACGGGGTTCACCGCGCCACCGGCGGACCGTCGGGGAACGGCCACGCGTTGTAGCGACACGTGTCGTCGTTGTCCGGGACCACGCCCTCGGGATCGAGCCGGAAGATCTCGTTGTTGGAGACCCCGAAGGTCTGCTGCATCATGATCGGCGCGAGCGCTCCGTCCGCCGGGCACGGTTCGTGGGCCGGGTAGCCGATGGCGTGACCGACCTCGTGGTTGACGAGGTACTGGCGGTACGACCCGATGTCGCCCTGGAAGGACCTCGCCCCACGGATCCATCTCGCCAGGTTGAGGTAGACCCGCCCGGTGGACGGGTTGTAGCAGCTGGTCTCGAGCTCGATGTCGTAGCCGCAGTTCTCGCGGACCGTCATGGGGCTGGCGAGTGTCACCCGGAACGCGGGCTCGTCCCGGGCGGTGCGCCGGAACGCCACCGCCCCGTCGGCGGTCCAGCTCTTGGGGTTGGCCAGGGTCGCGTCGACCATCCGGGCCACCGAGTCGTCGCCTCCGAAGTCCACCGTGTCGACGCCCTCCTCGACCTCGACGGTGTAGACGAACTGCTCGGCGGCGTCGGCCCCGACCCGGTCGGTACCCCCGGGCACGATCCGGAACCCTCCCTCGCCCGCCTCGGTGAAGGAACCCCCCTCCGGCAACTGCCCGCTCGGGGGGACCACTCCCCGGGGCGGCAGCCCGACGATCGCCGGCGTCTCCTCCGCCTCGGTGACGGACCCGCCGTCGTCCGACCCCGGCGCCGCCACGGAATCGGCGATCACGAACGCCGTGAGCACCACGAGCACGGGGATCGCGTACGCCCGCCAGCCCCACGTGGTGAAGAACCTGCCGACCGGGCTCTGCTTGCGCAGGTGGTCCCTGGCACCGGGAACGGAGCGACGGCGACCCGGGGTCGATTCCCCGGCCGGATCCCAGGGGGCGCGGAGTGGCTCCCCGTGCGGCGGGTAGTACGGCGAACGGGAGCCCTGGTCCCCGCGGTCGGCCGGGGCGGGGCTCCGCGAGGTGGACCCGACGTCGACACCGTCCGACGTCCGGCGACGGCCGTCGCTCATCCGCACACCTCCAAGTCCGCACCGGTCACGGTGTCCACGATCCCACAACCGGAGGTGGTCGCCTTCTCCGGCACTCCGCCGTTGCGGGTATTGTCCGTCTGGCCCGGCCGGCTTCGACGGATCGTCCGGGAGGACAGGAGCCACAACCATGACGAGCCCGGGCGGACCGTTCCCGACAGCCCCGGGGCGTGCCAGAGCGATCCGGCTGCCCCGCGGAGCCCGGCGTCGGCAACTCCTCGACGCCGCCGGGACCGTGTTCGTGGACCAGGGTTTCCACGCCTCGGGAATGGACGACATCGCCGTCCTCGCCGGCGTGTCCAAACCTGTGCTGTACCAGCACTTCGACTCCAAGAGGGACCTGTACATCGAGGTCCTGCGCCACCACGTGGACGAGCTGCTCGGCCGTATCCGGGCGGCGCTCGACTCGTCGTCCGACAACCGGCGCCGGGTCGAGGCCGCGGTCGACACGTTCTTCGCGTTCGCCGATTCCGACACCCGCGGTTTCAGACTGGTGTTCACCTCGGAGTCCGGCGACGAGGACGTCCGGCGCGAGCTGGACCGGGCGACCGACGGCTGCATCGACGCCGTCCACGACCTGGTCCGCGGCGACTCCGGACTGGACGCGCACCGTTCGCGACTCCTGGCGGTGGGCCTCGTGGGTGCCAGCCGGGTGAGCGCCGGCCACTGGCTGGACGCGGGCCGGCCGATCTCCCGCGCCGACGCGGTCTCCACGACTGTCACCCTCTGTTGGGGAGGACTGTCGAAGATCCCCCGTCAGAGCGGGGACCGGCCGGGTCCGTAGGTCCCGGGGGTGGGAGGGACCTACGAGAGGAACCCCACCGCGCGTCGGGCCGACTCGCCGATCTCCACGTAGGCGACCCGGTCGGTCGAGACGAGGTACCGACGGCCCTTCTCGTCGTCCAGCTCCAACACCGCCTTGCTCTCCGCGGTGAGCGCGGCCTCGACACGGGCGTACACGTCCTCCGGGCTCATCCCGGTCTTGAACACGAGTTCGCGATTGCTGTCGGCGATGCCGATCTTGACCTCCACGGTGCCTGCCCTTCTCGTCGTCGGCGCATGTCACGCCGATATCGGTGATACGTGGGACCCAGGCTAGCCCGGAGCCGGTGAACCGGCGCGTGACGGGATAGGGTGGGACCCACGTGGACCACACCCGCGACCGGCTCGCAGGTCGAGCCCCGCACCCCGAGGATCCGCGTGGAAATGTGCGCGCGCCCCGCTCGCCGAGGCCGACCAACTGTAGGCCCGACCACACGCGCGCGAGACGAGAAAGGCACCGCCCTGTCCACTACAGACGTGACCACCAGTGAAATCGACGGCCTGGCCACGACGACAGCCGTCGTCGACGCCCCGTCCTCCGACTCCTCCCCCAGCTTCGCCGAACTCGGTGTCCGCCCCGAGATCGTCACCGCGCTCGGCGAGCGGGGCATCACCCACACCTTCGCCATCCAGGAACTCACCCTCCCGCTGGCACTGGCGGGTTCCGACCTCATCGGTCAGGCCCGCACCGGCATGGGCAAGACCTACGGCTTCGGTGTCCCCCTCCTGCACCGCATCTCCACCGGCGAGGTCACCAGGGAGCTCGACGGCACCCCGCGGGCCCTCGTGATCGTCCCCACCCGCGAGCTGTGCATCCAGGTCACCCAGGACCTCAAGATCGCCGCGACCGGACTCACCGCTCCCTCCGGATCGGGAACCCGCCCGCTCAAGGTGCTCTCGATCTACGGCGGGACTCCGTACGAGCAGCAGACCGAGGCCCTGGAGAGGGGCGTCGACCTGGTCGTGGGCACCCCCGGGCGCCTGCTCGACCTCGCCAACCAGTCGAAACTGGTACTCGGCAAGGTCGAGGTCCTGGTCCTGGACGAGGCCGACGAGATGCTGGACCTGGGCTTCCTGCCGGACATCGAGAAGATGCTGCGGATGGTCCCGGAGAAGCGTCAGACGATGTTGTTCTCGGCCACCATGCCGGGGCCGATCATCACGCTGGCGCGCACGTTCCTCACCAAGCCCACCCACATCCGGGCGGAGGCAGCGGATTCCGGCGCCACCCACGAGAACACCACGCAGTACGTCTACCGGGCCCATTCCATGGACAAGCCGGAGTTGGTGGCCCGGATCCTGCAGGCCGACGGACGCGGCGCCACCATGATCTTCTGCCGCACCAAACGCACCGCGCAGAAGCTCGCCGACGACCTTGCCGAGCGCGGCTTCCGCGTGGGGGCCATCCACGGCGACCTGGGCCAGGGAGCGCGCGAGAAGTCGCTCAAGGCCTTCCGTTCCGGCGACGTCGACGTGCTCGTCGCCACCGACGTCGCGGCGCGCGGAATCGACGTCGACGACGTCACCCACGTCATCAACTACCAGTGCCCCGAGGACGAGAAGACCTACGTCCACCGCATCGGCCGAACCGGTCGGGCCGGAAAGAAGGGCGTCGCGGTCACCCTCGTCGACTGGGACGACCTCCCCCGGTGGGGACTGATCGACAAGGCGCTCGGTCTGGAGCAGGGCGAGCCCGCCGAGACCTACTCGACGTCCCCACACCTGCGCGCCGAACTGGGCATCCCCGAGAGCGCAGGCGGCAGGATCGGCGCCCCGACCGGGACCGGCTCCGGCCGGCGTCCGGTCGACGGGGACACCCGCGGTTCCGGGCGCGAGTCCGGGGGTCGGTCCGGCACTCCCCGCCGCCGCACCCGGACCGGGGGGTCCTCCCCGGACGCACGGCCCACGTCGACCGCCCCAGGCGGGGAACCCGGAGCCGAGTCCGCGTCCTCCGGTGGCGGCGCTCCCCGGCGACGGCGCCGCCGTCGCCCGTCCTCCGACTCCGCCGGCCGGGACTGACCCCGGACCACCTCGCCCCCGGGAAGGCACGTGCGCACACTCAGGAGCCGTTCCGGCCGCCGCCATCGCCGGTCCGTCGGTGTCCGCTCCGAGCGGATGACCCGGCGGGACGTCGTCACCGCCGGGATCATCGCCGTCGTCATGGTGCTGGCGGCGGTCGCCGTGCTCTTCTCCGGCAGCGCGGCCCGGTCCGGACTCAGCCCGGCGGAGGCGGAGCAGCCCGAGTACGGCCCGGCGACCGGACGACCCACGTCGATCCAACCCCTCTGGACGCACGAATCCGACGGCAGCGGCCCCCCACTCACCACCAAGGGCAACCTCGTCACGGTCTCCGCCGACGGCGTGCTCGTCGGCCGGGACGCGGGGTCCGGCGAGGAACGCTGGTCCTACACGCACGCGGGCCGGTTCTGCGCCGCGGTGTTCTACTCCGATTCGCTCGCCGCGGCGTTCGACGGCACCTCAGGCTGCAGTGACGTCACCTCTCTCGACCCCACCACCCAGGAGTACGAGAGCACCAGACTGAGCGCCTTCCCGGAGACGATGGACCTCACCGGTACGTGGAAGCACGCCCTCGCGTTCAGCCCCGACCGACTCGAGATCTGGCGCGACGACCTGGTCCGGACCGTCGAGTACGGCGCGGTCGAGGCGCCTCAGGAGGCGGGGATGCAACCCCGCGCCGGATGCACTCTCCTGAGCGCCGACCTCACCGACGAGCGCTTCGCCGTGTCGGAGCGCTGCCCCGGGGACGACTCGGTGCGACTGACGCTCTCGAAGACGGTCCCCGAGGACAACCGCAAGCCGGAGGAGATCGCCTCGGACCCGACAGGAGCCGACGGCCTGTGGGTCATCGACGTGGCCGAGGACGGGGTGTTGGCGCTCCGGAACGAGGGTCCCGCCTGGACAGTCGAGTGGTTCACCTCCCCCACCGAGCACCGGACCGTACACACCCTGGAGGGTGGACCGGCCGTGCCGTTCTCCCGCGGGACCGTCTCCGGTGACGGTGATCAGGTCCGGTGGTTCGACGGGGGCGCCACACACGCCTTCGACCGGTCCACCGGGGAGCACTCGTGGACGGTCGGCGGCGTGACCGGCCCGGGGCTCACCGGGGGCTGGACCCCCGATCCCGAGGCGTCCGCGGGCGGGGACTGGGTCCTCGTGCCGGTGCCCGGCGGGCTCGCTCTGCTGGACCACGAGACCGGGGTCGAGACCCGGCGACTACCGACGACCGCGACGCAGGACCGGGGGGTCACCGGCCTGGCCCAGATCGGCGACATCCTGTACGAACGCCGCGCGGGCGCGATCCACGCCTACAAGCTCGTCGTCTGAACCGACGGGACCACCTGCCACCCGGGAGCCCGACGCGACGCCCGCACGGTCAGGCGGCGTACCACTCGATCGCGTCCCTACGGAACAGGGAGACCAACGCCACGACGCACACGACCGCGAGGGCGACCCCGGCGAGATACTGGTGCGACCCCACGGCGACATACCAGGCGACGAACAGCAGCAACAGCTCCGCGATCACCACGAGCCCCCGGCCCCAGCGGCGACCCCGCAGCAAACCGACACCGGCGGCGAGGAGGCCGCCGCCGAGGATCGCGAACCACACCGCGGTTCCGTATCCACTGATGACGACGGTCTCCTCGCGGTGGCCCACGGCCGCACGGATGGCGAGGGCGACCGCCACTCCCACCCCGGTCAGTCCCTGAGCGGACGAGATCCACCCGGCCAACCGCACGGGAGTGGGGATCGCCGTTCGGGGATCCGCACGATCCGGAGGGCTACGGTGGTCGTCTGGTCGGCTCTCGTTCACATGTGCAGCCTATGTCGCGTCCCCGCCCGGACCGGAATCACCCTTGTGGACTGGACTCCGATTAACCCATAACGGCCTCTGGCGTGCGCTTTCAGGACGATTTGACAACTCGGGTGACCTTTGCCACATCCCGGTACGAGAGGGTTGACTTGTCATGGAATCGTGGCACGATCACTTGTAACAGCGCAGACGCACTCTGTTTGCCTTGCCTTAACCGGGAGCTGCTCCACCAGGAGCGAGCCCGCGGAGCGGGTACACCCCACACATCGCCGGATGTGATTGACCGCGTACGTCCGCACGCAGACCCTGCAGGTCTGCGGGTCGACGGCGTCCACTCGCGTCCGGCGCACCCGACCACGGTCTCGTAACCGTAAGGAGTTCCCATGGACTGGCGCCATAAGGCCATCTGCCGCGACGAGGATCCCGAGCTGTTCTTCCCCGTCGGCAATTCCGGACCCGCTCTCGCCCAGATCGCCGAGGCGAAGATCGTCTGCAACCGCTGCCCCGTCACCGCCGAGTGCCTCGCGTGGGCCCTCGAGTCCGGCCAGGACGCCGGCGTCTGGGGCGGGATGAGCGAGGACGAGCGACGTGCCCTCAAGCGCCGCCGCGCGCGCACCCGCACCGCGGTCTGACGCTTCACCGATCGATCGAGGCCGGTTCCCCTCCTCCTCCCGAGGAGGGGAACCGGCCTTCGTCGTGGAACCGGTCGATCGACCGGTCGTCCGGTTGCTCGGCCCTCCGCGAGCCCGTCAGCTGATGACGGCGATGAGGTCTCCGGCCTGGATGACGTCCCCGCTGGCGACGGCCACCTCGGTGACGGTCCCGGCGGTCTCGCACAGCACCGGGATCTCCATCTTCATCGACTCGAGGAGCACGATCGTGTCGCCCTCGGCGACCTCTGTGCCGACCGCCGAGACGACCTCCATCACATTGGCGACCATCTCGGCACGGACCTGTTCAGTCATTCGGATGTTCCTCTACTTTCGTCACGCGCGGCCCCCGGACTCCTCAATGCAACCACACGAGGGTTCTCATGGGAGACTTGTACACCGACGAAAGGAGGCGACCATGGGCAAGCGTGGCCGCAAGAGGCGGGATCGCCGCAAGAAGAACGCAAACCACGGCAAGCGTCCGAACAGCTGAGTCCGGACCACCCGTAGCCGAGTGAGGGGCGGGCACCCACCAGGTGCCCGCCCCTCATCCGCGTTCTGCGGAGGCGTCAGGTCGGGTCTCGTCGCTGAACGGTCGTCGTCCGGTGCACGACCGTCGTCCCGTCAGCGTCGGTCGTGGTCACCGTGGTCCGCCGGATCTCCACCATGAGCCGCTCCCGCAGGCCCGACGGCGCCGTCTCGCAGCAGGACCGGGACAACTTGGCCTTGAGCCGGCGCTCGGACAGGAACATCTCCCGACAGGTCGCGCAACCGGCCAGGTGATGCTCCAGCCTGGACCGGCACGCGTCATCGCACTCCAGGTCGACGAGGAGCGAGAGGTCGCGCCGTGCGTCCTCGCAGTCGATCCGGTCAAGTCGCGGGTCGTGTTCTCTCATCACGTCGCGCCCTCCGTCCTGTCACGACCGAAGCCTCGCTCGGTCGCCACGTCCCGGAGCAGCTCGCGTAGCTGCTTTCGTCCCCTGTGCAGGCGTGACATCACGGTCCCCAGCGGGGTGTCCATGATCTCGGCGATCTCCTTGTACGGCAGGTCCTGGACGTCGGCGTAGTACACCGCCATCCGGAACTCGTCCGGGAGCTGGGCCAGAGCGGACCGGATCTCGTCGTCCGGCAGCAGTTCCATCGCCTCCACCTCCGCCGAGCGCAGACCCGTCGAGGTGTGCTCGGCCGCCGCCGCCAACTGCCAGTCCGTGATCTCCTCGGTCGGGTACTGCGCGGGCTGACGCTGGCGCTTGCGGTAGTGGTTGATGTACGCGTTGGTGAGGATGCGGTGCATCCAGGCCCGGAAGTTCGTACCCGGCTTGAACGAGTTGAACCCCGCGAACGCCTTGGCGTACGCCTCCTGCACCAGGTCTTCCGCGTCTGCCGGGTTGCGGGTCATCCGCAGAGCGGCGCCGTAGAGCTGATCGAGGAGAGGCATCGCCAACTCCTCGAACTGCTCGGCGCGCTGGTCGGCCTCCTCGGGCTGCAACTCGGTCGGCAACCGGTACTCCTCACCTGTCGATGGCCCGGAGTCTATCTGCACGCCGGGGACGTCGAGGACCGCGGTCCGCATCGCACCCTCCTCTCCCGAACCCGGGGGCCGTCCCGGGCAACTGCTCTCCTCAACACCGGGCACGGTCGCGGTATTCCGGATGGCCCCGTCACTAGGCTGGCGCGGGATGAGCGGAAAACGTGCGGGAAGCGGAAAGGCCGCCTCGGCGGCGACCCCTGCGATCGCCGTGCTCCGGTCCGCCGGGGTCGACCATGCGGTCCACACCTACGACGCGGCCGGCGCCGCGTTCGGGGACGAGGCCGCCCGTGTGATGGGCGAGCGGCTCGGGGTGGACGCCGCGAGGGTCTTCAAGACCCTGGTGCTCGCCACCGCCCGGCCACCGGCCGGTTCCCGGATCCCGCTGGCGGTCGCGGTCCTCCCGGTCACGAAGATGCTCGACCTCAAGGCCGCGGCCGCGGCCCTCGGCTGCGGGAAGGTGTCCCTCGCCCCGGTCGACGCCGCCGAGAAGTCCACCGGGTACGTGGTGGGCGGGGTGTCACCGCTCGGCCAGAAGAGGTCCCTGGTCACGGTGGTCGACAGTTCGGCGTCCGATCACCAGACGATCCTGTGCAGCGCCGGCCGACGCGGGTGGGAGATCGAACTCGCGCCCGCGGATCTCGTCGCTCTCACGGGGGCGACGACGGCGCCGATCGCCGCCGGGTGACCCGGCGTCAGAAGAGCATGCCCGAGGTGGGGTCCACCGGCCGGATCAGCTCCGGGCCCTCGTTGCGGACGTTGGAGACCGCGCGGGAGACGGGGGTGATCTCCACCGAGCCCGCCCACTGCTCCAGGTCCCCGCCGGCACCGGCGACCAGGGCCCGGGGGTCGCCGATCACGGACGGGTCGAGCCAGTCCGACAGCACGGAGGGGTCCACCACGAGGGGCATGCGGTCATGGACCGCGCGGAGCGGACCGAGCGCCTCGGTGGTGAGGATCGTGCAGGACCACTGGGTGACGGCAGGGTCCTGTGGATCACGCCGGGCCTCCCACAGACCTGCCATGAGCATCCCCAGGTCTCCGGGAAGACTCATGTAGAAGGGCTGTTTGGGCGCGGCCCTCCCGCCGGGCGCTGCCTTTCCCCCGGACACTGCCTTTCCCCCGGACCCCGCGGGCTCGCCGGGCACCCACTCGTACCATCCGTCCATCGGGATCGCGCAGTGGCGCCTGGCCACGGCGGAGCGGAACGACGGCTTCTCGTACGCCGTCTCGACCCTCGCGTTGAACAGGGTGGGGAGTCGGGCCGGATCCCTGGCCCAGGACGGCACCAGGCCCCACCGCATCGCGCGCAGCACCCGCCCGGGCCCCGCCGGAGGGTCCAACCTCTCGCGCGGGCTGTCCGACACCAGGACCGGGATGGTGGCGGTGGGCGCGATGTTGAACCGCGGTGTACCCGGGGGCCGGTCAGGCCACGACCCCGGCGGCGGGGACGACGCCTCGTCGACCGCGTCGAGCTCCACGGCGAGCCGCGCCGGATCGGAGGAGAGCGAGAACCGTCCACACATGCGGAACATCCTCCCACCCGCAGCGGGCGGGTTCGGGGCCGATGGGCGACAATGACCAGGTGAGTCATTGGAACGCCCCTGTCGCCGGCACACCCGTGCACGCCGTGGTCCCGGTACCCGGGTCCAAGTCGCTGACCAACCGCGCCCTGATCCTGGCCGCCCTGTCCGACGCCCCCTCGCGGTTGAGCGGGACGTTGCGCAGTCGGGACACCGACCTCATGATCGGCGCTCTCACGGCGCTGGGCACCCGGATCGAGGGCCCGTCGGGACCGCTCGCCCCGGACGACACCGAGCTGCTCGTCACCCCGGGACCGCTCCACGGTGCGCAGGTGGAGTGCGGACTGGCGGGGACCGTCATGCGGTTCGTCCCCCCTCTGGCCGCGCTCGCCACGGGCACCTCGACCTTCGACGGCGACCCGGCCGCGCGGGTCCGGCCGCAGGCCACGGTCCTGAACGCGCTGCGTGACCTCGGCGCCGACGTGGACGGGGACAGCCTCCCGTTCTCGGTCGACGGGACGGGCTCGGTGCGTGGCGGCCGGGTGGAGATGGACGCCTCCGCGTCATCGCAGTTCGTCTCGGGCCTCCTGCTCTCGGCCGCCCGGTTCGACGAGGGGCTGGAACTGGTCCACGTGGGCGGGTCCGCCGTCCCCTCCGGACCGCACATCGAGATGACACTGGCGATGCTCCGGGAGTCCGGTGTGACCGTCGAGCAGCCCACCGCCTCATCGTGGCTAGTGGCCCCCGGTCCGATCTCGGCCGTCGACCGGGTGGTGGAACCCGACCTGTCCAACGCCACCCCGTTCCTGGCGGCGGCGGCCGTCACCGGCGGGACCGTGCACGTCCCCCACTGGCCGGTCTCCACCACCCAGCCCGGGGACGACATCCGCGGGATCCTCCGCGCGATGGGCGCCACGGTCACGCTCGAGACCGCCGACGGGGCGGGCCACGGCACCCTCGTCGTCGTCGGACCCCCGCGCCTGTCCCCCGTCGACCTGGACCTGTCGGCCATCGGTGAACTCACCCCCACCGTCGCCGCCCTGTGCGCACTGGCCGACGGGCCCTCACGCCTGACGGGGATCGCGCACCTGCGGGGCCACGAGACCGATCGGCTCTCCGCCCTCGCCGCCGAACTCGGGGCGGTGGGGTGCGGGGTGACCGAACTCGACGACGGCCTGGAGATCGCCCCCGCCCCCCTGCGGGGTGCCCCCTGGCGCGCCTACGCCGACCATCGCATGGCCACCGCCGGAGCGATCGTCGGACTGGTCGTGCCGGGCGTCGAGGTGGACGACATCGACTCCACCGCCAAGACCATGCCCGGTTTCACCTCGATGTGGTCCGACATGCTCGCCGGGCGGAGCTGAGACCGGCCGTGGCCACCAGACGGGGCGGCAGCGGCGCGCGCGGCTGGGACGAGTCCGACATCCGGATCCGGCCGGGCAAGGGGTCCAGGCCGCGCACCAAGCGCCGGCCGAGCCACTCCGACGCCGCGTCCGCGATGGTCGTGAGCGTCGACCGCGGTCGCTGGGGATGTGTCCTGCTGGACGACGGCCCGGACCACGTGGCCGGGACCCGGCTGGTCACCATGCGGGCCAGGGAACTGGGGCGCACCCCTATCGTCGTCGGGGACCACGTCGGCGTGGTGGGCGATCTCACCGGCACGCGGGACACCCTGTCGAGGATCGTCCGCGTCGAGGAGCGGAGCACGGTGCTCCGTCGGACCGCCGACGACTCGGACCCCTACGAACGCGTGGTGGTGGCGAACGCGGCGCTGTTGCTGATCGTGGTCGCGGTCGCCGATCCCCCGCCGCGGGCCGGGTTCGTCGCCCGCGCTCTCGTGGCCGCCTACACCGGCGGCCTGGAACCGGTGCTCTGCCTGACCAAGGGGGATCTCGACGACCCGGCGGTCTTCGCCGCCGAGTTCGAGGCGCTCGACGTCCCCGTGCTGCAGGTGGGGATCGACGACGACCTGGACGCGCTGCACGAGCTGATCGACGGCCGGATCTCCGCCATGATCGGCCACTCCGGGGTCGGCAAGTCGACGCTCGTCAACCGACTGATCCCCGACGCCCACCGGGCGACCGGCGTGGTCTCCGGAGTCGGCAAGGGACGGCACACCTCGACGCAGTCGGTCGCGCTCGAACTGGGCGCCGGCGGCTGGGTGGTGGACACCCCGGGGATCCGCAGCTTCGGCCTCGCCCACGTCTCCCCCGACGACGTGGTGGCGTCCTTCTCGGACCTGCACGAGATCGCGCAGGACTGCCCCAGGGGGTGCACCCACCAGGGCCCGCCCGCGGACCCTGAGTGCAGGTTCGACGCCGTCACCGACCCCGCCGCACACCGCCGGGCCCTGGCCGTCCGCGAACTACTCGGCGTCCTGCAGTCCAACGACGCGTGGGCGTTGGGGACGGACCAGGACTGACGGTCGGGCCGCGGTCAGATCTTGAGCTCGACATCCCCCAGCGCCACCGAGACACACGTCTGGATCCGCTCGCCCGGCCCGTGATCGGTACCGTTACGCAGGTCCCGGACGTGCCCCTCCTCGAGGCCGACCACACAGGTCTGGCAGATTCCCATCCGGCAGCCGAACGGCATCTGCACGCCGACCTCCTCACCACCCTCGAGGATGGTGGTGGCGCCGTCCAGCTCGACGGTCTTGCCGGTCGACCCGAACGAGACGGTCCCACCCGACGCCCCGGCGTCCCGGTTGACCGTGAAGCGCTCCATGTGGAGGTCCTCCCGGCCGTGCGCCTCGAAGTGCTCGTCCAGCTCGTCGAGCATCGCGTTGGGTCCGCACGCCCAGGTGGGCCGCTCCGACCAGTCCGGGACGAGTTCCGACATCTGGGCGGAGTCGATGCGACCCTCCTCGCTCGTCACCCGCAGGTGCAGGACGTACCCGGGCTGGGTCTTCTCGAGGGCGCGCAGCTCGTCGTAGAAGAGCGCGTCGTCCCTCTCGCGGACCGAGTGGACGTGGACCACGTCCGGGAAGGGCTCGTTGACCGAACGGCGGTCGAGGGACCGGAGCATGCCCATCACCGGCGTGATGCCCGAACCGGCGGTGACGAACATCAATTTGGACGGGGTCGGCGTGGGTAGATGGAAGTCCCCGGCCGGCGCCGCCAGCCGGACGATGGTGCCGGGCTCCACGGTGCCGACGATGTGGTTGCTGAGCAGTCCCTCGGGGAGCGCCTTGACCGTCACCGAGTACTCGCCGCGTCCGGTCGTCGGGGCGGAGGTGAGCGAGTACGACCGCCACGTCCACCGACCGTCGAGCAGGACGCCGATGCCGAGGTACTGGCCGGGCTGGTAGTGCGGGGTGGCACCCCAGCCGGGCTTGATGACGAGCGTGACGGTGTCCTCGGCCTCACGGCGGACCGTGACGACCTCGCCGCGGAGTTCGCGCGAGGACCACAGCGGGTAGATCAGGGACGAGTAGTCGTCCATCCGGAGCGGGTGCGTCAGGCGGTTGAGTAGGCGGTGCGCGGCCCGCGGTTCCGGGACCCTCGCCGCCGCCGCTCGCAGTACGCGGCTGAGTCCGCTGTTCGACTCGGACACTGGTGCCTCCTTGGAACCGGTTGCCGCGCGGCCCGAGGATCGGGCCGGCGCCTTCCGGAGATCGACCTACGGTACCGTAGGTTATCGCGTCCCGGATCGCTCCCGGGCGGGTTCGGGGCAACTGGAGTCAACCACGTCCCACCGGCCGGGTCTCTCAGAGCAGAGTCACCAGGAACGGCAGTTCCACCGCGTCATACCAGGCCAGATCGAGGTCCAGCGCGTCCCCCACCGTGAGCTCCGCGTCCTCGTCCCCCAGGTCTGCGCGATCGACTGCCTCGACCGCGGCCTCGACCTGCCCGGCCGCACCCGCGAGATCCACGTGGACGGCCGCGACCTCGGCCATCGACACCGTCCCCCTGGTCAGGCGCACGACCGCGGTGTCCAGGTCGGGTCGGGGCTCCGCGTCGGCGTCGGGGACGTCCACGCTCACCACGACCCTGCGATACGGGTGAGTCTCGTGGGCGGCCCCCGCGTCGATCTCGCCGCCCAGGAGCCGGAGGGAGGCACGTGCGGCCTCGAGGAAGGCCACGTGCTCGAGCTCCTCCGTGTCCCCTTCCGCATACGACTCCACGAGCGCGGGAGTCGCGGCGAACGCGGTCCCGCTGCGCACGGGCATCTCCCCGCCCTCGAGCAGGGTCTCGAGCATCGCGAGCGTGGCAGGGATGAACAGACGCATTGTGGTGCCTTTCTCGGGTGGGCCGTGTCGGTCAGCGGAGGGTGTCGGTCAGCGGGCGGAGCCCGCGAGCTCGTCCAGTGCCGACGAGATGAGCTCGCCGATCTCCTCCACGTCCGGGACCGCCTGGCGGTCCGAGGTGAAGCCGCAGTACACGGTCCCCGAGTAGCTGCTCATCGACACGGCCAGGGCCTGACCGTCGAGCAACGCCGGCACCGGGTAGACCTCCGCCAGCTCACCGTCACCCCAGAACATCTTGTGTTGGGGTCCCGGCGCGTTGGTCACCACCAGGTCGTAGCTGTCCGACGGCAACATGATCGCAGCCCGTGAACCCAACGCGTGGAGGGTGGGCGGGGCGAAGCCGGAGAGTTTGGCCAACGACTTGGCACCCACGGCCTCTCTCGGATAGCGCTGGGTGGCCGACTCCCGCGAGATCTGCGCGAGGCGCATCCGGGGGTTGGGCTCCCCCACCGGCATCCCGATGAGCGCTGAGGCGATCTCCGCCGAGGTGGCCTCCGCGGAGGCCTCCGCACCCTCGACGTCCGACGAACCGGACTCGGAGGTGACGGCCATGGGAACGATCGCGCGCAGGGTGTCGGAGGTCGACAGGGGATGGCCGCAGGAGAGGATCCACGACCGGAGCGCCCCGCACAGGACCGCCAGGACCACGTCGTTGACCTTGCAGTCGTGCTCCCTGGCGATAGTCCGCGCCTGGTCCAGCGGGAACGAGGCCAGTCCCACGCGGCTGCCCCGGGGGCGGGAGGTACGGAACATCTCCGAGAGCCCACCGGGTGGGCGCAGGAGGGTGAGGCTCGCGGCGCCCACGAGACCACGGGTCGCGCGCTCGACCGCGTTGACCAGCCGGGTGGAACGACGGACCAGCTCCAGCGGATCCGTCGCGATGGTGATGAGCGCGTCCAGGACGAGTACGCCGTCACCGGGCGACGGCACGGGGGTCCAGGTGGCCACCTCGTCCACGTCAGCCGACGCCCGCTCGTCGGTCATCAACACCTGCGCGAGGTCCACGGCGTTGGGGCCGCCGAGGAGCACGTGGTGGGTCTTGGTGAGGATCGCCAACCGCCCGTCGGCGAGGCCCTCGATGAGGTAGAGCTCCCACAGCGGTCGGCCGGCCTCGAGCGGCCTGTCCACCAGCCTGGCCACCAGGTCGGCGAGCTGGCGCATCCCGCCCGGGGCCGGCAGCGCGGACCTGCGGACATGGAAACTCAGGTCGAAATCCGGGTCGTCGACCCAGACGGCCCGCGCGAGCCCGAACGGGACGTGCCGGATGCGCTGGCGGAACCTGGGCGCGTCCGCCAGGCGGGCGTCGACGAACTCCATCACGCGGTCGATGTCCCACGGCTCGTCACGGGAGACGAGGGCGAGCGAACAGGAGTGTCGACTACGCGAACGGGCGGCGTCCCCGAGGAGCAGGTCCGCGTCCGCGGTGGCCAACCTTGTCGCCACGGCTCAGACCGCCTCGTCGAGTCCGAGCAGTCCCCGGATCTCCACGGCCGCACGGTCGAACACCTGGTAGAACACGCCGATCATGCCGGTCTGGACGGCACCGAGGACGTTCTCGATGGCGTCGTCGACCATCACGCATTCCCGGGGCTCGAGCTCGAGTCGCCGGGCCGCCTCGAGGAACGCCCCGGGCTCCGGCTTCTCCACGCCGGTCACACCGCTGAGCACCACGTGGTCTATCCCGTACCCGCGCGCGTCCTCACGCACCCGGTCGGCCCCCGGCCCCTCGGGCTCGTTGCTGAGCACCGCCAGTCGCACGTCGTTGGCCCGCGCACCGCTGAGGATCTCCCGCCAGCTCTCGCGGTCCTCATCCGTGCCGTCCAGCACCCCGAAGTAGTCGACTATCAGTCCTCGCATGGGGACAGCCTAGGCAACGCCCGTCGAGCGTGCAGTAGCGGAGCCGGAACCGGCTACCCGTCGCGGCGCGTCATACCGGGTGGAAGGACGCGAGACCGACCCGGTCATCGCGGGAGGGAGTGGAGAGAACATGACCCCGACACCCGTGTCGCACCCGTCGGCCGGCGGTATCGCGTCGATCCGGGAGACCTCGCCCGACGAGTACAGGGTCCGACCCCTGCCCTCGACCGAACCCGGGCCGGGCCCCGCCGGGCACGAGGTGGGGTGCCCCCCGGTGCGGGCGCCCGCGCCGACACCCGAGGACGCGGTTCCGGTCCCGGCGAGGAGGGCGGCCCACGCCCTGGTGATCATGGCCCTGGAAGTCGTCGACAGGAAGCGGGCCCCGCACCACACCCGGGGCGCGTTCGCGCCCCACCTCGTCGAGATGCTGCGGGCACTCGCCCGGGGAGGCGTCCCCGGACAACACCTCGGTCCGGCCCGGGTACACCGTCTCCACATCCACGCCGCCGGCGCCGGGCCGGGCGCGCCCGCGTGCGGCAGCCCGGACGCGGACACCGGAACCGGGGGCTCCGGCCGGACGCGATCCGAGGCGACCGCCGACTACGAGGTGTGCGCCACCTACGCCCGCGGGCCGCGGCTGTTCGCGGTCGCGGCCCGCATCCGGGTCTCCGAGACCGGGGCGACCTGCACCGCGCTCAGGTTGGTCTGACGCCCCGCCCGCCGGTGGCGGCGGGTCAGCCCTTACGCCCACGGGAGGCGGCCCTGGCGGCCCGCTCCCGTCGCTCGAGCCGGTCCTGCCGCTCCTGGGACCGTCGCTCGGCCCGGTTCGCCGGCACGCCCTCGTCGACGAGCTGTGCGTCGCCGGACTCCGACGGACCGGAGAACTGCATCTGGTCGTCGGAGACGTCGCGGCCCGTGCCCGCGGCCTGCAGGATGGTGTTGGCGCCGGCAAGGGATGCGGCCTGCGCCGCGGACGGGGCCGCCATCGACTTCTGCTGGGGCGAGGCCTCGACCTTGACGTTGAACAGGAACGCGACGGTCTCCTCGCGCACCCCGTCCATCATCGCCGAGAACATGTCGTACCCCTCGCGCTGGTACTCCACCAGGGGATCGCGCTGGGCCATCGCCCGCAGCCCGATGCCCTCCTTGAGGTAGTCCATCTCGTAGAGGTGCTCGCGCCACTTGCGGTCCAGGACCTGCAGCATGATCGAGCGCTCCAACTGCCGCATCGCGCCCTCGCCACCGATGCCCTCGATCTCCGACTCCCGGTCGTCGTACCGGGCGAAGACGTCGTCGAGGATCGCGTCCTTGAGGTTCTTGGCGGACAGGTCGCCCGGCGACCCGTACTCGTCACCCTCGATGATGGCCGCGGAGGTGATCGAGACCGGGTACAACTGCCCCAGTGCGTCCCACAACTTGTCGAGGTCCCAGTCCTCGACATATCCCTCGGCTGCCGCACCGTCGACGTAGGCGCTGACGACCTGGTAGATCATCGACTCGACCTGGTCGGTGATGTCCTCGCCCTCGAGGATCCGCTTGCGCTCGCCATAGATGACCGTGCGCTGCTGGTTCATCACCTCGTCGTACTTCAGGACGTCCTTGCGGATCTCGAAGTTCTGCGACTCGACCTGGGTCTGGGCGTTCTTGACGGCCCGCGAGACCATCCCGGCCTCGATCGGCACGTCATCGGGCAGGTTCAGCCGGTTCATGATCGCCTCGACGGCCGCACCGTTGAAACGCCGCATGAGTTCGTCACCGAGAGAAAGGTAGAACCGGGACTCACCCGGGTCACCCTGACGGCCCGAGCGACCGCGTAGCTGGTTGTCGATGCGCCGGGAGTCGTGCCGCTCGGTACCCAGGACGTAGAGACCGCCGGCCTCACGGACCCGCTCCGCCTCCTGCTTGCTGAGCTTGCGCATGCGCTCGATCTCGGCGTCCCACGCCTCCTCGTACTCCTCCGGGGTGTCCACCGGGTTCAGTCCCCGCTCACGGAGATTGAGGTCGGCGATGATGTCCGGGTTGCCGCCCAGCACGATGTCGGTACCACGACCGGCCATGTTGGTCGCCACGGTGACCGCGCCCGGCCGACCGGCCTGGGCGATGATCTGCGCCTCGGACGCGTGGAACTTGGCGTTGAGCACGTGGTGCTTGATGCCCTTGCGGGTGAGCTGCTTGGACAGGTGCTCACTGCGCTCGACGGAGGCGGTACCCACGAGCACCGGCTGCTTCTTCTCGACGCGCTCGGAGATGTCCTCCACCACGGCGGCGAACTTCGACTCCTCGGTCTTGTAGATCAGGTCCGCCTGGTCCTCACGCACCATCGGGCGGTTGGTCGGGATGGGCATGACCTCGAGCTTGTAGATCGAGTACAGCTCGGCGGCCTCGGTCTCGGCCGTGCCCGTCATGCCGGCCAGCTTCTCGTAGAGCCGGAAGTAGTTCTGGAGGGTGATCGTGGCGAGCGTCTGGTTCTCCGCCTTGATCTCCACCCGCTCCTTGGCCTCGATGGCCTGGTGCATGCCCTCGTTGTAGCGGCGACCGTCGAGGACACGACCGGTGAACTCGTCGACGATGATCACGTCGCCGTCCCGGACGATGTAGTCCTTGTCCCTGGTGAACAACTCCTTGGCCTTGATGGAGTTGTTCAGGTAGCTGACGAGGGGCGAGTTGGCCGCCTCGTACAGGTTGTCGATCCCGAGTTGGTCCTCGACGAACTCGACACCCTGCTCGGACACGCCGATCGTGCGCTTCTTGCGGTCGACCTCGTAATGGGTCCCCTCCTCGAGCAGCGGAGCGATGCGGGCGAACTCCCCGTACCACTTGCTCGATCCGTCGGCGGGGCCCGAGATGATGAGCGGGGTCCGGGCCTCGTCGATGAGGATCGAGTCGACCTCGTCGACGACCGCGTAGTTGTGGCCACGCTGGACCAGTTCCGCGGTGTCGTGCGCCATGTTGTCGCGCAGGTAGTCGAAGCCGAACTCGTTGTTGGTGCCGTAGGTGATGTCGGCGGCGTACGCTTCACGGCGCTGCGCCGGGGTCATCCCCCCGAGGATCGCGCCCACGGACAGTCCGAGGAAGCGGTGGACACGGCCCATCCACTCCGCGTCGCGCTTGGCCAGGTAGTCGTTGACCGTGACCACGTGGACACCCTGGCCCGACAGGGCGTTGAGGTACGCGGGCAGCACACAGGTCAGCGTCTTGCCCTCACCGGTCTTCATCTCCGCCACCGCACCGGTGTGCAGCACGATGGCGCCGACGATCTGCACCTTGTACGGCTTCTGCCCCAGGACCCGGTAGGCGGCCTCGCGCGCTACGGCGAACGCCTCCGGGAGCAGGTCGTCCAGCGTCTCACCCTCGGCCAACCGACCCTTGAACTCGTCGGACTTGGCGCGGAGCTCGTCGTCGGTCAGCTTCTCCGTCTGGTCGGACAGCGTGTCCACGTAGTCGGCGAGAGTGCTGTACCGCTTGAGCTTTCGACCTTCGCCGGCTCGGAGCAGCTTGGAAAGGATGGACACAGTCTCGAACGTCCTCGTGGTCGGGGTGGTCTGGGTCTCTGGCGACCTGCGCGGCTGACACGCGGGTCCGGACCTCATCCTAGGTGTTCCGGACGGGGGATACACGCCGAGGGCGACCCGGTCCGTGTGGACCGGGCCGCCCCCGGGGTGTGTGGAGTGCGACCGTCAGGCCTCGTCACTCAAGGTGAGGAGCCCGTAGTCGAAGGCGTGCCGCCGGTAGACGACGGTCGGGTTGCCGGTCTCGGAATCGCGGAAGAGGTAGAAGTCGTGACCCACCAACTCCATCTTCTCCAGTGCCTCGTCGACCGACATCGGGGTCCCGTCGTGCTCCTTGCGGCGCACGATCTGGCCGGGCAGTTGGTCGTCGACCCCGTCCGAGTACTCGTCCAGCACGTCCGCAGGAGCCGCCTCGGAGGCGAGTTCCGCGGTCGCCTCGGCGACCGACTGCGGACGACGATGGCCGGAATGGCTGATCTTGCGCCGGGTGCGCGCCTTGCGCATCTGCCGCTCGAGCTTGGCCACCGCCGACTCCAGGGCGGCGTAGAAGGTGTCCTCCGCGGCCTCCGCACGGGCGACGCCCGGCTTGCCCTTGAGGGTGATCTCGATCCGCTGGCTGGCCTTTGCCAGGCGTGGGTTCTTCTCGTGCAACAGGACCACGTCGAACCGCGTGATCGCCGGCGAGATCTTCTCGATCTTCGCGAGCTTCGTCTGGATCCGGGACGCGAAGTGGTCGGGGACCTCGACGTTGCGGCCCTTGATCGTGACCTGTGCGTCAGGGGCGCCGGGATCGTCGGTCATCGGGCCGTCGAAGGTGGCGGGGTCGAGCAGGACTGCGGGGGTCTTCGCCATCGAAGCTCCTCCTCATCGGGCCTGCGGCGGACCTCTACGACCGGCCCGGTTACCGCCCGGGACCCCGGTCGAGGGGTCAACCCACATGGCTGAGTGGACACTCTGCGGACGGTGGACACCACCGGGCAACATTTGGTGAACGCGCTGGTGAACCCCGTCCGTCGCCCACATTACCCCGTCGCCTGTGCACCGGACCGGAGTCGCCTCAAGTAGTCCGGAAGTCACCCCGGACCTCACGCGGCGGTGACCCCGAGGACCCCGTCGACGCGCAACCCGCCTACTTTCAGCACCCCCACGCACGCGGCGGCCGTGGCACCCGTGGTCACCACGTCGTCCACCAACAGAACCGTGGCCGGGGACGCCAGCAGCGCGGCGACCGTCGACGGGGCGCCGGGCGAGGCGCGGACCGGGGTGCCCTCGGGACGTCGCCGGATCCGGCCGGAGAGATTGTCGGACCTCGCCCGCGCGTCCAGCCCCGCCGCGTCCCTCACCCGGCCGCGGACCTCCAGCACGGGGGCCACGGCCACGGGACCGCCCGGGGTCGACCCGGCCAGTTCGGCGGCGAGCGCGTCGACCACCTCGCGCACGTGGTCGAACCCCCGTCGACGGCGTGCCCGCGCGGACGCCGGCGCGGGCACGAGCACCGTCGGCCGTTCGGACGCCTCAGGTATCTCTCCCGCCGCCCTGAGGGCGTCGATGCCGGCGGCCAGCGCGGCGCCGATGGGTCGCGCGAGATCGGGACGGCCGCGGTCCTTGTAGGCCGATACCGCCCGGGCCGCGGGTCCGGTGTGTCGGGCGAGCGCCCACACGGGTACCCCGAGGTCCGCGCGGGTCCGCACGCGGACAGGACCCCCGGCCAGCGTCAGCGCGCACTCCGCGCACCACCGCTCGCGCGCGCGACCGCACCCCGCACACTCGAGCGGGACCACGAGGTCGGCCAGCGCCGCCGCCCAGCCCGGACCCCGTGCACTCGGCTGTCCGCCGCGGGCCCCCGGCCGCACCGGATCAGCCCGCGACGACCGGGTCCGCCCGGATGGCGGCCAGTCCGAGGATCTCCCGCCAGTAGCGGTCGCCGGTCTCCGCCGCCGTGTCCAGTCGCAGCAGCGAACGCTGGTCGACCACGTACACCTCGCGGCCCGCGGCGGCGACCCCCGTGACCGGCCCGGCGATGTTGCGCTGGGACAGCAGTTCGGTCATCGCACCGTCCACGGTGATCGTCGACACGGGCACCTCGGTCGTGTCTTGACCGACGACGATCGTCGAGCGGTCCCGCCACGCGACGACGGTCGCCGACTCCCCCAACGCCAGGCCGATCTGGCGGAACGAACCGGCCACGGGCTGACCGGTCTCGGCGGACAGCGCGCCGATGTACACCTCGCCGTCGACGACCACGGCCAACTGGGCGCCGGACTGGTCGATCCGCAGCGCCGTGACCCGCGACCCCAGCGCACGGATCGGGGCTCCGTCCATCTCCTGGACCGTCGGGACGTCCCCGTCCGTGTCGACCCGCAGCAGCCTGGTGTCGTCGGCCATCACCCACGCCCGCCCGTCCACCGGGTGGAACGTGGGGCCGGTCAGGGTCCGGGCCGTGAGCACCTCCTCGGGTTCGCCGTCCATCGCCCCGATGAGCAGTCTCCGGGGACCCGCGCGGTCGTCGCCGGCGATGACCGCGAGCGACCTGCCGTCATAGGACATGGTCGCGCTGCGACCCCCGCGGACCTGCGACCAGGGCCCACCGGCCGGGCGCGCGCCACCCTCCTCGAGCCGGACCAGGCCGTCGGCGGCGGTGAGTGCGTAGCGCATCGGCTCCGCCGGGGGATACGGGTCGAGCATCCGGACGTCCTCCGTGGTCCACCCGTCCACGTAGCGCTCGTCGAGGGGCGCGCCGTCGCGCTCGAGCCGGTACGGGCCGGGCACGTCCGAGCCGGCCAGGGTCCACACCACCTGCGCGGCGAACTGCATGGTGGCCTGGCTGCTCAGCACCGGCAACCCCGTGAAGTCGATGGTGGTGCCGAACCCCGTCGTCCCGTCCTCTCCCTCGTCGGGCCGGACCGAGACCGAGCTCGGGACCCGGGACAGCACGGCGGCCTCGAGCCCCGGCCGGGGACCGGTGGCGAGCAGGTTGACCAGGGAGAAGCCCAGGTCGGTGCGGTTCGCGGCCGTCCACCGCGGATCGGGGACCAGGGAGTCCCCGGAACCGGACAGGAAGAACAGATCGCGCTGGGCGTAGGTGGAGAAGAACTCGGACTTCTCGATGACCACGCCCGGGGGCAGCTCGTCGATCCGCCACTGCCCGTCCTGCCGGGCGAGCCCTATCGTCACCTCGAGCTGGCCGACGTCCTCCCTGAAGATCCCACCGGGGTCGAGCGAACCGACCTTCTCGGCGCGCAGTGTGTACTCCGCCCGGTCGGCCTCCCGGCCACCCTCGGCGCTGAGATCGGCTCGCAGGACGATGGTCGTCTCCGCCGAGTCGTCCCAGCTCTCCGCCGCCTCCGGGGTGAGGAACTGCCGTGCCGCCGCGTGCCTCTGGTCGGCGATCGCCGCGGCCTTGAGGAAGTCACGGACCAGGAGATCCGGTTCCTGGTCGGGTACGGGGGTGGGGACCGTCAGCCCGGGACCGGGCGGCGAGAAGGTGTCGATGACCTGGGGCGACGACGACGAGGGCAGCGTCGCGCAGCCGGAGGCGGCCAGCGCGGTGGCGCAGATCATCGCCACCGCGGCGAGGAGTGCCCGGGCGCGGTTCATGAGCGCGCGTCCTCGGTCCCGGGGACCCGCTCCAGCGGTGTCGGGGACCCGGTCCGCACGAGCCGCGCCTCGTCCTCGGGTGTCAACGGCAGCGGGCTGGAGGTGAGCGTGCCCCCGTGGCGACGCGGAATGGTCAGGCGGAAACACGAACCCTCACCGGGACTGCCCCAGCAGTCCAGTCGACCACCGTGCAACTTGGCGTCCTCGAGGGCGATCGCCAGTCCCAGCCCGGTGCCGCCCGACCGACGGACCCGCGAGGGATCCGCTCGCCAGAAGCGGTTGAACACCAGGGACTCCTCGCCGGGGTTCAGTCCCACACCGTGGTCGCGCACCGAGACGGCCAGGGCGGCGTCGGACCCACGCAGAGTGACCCGGACGGGCTTGGACTCGGAGTGGTCGAGAGCGTTGGCCACCAGGTTGCGCAGGATGCGCTCCACCCGGCGGGAGTCCACCTCGGCCACCACCGGCTCGTCCGGCATGTCCACCTCGACCTGCACGCCGGCGGACTCGGCGATGTGCGACACGGTGGACACCGCGTCCGCGACGGCTCCCCGGACGTCCATCGCGGAGACCGACAGCTCGGCCATGCCCGCGTCGTGACGGGAGACCTCCAGCAGGTCGGTGAGCAGGCTCTCGAACCGGTCGAGTTCGGACTCCAGCAGTTCCACGGCCCGTTTGGTCGGGGCGTCGAGGTGGTCGGCCGAGTCGGAGATGATGTCCGCCGCCATGCGGACCGTGGTGAGCGGGGTGCGCAGCTCGTGCGAGACGTCGGAGGTGAACCGCTTCTGGAGGTCGCCGAACTCCTCCAACTGGGTGATCTGGTCCGACAGGCTCTGGGCCATGTCGTTGAACGCCATCGCCAACCGGGCGACGTCGTCCTCCCCCCGGATCACCATCCGCTCCTTGAGGTGCCCGTTGGCGAACCGCTGCGCGATGGACGCCGCCTGCCGGACCGGCAGCACCACCTGCCGGGCCACCATCCACGCGATCGCCGCGCTGAGCACGATGATCGCCAGGCCGGCGGTCGCCACGATCCCGCGCATGATCCCGAGGGTCTGCTCCTCGGCGATGAGCGGGTACACCAGATAGAGCTCGAGCCCGGGGATCGAGGAGTCCGTCGGGGTGCCGATGATCAGCGCCTTGGCGGGCTCGCCCCGGAAGTCCATGGTCACGTACTGGTAGGCGATGCGCCCCCGCTGGACCAGCGACTGCAGCTCGGGCGGGACCTGCGAGCCGCCCGGGCTGACGACCTGCCCGCGTCCGGTCTGGTCGGGCACCACCAGGATCGGGTCGAAGGTGCCCGCGTGGACCGACTCCCCGGCGGAGGCGATCCCCCGCTCGCCCAACGCGCTGCGCGCCTGGTCGAGCCGGGACTGCTCACTGGTGCCCTCGTCGGTCGCCGCGATCTGCGCCTCGACGGTCACCCGGAGCCTGCCCGCCTGCTCGACGGCGGCGTCCAGCTTGGTGGACAACAACTGCGCGGCCATCTGGCTCTGCAACATGAACGCGATCGTGAGGATCACACC
The DNA here is from genome assembly GCF_033790845.1 of Dietzia sp. PP-33. Classification (NCBI taxonomy): domain Bacteria; kingdom Bacillati; phylum Actinomycetota; class Actinomycetes; order Mycobacteriales; family Dietziaceae; genus Dietzia; species Dietzia sp. PP-33. Next base: position 219,816 of record NZ_JAMYEI010000003.1, read on the forward strand.
CATGGACAGCGCCAGGGTCGAGGTGACCACCCGGAGCTGCAGGGACCGCCGCCACAGGCGCGCGAAACGCAACCCCAGAGCTGTGAGGTCGAGGTCGCGGATCCGTTCCCGCAGGGTCGACGAGTCGGCCACGTCCCGTGTGTCGCGCTCGTCGCCGGAGGACGCCGCCGCGTCGTCCGTGCGACGTGCGGTCACGAGACCGGGCCCGCCTTGTACCCGACGCCGCGCACCGTCAGGACCACCTCGGGGTTCTCCGGGTCCTTCTCGATCTTCGCGCGCAGGCGCTGGACGTGCACGTTGACCAGGCGCGTGTCCGCCGAATGCCGGTAGCCCCACACGTGCTCGAGGAGCACCTCACGGGTGAAGACCTGGCGGGGCTTGCGGGCCAGTTCGACCAGCAGGTCGAACTCCAGCGGGGTGAGTGGGATCGGCGTGCCGTCGCGCGTCACCGTGTGCGCGGGGACGTCGATGGTCACGTCGCCGATGTGCAGCAGTTCGCTCGGCTCGTCCTCTCCCCGGCGCAGGCGTGCCCGGATCCGGGCCACCAGCTCCTTGGGTTTGAACGGCTTCATGATGTAGTCGTCCGCGCCGGACTCCAACCCCAGGACCACGTCGACGGTGTCCGTCTTGGCCGTGAGCATGACGATCGGCACCCTGGACTCGACCCGGATGTCGCGACACACGTCGATCCCGCTCCGGCCCGGCAGCATGAGGTCGAGCAGGACCAGATCGGGTTGGACCGACCGGAAGGTCTCGATGGCCTGGACACCGTCGCCCACGACCTCGGTGTCGAACCCCTCGCCCCGCAGGACGATGGTGAGCATCTCTGCCAGTGCTGCGTCGTCGTCTACGACCAGGATCTTCGGGGTCATTGTCACCACTTGTGTCGGCGTGTGTGTCGGGGGAACGCGGCCCCGCGGGGGTGACCGCGGGCCGGGTTCTTCCCTGGAGACCTTACCCGGACCCACCGCCGGACCGGGCCCACGGCTCGCCCCGGGCGCCGACGACGAGGTCCGCCAACCCCCGCACGTCGGGGTCCGCTCCCAGTACCCGCCAGGGCGACCGCCATCCGGAGGCGGCGAGCCGGCGGTAGACATCGCCGGTCGCCGCCTGGAGCGCCGCGTCCCTCTCGTAGCGGTCCCGGGTCCGGCCCGGGTCGGAGGCCTCCCGGGAGCCCGCCCTCTCGGCGGCCAGCCCGGTGGGGGTGTCGAGCAGGATCTGCAGGTCCGGCACCGGGAGTCCGAGGCGGTCGAACTCGAGTGCACCGATCCAGTCGAGCACCTCCGCCTCCCGGCCGGGACCGAGACGGGCCGCCGAGTACGCGGCGTTGGAGGCCACGTACCGGTCGAGCAGGACCACGTCGTGCGAGCTCCCGAGCTCGCGGAGTTCGTCGCGGGCGGCATGCCTGTCCAGTGCGAACAGCAACGCCATCGCGTGGGGTGAGTCCGCGGCGCCGGCCTGGCCGCCGTGCAGGGCGTCGGCGGCCAGGTCGGCGTGCAGCGTGCCGTACCGGGGGAACGCGAGTCGGCCCACCGAAACCCCGCGACCGGAGAGCTCGCCGACCAGCGCGGTCGTCAGGGTGTTCTTGCCCGCGCCGTCGAGTCCCTCGACGACGACCAGCCGCGTCACCACCGGTGGCCGGATCAGTACCGGTAGTGGTCGGGCTTGTACGGGCCCTCGACGTCCACGCCGATGTACTCGGCCTGGTCCTTGGCGAGCGTGGTGAGCGAGCCGCCGAGCGCCTCCACGTGCAGGCGCGCGACCTTCTCGTCGAGGATCTTGGGCAGCAGGTGCACGCCCACCGGGTACTGGTCGGCCTTGGTGAACAGCTCGATCTGGGCGATCACCTGATCGGAGAAGCTGTTCGACATGACGAAGGACGGGTGGCCGGTGGCGTTTCCGAGGTTGAGCAGACGGCCCTCGGACAGCACGATGATCGACCGGCCGTCATCGTCGAAGACGAACTCGTCGACCTGTGGCTTGATGTTGATCCGGGTGACGCCCGCGGCGGATTCGAGACCGGCCATGTCGATCTCGTTGTCGAAGTGACCGATGTTGCCGAGGATGGCCTTGTTCTTCATCCGCGTCATGTGCTCGAAGGTGATGATGTCCTTGTTGCCCGTGGCCGTGATGATGATGTCGGCGGCCTCGATGGCCTCGTCCACCGTCACCACGTCGAACCCGTCCATGAGCGCCTGCAGCGCGTTGATCGGGTCGACCTCGGTGACCTGCACACGCGCACCCTGACCGGCCAGGGCCTCGGCGCAGCCCTTGCCCACGTCTCCGTAACCGCACACCAGGGCCTTCTTGCCACCGATGAGGGCGTCGGTACCGCGGTTGATCCCGTCGAGCAGCGAGTGACGGGTCCCGTACTTGTTGTCGAACTTGCTCTTGGTGACCGCGTCATTGACGTTGATGGCCGGGAACGGCAGCACTCCCTCGGCGTGGAAGTGGTACAGCCGGTGCACGCCGGTGGTGGTCTCCTCGGTCACGCCCTGGACGGCCTCGGCGATGGCCGTGTACTTGCCCGGGTTCGCCGGGACGGACTCACGCAGCAGCGCGTGGAAGACCTTCTCCTCCGCCGACCAGGCGTCGTCGTCGGACGGGACGGCGCCGGCCTTCTCGAACTCCTTGCCCTTGATCACGAGCATGGTGGCGTCACCACCGTCGTCGAGGATCATGTTGGGCTCGGCGTTCGGCCACGTCATGATCTGCTCGGTGCACCACCAGTACTCGGCGAGCGTCTCGCCCTTCCAGGCGAACACCGGCACGCCCGACGGCGCCTCGGGGCTGCCCTCGGGGCCCACCACGACCGCGGCGGCCGCCTCGTCCTGGGTCGAGAAGATGTTGCACGACGCCCAGCGGACCTCCGCGCCCAGCGCGGTCAGGGTCTCGATCAGGACGGCGGTCTGCACCGTCATGTGGATCGAGCCCGCGACCCGCGCACCCGCGAGCGGCTGCTCCGCCGCGTACTCCTCACGCAGCGCCATCAGACCGGGCATCTCGTGCTCGGCCAGACGGATCTGCTTGCGGCCCGCCTCCGCCAGCGACAGATCCGCCACCTTGAACTCGACACCGTTGACGGACTGCACGTGCAGATCAGCGGACATGTGTGCGACCAGCTCCTCGTAGTTCGAAACAGACTTCCGCACCACACTAGCGGGGCGCTCTACCTGTGCGACGTCCCCGTCGCCGGACCGCCGACGCGGGTGCGGAAAACGGTGGCCCCGTCGGCCGCGTCCAGCACCACCTCGGGGGTCGAGGCGGGCACCCACACCGCGTGACCCGGGCCGAGGGTCCCGGTGGCGCCGTTCTCCGTCACCAGCAGACGTCCGGACGTGCACAGCAGGACCTCGGGGCCGTCGGGCCGGTAGGTGACGGGCGCCGAACCCGGGGGCGCGGCGATCCGCGAGAGCGCGAAGTCGGGCTCGGGTGTGGGGTAGTCCATCTCCCCCGGGATCCCGCGGCCGGCGGGTACCGGGCGCACCGTGGGATCCGCGAGCGGGTCGAACTCGAGTACGCGCATCAGCTCGGGGACGTCGACGTGTTTCGGCGTCAGTCCGCCCCGCAGGACGTTGTCGGAGTTGGCCATGACCTCCACGCCCACCCCGCGCAGGTACGCGTGGAGCTGGCCGGGACCCAGGTAGACGGCCTCACCGGGCCGGAGCACGACCCTGTTGAGCAACAACGCGCCCAACACACCGGGGTCCGTGGGATAGCGTTCGGCCAGTTCCACGACGGTCGTGGCCTCGTTCGACCACTCGCCCCCGACGCCCTCGGCGGTGAGGTAGCCGACGGCCGAGGTGACCAGGTCCGCCACCGCCGTCGACAGCGCCGTGTGCGGCATGGTGACGAAGGTGGTGAAGACCGCGCGGACGCCCTCCGCGTCCGGTTGACCGGCCAACATCTCGCGGTAGGGACGCAGCACCGGGGCGTCGAGCGCATCGAGCAGCGCCACGGTCCGGGCCACGGGACGGAATCCCACCAGCGCGTCGAAGTCGGTCAACGCCACCAGGATCTCCGGCTTGTGGTTGACGTCGCGGTAGTTGCGGTCGGGGGCGTTGACGGCGATCCCACGCGCGTCCTCCGCCGCGAACCCCTCGCGCGCCCGCTCCGGGGACGGATGCGCCTGGAGCGAGAGCGCCTGCTCGGCCGACAGCAGTTTGACCAGGAACGGCAGCCCGCCCCCGTGTTCCTGCACCACCCGCGCGCCGAGTTCACCCACGGGGTCGGCCGCGATCCGGGCGTCCAGCCCCCGGCCGTCAGCGCAGAGGGAGGAACCGGAGTCGTGGGCGCCGAACCAGTGCTCGGCCACCGGGTGCGGGGCGGGAGAGACGGTCCCGCACAGTTCGGGGAGGGCGGTCCGGGAGCCCCAGGCGTACGCCTGGACGACCGGGCTGAGTGCCACCACGGATCTAGAGCCCCCCGACCAGTAGGTACGCGGCGGACAGTTCGGTCCGTGCCATGAGCGCGGCCACCTTTCCGCTCAACGGGGCCGGGGCGAGACCGGCCGTGTCCCGACCACGATCGGTGACCCACTCGACGTCCGCGAGCGGGCCCGCGGCCAACCGGACGAGTTCCTCGTCCGCGCTCAACACCATACCGAGGTGTCGGATGGTCCTGTGCTCCCGCTCACCGTCCAGTTGGTCGTCGTGGAACAGGCTCGCGAGGGGATCCGCGGCGGGGCGGCCCCGGGCGCGTTCGGCCTGTGACCGGACGGCGTCCGTGACGGAGGAGGACGCCGTGACCCGCCCGGCGTCGCAGAACGCGGCCACGGCCCGGTCGCAGTAGGCGGCGGACAACGGGTCCGAGTGGATCCAGACGAGGGGGTCCGACCCGGCGACCGAGGCCGCGAGGAGCTTGGCCGGGTTGACCGGCGTCGCGAGGTCGGGGCCCAGGCCCTCGAGCTCGACGTCGACCGCGTCCGCGGCCGCACCGACGTCCAGACCGCGGGCGCCCAGTGCGGTGAGGACCGCCATCCCCGCGGCCATGTGGTGCAGGACCCCGCGGTGCGGAGGGACATAGGGAAGTGGTTCGAGCCAGGTGGCCCGGCCGCCGCCCGACTCGCCCACCGGGCCCTCCCGCGGCACGTCCACCACGACGGCGGCGCCACGGCCCGCCGCCCCGTCGACGGCGTACACCAGGTCCCGGTCCCCGGCGTCGTCGCCCGAGACCAGGACGACGTCCAACGCCCCGACCCAGGCGGGGAGTGTGTGGGCGTGGACCAGCGGCGGAACGGCGGGCCCGCCGACGAGCTCGGCGAGGGCGGTGACCACCCCGACGGCGTGCCGTGCCCGGTCCGAGCGCCCCGAGATCCACACGAGTGACCGGGGACGGAACCCCGTGAGCCCGTCGAGGGCCCCGGCGTCGACCGCCGTCGCGACCGCCCGGAGCTGGGCACCGGACATCGAGGCGTGGAGCAGGGCCCCGGAGGCGTCGGAGGATCTCAGGGCGTCGGCGTCGTCCAGGTCCACCCTGCCGGACCCGGTGTCGCTGGTCAGGTCAGGCACGGACGATCGCGAGGACCTCGTCGACCACTGCCGCGACGTCCTCCCCGGTGCGCGCCTCGGCGTTGAGGCGCAGGAGTGGTTCGGTGTTGGACGCGCGGAGGTTGAACCAGGCGCCGTCGCCGAGGTCGACGGTCACGCCGTCGAGCCGGTCCACCGACCGGGCGCGGCCGGAGAACGCCTCGATCACCTCGTCCATCCGCGCCACCTGGGCCTCCGCCGAGTCCAGGGTGGAGTTGATCTCCCCGGAGGCGGCGTACCGGGTGTACTCGGCCATCACCTCGGACAGCGGCGACTCCTGTTCCCCCAGGGCGGCGAGGGTGTGCATCGCGGCGAGCATGCCGGAGTCGGCACCCCAGAAGTCACGGAAGTAGTAGTGCGCCGAGTGCTCGCCCCCGAAGATCGCCCCGGTGTCCGCCATCTGCGCCTTGATGAAGCTGTGGCCCACCCGGGTGCGGACGGCGACGCCGCCCTTCTCCTCGACCAGTTCGGGGACGGCCCGGGAGGTGATGAGGTTGTAGATGATCGAGGCGCCGGGCTCCTTGTCCAGCTCCCGCCCGGCCACCAGCGCCGTGATGGCCGACGGGGCGACGGGTTCACCCCGCTCGTCCACGACGAAGCAGCGGTCGGCGTCCCCGTCGAAGGCGAGCCCGATGTCCGCGCCGCTCTCGCGCACGAGTGCCTGGAGGTCGACCAGGTTGGCCGGTTCGAGGGGGTTGGCCTCGTGATTGGGGAACTCGCCGTCGAGCTCGAAGTACAGCGGGACGATCTCCAGGGGGAGCCCGCTGAGGACGGCGGGCACCGTGTGTCCGCCCATCCCGTTGCCGGCGTCGACGGCCACCTTGAGCCGGCGGATCCCCGAGAGGTCGACCAGCTCGCGCAGGTACGACCCGTAGCCCTCGAGCACGTCACGCTCGGAGACCGCTCCGGCCTCGCCGTCGAACCCCGGGACGCCCTCGACCAGCTCGTCCGAGATCACGCCGAGCCCCGACTCCTGGCCGACCGGCTTCGCGCCCGCCCGGCACAGCTTGATGCCGTTGTACTTGGCCGGGTTGTGGCTGGCGGTGAACATCGCGCCCGGGCAGTCGAGCAGACCCGAGGCGTAGTAGAGCTGGTCGGTCGACGCGAGGCCGATCGTCACCACGTCCAGGCCCTGGGCGGTGACGCCCTCCGCGAACGCCCGGGACAGCGCCGGCGAGGAGTCCCGCATGTCGTGGCCGACCACCACGGTGTCCGCGCCCTCCGACCGCATCAGGCGGGCGAACGACGCACCGACCTCGCGGACGAAGTCGGAGTCGATCTGCTCGCCCACGACGCCTCGGACGTCGTAGGCCTTGATGACTGCTGTGACGGACTCGGCGCTACGTGCCACGTGCTGCTCCAGGGATGAGAGGCGTTCGGACGGTGTCATCAGTCGACCCTACCCGCCGGATTCCACCCGGACCCCGCTTGCCGGCGTACCGGCGGCGGGGGCCCTGTGCGCAGCGGAGGCGCACGGGCCCCTCAGTCGGGGCCCGGCCCCCGGGAGCCGTCGGTCACCCCGGCCCCCGTGGGCTCGGCGCGATCCGTGGAATCGGGGACCACCCGCAGGTGGGGGCGGCCACCGGACGGCTCCGCCGGGGCCTCGGCGAGCACGCGCCCGGGGTCGGACACCCCCAGGCGGCGCAGCCTGTCCGCGTCCACCAGCGCCGCCCCCGCCCTGCGGCCGCCGACCGGCCCGCCGGCCACGGCGTCCAACAGCGCGGTGAGGTCGGAGTCCTCCGCCGAGGCGTCGATATCGGGGTGGCGCACCAGATCCCAGCCCCGAGGGGCGGTGATGCGCAGGGCGTGCGCCGCGCAGAGGTCCCACGAGTGCGGCTCCCGGATGGCCGGGAGCGGTCCGACGACCGCCGTGGAGTCCGCGTAGACGTAGGTGAGCGTGGCGACCGCACGATTGGGGCACCCCGGGCGGCAGCAACGACGGTTCTCACTCACGAGGCCCCAGGGTAGTCCGACGGGGCCGCGGGGTGTGCCGCGACCCGCCGCGCCGGTGCCGCGCCGCTACCGCGGCGCCCGCTCGGCGGCGGTTACCCTCGCTTCCATGACCCCACCCGCACCGGTTCCCGGTCGACCTCCGACCGGCAACGCCATCCCCGGCGCCGGCCAGAACGACGTGTGCGCCGGCAGCCGGATCTCGGTCCGCGACTTCCCCGGGGACCCCGGACCCCGCGGCCCACGCGTGGTGACCTCCCGGCGCGCCGAGCGGCGCGGTCACGGTCCCCGGGGACCGGTCCTGCCGCCGGAGGTCCCCCGGTGGCGGAGCCGGGCCGCCGAGTTCGACGCCGCCGCCCTCGAGGCGTTCGCGGAGATCGACCAGCACTGGCATTCCCGGCTGGTGCATCTGGACCTCGCCGTGGACATGGTGCCGAGGATGCGTCTCAAGCCCGGCGAATCGTGGCCGGAGGAGGTCGTGGCGGACGGCCTCGTCCCGCTGGCCCGGTTGGTCCCCGCCGGTGTCGACCGTTCCGGCCAGCCCACGAGGGCCCGGTTGGTGCTCTTCCGCAAGCCGCTGACCCGCCGGGCGCAGGGCGGGGACGACCTGCGTGACCTGGTCTACTCGGTCCTGGTGGAGCTGGTCTCCCAGCACCTGGAGATCTCGCCGGACGATGTCGAGGCAGGGCCGGACGACGACGCCTGACCGCTCCCGGGGGGACGGTCAGGCGGTGAGGGCCCTGGGCAGTGATCGGGACCGGTCGGTCCCGTGCGGGATCACATCACGGCTTCGCGCTTGATGCGGCGTCGTTCGCGCTCGGACAGCCCGCCCCAGATACCGAAGCGCTCGTCGTTGGCCAGTGCGTACTCGAGGCACTCCGCCTTGACCTCGCACCCCGTACAGATCTTCTTGGCCTCGCGGGTCGAGCCGCCCTTCTCGGGGAAGAACGCCTCGGGATCCGTCTGGGCACAGAGAGCCCGGTCCTGCCAGCTCTCCTCCTCGTCCTCCACGAAGAGCGCACCGGTTCCGAAGTCGACCAGGGTCAGTTCGGGCCCCGCTGCGGTGCGTGACTGTCGATCCACGGTCATCCCCTCGTGTTACTTTGCTCGTCGCTCATGCGTCTGCCGGGCCTTGAGGTGCCGCTCAGATGAGAATGACACACCTGTGATTACACACATGCGAGTCGCAGAGGTCAAGCGAATTCCGGGATCCCTAGCATTTTCCTCCGACAGCCAGGTCGGTGACACGCCGCGAATCGGTGTGGCGTAGGACACCGTCGACGCCGTGGCCGGGGCTGCCGGGCACGGCCACCGGGGCCGGTGCACGACCTCGTCACTACTCTTGGACCACGTGAGGATCTGTGTATTGGCCGGTGGCGTCGGTGGCGCCCGTTTCCTGCTCGGCGCACGCCGACTTCTCGGACTGGATCCCGCGCCGGAGGGCGCGGGGACCGGACCCGGGGGCGCCGACCCCGCGCACCGGGTCGACGCGGTGGTCAACGTCGGTGACGACGCGTGGATGCACGGCGTTCGGATCTGCCCGGACCTGGACACGTGCATGTACACCCTCGGCGGGGGCATCGACCCCGACCGCGGCTGGGGACACGCGGGCGAGACCTGGAACTGCCGGGACGAACTCGCCGCCTACGGCGTCCAGCCCGACTGGTTCGGGCTCGGGGACAAGGACCTGGCCACGCACCTCGTACGCACCCAGATGCTCGGCGCCGGCTACCGGCTGACCGACATCACCGAGGCCCTGTCCGTCCGCTGGTCCCCCGGCGTCCGCCTGTTGCCCGTGACCGACGACCGCTGCGAGACGCATGTGGTGGTGCCCGACGCCACCGACAGCGCAGACGGCGCCGGCGAGCGGGCGATCCACTTCCAGGAGTGGTGGGTCCGTCACCGGGCACAGCTGCCGGCCTCCGGGTTCGTGCAGATCGGTGCCGACGCGGCCCGGCCCACCCCGGAGACCATCGAGGCCATCGAGGCGGCCGACCTCGTCGTCGTCGCCCCCTCCAACCCCGTGGTGTCCGTGGGTGCGATCCTCGCCGTCCCGGGGATCCGCGCCGCGCTGCGTTCCACCTCCGCGCCCGTAGTGGGGGTGAGCCCCGTGATCGGGGGCGCCGTGCTCCGCGGGATGGCCGACGCGTGCCTGACCGCGATCGGGGTCGAGACCTCCGCCCTGGCCGTGGCCCGGCACTTCGGCGCCCGGTCGGGCACCGGCCTGCTCGACGGCTGGCTGGTCGCCCCCGGCGACGGCCCCGGCGACGGCCCCGGCGACTCCCGGGGCGAGGTGGACGGGATCGCCGTCCGCGAGGCCCCGCTGCTCATGACCGACCCGGACGCCACGGCGCGGATGGTGGCGGCCGCCATCGAGCTGGCCGGTCTCGAGGTCCCCGTGCGGTCCGACCGATGACCGACGGCGCCGTCCCCGAGATCCGCCACTGGTCGGCCGAACACGCCGCCCCCGCGGACGTCCGACTGTGGGCCCCGGACGGACTGCCGGAGTTCCGGCCGGGCGACGACCTCGCGGGCATACTGGCCGGCGTCCTCACCGGTGACCCACACGGACTGGCCGACGGCGACGTCGTGGTACTCACCTCCAAGGTGCTCTCCAAGACCGAGGGACGGATCGTGGCCGCCCCCACCGACCCCGACGAGCGTGACGCCCTGCGCAGACAGCTGGTCGAGCAGGAGTCCGTGCGGGTGGTGGCGCGGGTCAACCGCACCCTCATCACCGAGAACCGACTCGGCATCGTCCAGGCCGCCGCGGGCGTGGACGGCTCCAACGTCGAGACCGGCGAGCTCGCGCTGCTCCCCGAGGACCCCGACGCCTCCGCCTCCGCGCTGGCGCGCGAGTTGCGCCGGCGGACCGGGGTGACGGTGGCGGTCGTCGTCACCGACACCATGGGCCGGGCCTGGCGCACCGGTCAGACCGATGTGGCGATCGGCGCGGCGGGACTTCGCGTGTCGGTCGGGTACGACGGCGCCGTCGACCGGCAGGGCAACGAACTCCAGGTCACCGATGTCGCCGTGGCCGACGAGATCGCTGCGGCCGCCGACCTGGTCAAGGGCAAGCTGGGCGCCCGACCCGTCGCGGTGGTCCGGGGGGTGGGACACCTGCTGCTCCCGGACGACGACGAGGACAGCGCCCCCCGTCGAGCCCGCGACCTGGTCCGGGACAGCGCGTCGGACCTGTTCCGGCTGGGCACCGCCGAGGCGCTGGCGCAGGGGCGCCGGGAGGCCGTCCCCGGGCGCCGCTCGGTCCGGCGGTTCTCCGGCGAGCCGGTCCCCGCCGGGTCACTGGAAGACGCTGTGGCCGACGCCCTCACCGCTCCCGCACCGCACCACAGCACCCCGGTCCGGTTCGTCCGGGTGACCGGCGGCGCCCGGACGCGGCTGCTCGACGCGCTCCGCGCCGACTGGGAGTCGGACCTGAGGGCCGACGGTCACTCGGGCGACGTCCTGGCCCGGCGCCTGGCCCGCGGGGACCTCCTGCGTACCTGCCCCGAGCTGGTCCTGCCGTTCGTGGACGACTCCGCCGGGGCCCACGACTACCCGGACCCGCGCAGGAACGCCTGTGAGGAGACCATGTTCACCGTCGCCGGCGGCGCGGCCGTGCAGTCGTTGCTCGTGGCGCTGGCGGCCCGCGGTCTGGGGTCGTGCTGGGTGGGCTCGACGATCTTCGCCGCCGCGACCACCCTGCGCGCTCTCGACCTGCCGGCGACCTGGCGTCCGCTCGGGGCCGTGGCCGTCGGCGTACCCGCCGAGCCGGCCCCGCCCCGGGCCCCGCGCTCGACCGGGGACGCCTACATGTCCGTGGAGTAGCGGATCCCGCCGTCGGGGATCACGACCCCGGGCCAGACCCGGGCCCCGCGCAGCAGCTCACATCTCGCGCCCACGTCGGCGCCGTCGCCGATGACCCCGTCGCGGATCAGCGCGCGGTGGCCGATGCGCGCCCCGGTCCCGATGATCGACCGCTCGACCGTGGCCCCGGCCTCGATCCGGGCGCCGTCGAAGACCACGGCCCCGTCCAGTCGCGCGCCCGCACCGATCTCGGCTCCGCGCCCGACGACGGTGCCGCCGATGAGGACCGCCCCGGCGCCGATGCCCGCGCCGTCGTGGACGAGCGCCTCCCCGTGGTTGCCGGCGAGCGCGGGCGACGGCGCGATGCCACGCACCAGGTCGGAGGACCCGCGGACGAAGTCCTCGGGCGTGCCCATGTCCCTCCAGTACGCCGAGTCGACGAAGCCGTAGACCCGCCTACCCTCCCCGAGCAGCTGGGGAAAGGTCTCACGCTCCACCGAGACCGGGACGCCCTCCGGGATCTGCTCGATGAGCTCGCGCCGGAAGACGTAGCAGCCGGCGTTGATCTGGTCGGTCGGCGGGTCCTGCGTCTTCTCCAGGAATTCCAGCACCCGCCCGTCGTCGTCGGTCGGCACGCAGCCGAACGCGCGGGGGTCGGAGACGCGCACGAGGTGCATGGTCAGGTCGGCGTTCTTGGCGTGGTGGAGGTCCAGGATCCGGGTGAGGTCGGTGCCCCCCAGTACGTCCCCGTTGAACACCATGATCGTCGAGGCGGTGAGCTGGTCCAGGACGTTGCGGATGCCGCCACCGGTGCCCAGGGGCTCGGTCTCCACCACGTACGTCAGTTCCAGGTCGAGGTCGGACCCGTCCCCGAAGTACTCCTCGAACACCTCGGCCTTGAACGACGTCCCCAGCACCACGCGCCGGATCCCGGCCGCCCGGATCCGCGAGAGCAGATGGGTGAGGAAGGGCAGGCCGGCGGTGGGGAGCATCGGCTTGGGCGCCGAGATGGTCAACGGCCGTAGACGGGTCCCCTTGCCGCCCACCAGGACCACCGCCTCGGTGTCGGCGATCGGCTCGGTGGCGGCGATCGGGACGGAGTCCGCGACCGGTTCGCCCGGCCCGGCGCTGAAGGAGGTCGTCGAGGTCACGTTCTGGCTCCCGCTGTGTTGGGCCCCGAGGCCGCGCACTCGCGCGGCCCGGACGGGCCGGTGGATGGTCTTGCCCGGCGTCAGCGTAGATCGCGCCTGGCGGATCGGATCGCGAGGCGGCACCGCAGCTGCAGGCCGGCCTTGAGGGCCCAGCGTATCGGCGCCTGCCACACGTGCGGATGCCTGTCCGCCTGGAACAGGTACGCACTGCGGTGGTGCGCGCGGAGGGTGAACTCCGGCACCGTCCTGGCCGCGTGGCCCTGGTCGTGGTGGATCACCGACGACGGCACGTAGACCGATTGCCACCCGGCGCGGCCGAGCCGGTCCCCCAGGTCCACGTCCTCCAGGTACATGAAATAGCGTTCGTCGAATCCGCCGAGCGCGTCGAACGCCTCCCGCCGGAGCAACAGGCACGAACCCGACAACCACCCCGCGGGGCGCTCGGTGTCCATGTCCGCATCATCGAGGTACCGGGCGGTCCACGGGTTTCCCGGCCACACCGGGCCGAGGAGGGCGTGACCGACACCGGCGCCGAGACGCGGGACGGCGCGGGCGGAGGGGTACACGGACCCGTCGGGCTCGGCGATCCGCGGTCCGAAGGCCGCCGCGCGGGGCCAGCGGTCCGCCGCTTCGAGCAGCGCGTCCACCGAACCCGGCTCGAACCGGACGTCCGGGTTGACGACCAGCACGAACTCCTGGTCGAAGTCCTCGGGGCGGCCGGAGATCTCCGTCACGGCGCGGTTGATGGCCGTCCCGTAGCCCAGGTTCCCCCCGGTCGGGAAGAAGTCGGCGAAGTCGTGCGCGGCCGCCGCCGCCTCGGGGGCGCCGTCCGTGGAACCGTTGTCCGCCATCACCAGCCCGACCGGCCTCGTCGTGGACCCGGGCAGGGTGTCGATGAAGCGTCGGAGATGGTCGCCGGGAGAGTAGGTCACCGTCACGACGGGCAGTCGGGTCGTCACGCGCAACACCCTACGACGCTGCACGCCGATTCCGACGCCCGGCGCGCGGCGCGGTACCGTGGGGTGATCATCGGCGGCCTCGTGCGGTCTTCGTGCCGCCCCGACGCCACCGGCCCGCGGGCCCGTCCCTCCACTCGCCGGAGCGGACCGACCGCCCCGATTCGACGACAAGGACGGTGGATGAGCGCCGAGCTACCAGCGACGCCCCGTCGCGCACCGGCCCCCGGGCGCGGTCGACGTCGTGCCACCCCCTCCCGACCGGTGGCCTCGAGGGTCGGCCGCGTGCTCGCCGCGCTGGTCTCGGTGTTCTGCCTCCTGGTCACCGGTGTGGGCTGGTCGCTGTTCAACGGTCTGAGCTCGGACCTGTCCTCCGCCGGCGGCCTCGACGTGGGCGACGGCGGTCTCGACGGTGCCGTCGACATCCTCCTGGTGGGTACGGACAACCGCACCGACGCCCAGGGCGAGCCGCTGAGCCAGGAGGAGCTCGCCACCATCCGGACGGGCGAGGAGGACGGCGAGAACACGGACACCATCCTGCTCATCCGGATCCCGGAGGACGGCAGCTCGGCCACCGCGATCTCCATCCCGCGGGACGTCTACGTGGAGACCAGGACCCTCGGGGGCAGCAAGATCAACGGGGTGTACTCCGCCTACAAGGAGGCCCACCTCGAGGAGGCGATCGCGGAGGACCCCGACGGCGCGCTCACCGAGCAGGACCAGCGCGAAGCCGTGCAGGCCGGCCGCAACGGACTGATCAACGCCGTCCAGGACCTCACCGGCGTGCAGGCCGACCACTACGCGGAGATCGGGCTGCTGGGCTTCGTGCTCCTCACCGACGCGGTCGGTGGGGTCCCCGTGTGCCTGAACGAACCCGTGGATGAGCCGCTGTCCGGCGCGAATTTCCGGGCGGGGGTCCAGACCGTCTCCGGGTCGGACGCCCTGAGCTTCGTCCGGCAGCGGCACGACCTGCCAGCCGGAGACCTCGACCGCATCGTCCGTCAACAGGCGTTCATGTCCCAGTTGGTCAAGAAGACCCTGTCGGCTGGCACGCTCGCGGACCCGTCCAAACTCGGAGCGCTGGTCGACGCGGCCAGGCGCTCGTTCGTCATCGACGAGGACTGGGACTTCGTGGACTTCGCCATGAAACTCCAGGACATCAGCGGCGGCGACGTGCGGTTCGAGACCATCCCCGTCACCAGCATCGACTCGTTCACGGAGTGGGGCGAGTCCATCGTCACCGTCGATCCCGACGAGGTCGCCGAGTTCGTCGGCGGTTTCGCCAGCTCGGAGGACCTGCCCGAGGAGTCCGAGGAGACCGGGACCGGCACTCCCGGTGTGGACCCCGCCTCCGTGAGCGTGTCCGTGGTCAACACCACCGTGATCGACGGTCTCGCCGCCCGGGTCTCCGGTTCCCTCAGCGAGCTCGGGTACGGCGTCGGGGACCTGCTCACCGACCCCGCCGCCGCGTACACCTCGCACGTGGCGGCCGGTTCGGCGGACGACCCCGTGGCGTTCGCGGTCTCCGACGCCCTGGGCGGCCTGCCCGTACAGGTCGATCCCGCGGTGCCCCCGGGGGCCGTGCGGGTGGTCCTCGCGGAGGACTACAGCGGCCCCACCGGAGACGCGTCGACGACCGAGTCCCTCTCCCCCGGGACCACCACCTACGCCCCGCTGCCGCCCTCGATTGCGCAGCGTCCCACCTTCGACGCCGGGGGCTCGGACGTCCCCTGTGTCAACTGACCGGGCCCGCCCGACGATCCGGAGGACGAACCGTGAACACCGCCGCAGACACCGTGCTCCAGCCGCTGCTCTCCGCGGACCCGGGCGCGCCGCTGGTCACCCACTACGACCTCGAGGCCCCGTCCCGCATCGAGCTGTCGGTGGTCTCGACCGCCAACTGGGCCGCCAAGATCGCCGGACTGCTGCGGGACGAGGTGGGCGTGGCACCGGGTGAGGTCGTGGTGTGTGACCTGCCGGCCCACTGGCTCACCGCCGGGGTACTCCTGGGCGTATGGTGGGCGGGGGCCGAGGTACGGACCGGAGCGGCCGACGACGCCGTCGCGGTGGTCACCACCTCCGAACGGCTGGACCGCCATCCGACCGATGTCGAGACCCTTCTCATGACCACCGACCCGATGGGCCGTCCGCTGGCCGCGGCCGGTGTGGATGTACCCCCCGGCGTCACCGATCTCGCGGAGGCCTGCCGGATCCACCCGGACGCGTTCGTACCGTCCGGTGCGGGTGGGCAGGCCCTGGACGGGCTGGGAGTGCACCAGCTCGCGGACCCGGCGCTGTCCGGTCGGGCGATGATCGCGGGTCTGGAGCGCGCGGACATCGTGGGCGTCCTCGCCCGGGTCTTCGCCTCGGGCGGTTCGGCGGTGCTGGTGACCGGAGCGGAGGCGGACGCCCCCCAGGTCGCCGACGTGGCGACCACCGAGCGCACCACGCTCTCCCTCTGACCGGCCCGCCACCGCCAGGGTCGCTCTCCACGGCCGTGTGGACGTGGAGAGCCGCCACCCCCGGTCGGAAGTGGCGGCTCTCGAGTGCCGGTCAGCGGACCGGGGCCCGTCGGGTCAGCTCAGGATCTGACGCGCCATCACCATGCGGTTGATCTGGTTGGTGCCCTCGTAGATCTGGGTGATCTTGGCGTCGCGCATCATGCGCTCGACCGGGAAGTCGCGGGTGTACCCGGCGCCGCCGAAGAGCTGCACGGCGTTGGTGGTGACCTCCATCGCGACGTCCGAGGCGAAGGTCTTGGACGCCGCGGCCATGAAGCCCAGCTTCTGGCCACCCGGTGCGCTGCCGCGCTCGGCGTTGGCCGCAGCGGTGTACACCATGAGGCGGGAGGCCTGGACCTTCATCGCCATGTCCGCGAGCATGAACTGCGTGTTCTGGAAGTCCGAGATCGCGCGCCCGAACTGCTTGCGCTCCTTCGTGTAGGCGATCGCCGCGTCGAGCGCACCCTGGGCCAGGCCCACGGCCTGGGCGCCGATGGTGGGGCGGGTGTGGTCCAGGGTCTGCAGGGCGGTCTTGAACCCGGTGCCCGGCTCGCCGATGATCCGGTCACCCGGGATGCGGCAGTTCTCGAAGTACAGCTCCGCGGTGGGCGAGCCCTTGATACCGAGCTTCTTCTCGGTCTTGGAGACGCCGAAGCCCTCGTCGTCGGCGTGGACCATGAACGCGGAGATGCCGCCGGCGCCCTTCTCCGGGTCGGTGACCGCCATGACGGTGTACCAGGTGGACTTGCCGCCGTTGGTGATCCACGCCTTGCCGCCGTTGAGGATCCAGTCGTCGCCGTCCTGGCGGGCGCGGGTGCGCATGGCCGCCGCGTCCGATCCGGCCTCGCGCTCGGACAGGGCGTAGGAGGCCATCTTGCCCTCGGCGATCTCGGACAGGACCCGCTGCTTGAGGTCCTCCCCCCCGGCCAGGATCAGGCCCATGGTGCCGAGCTTGTTCACGGCCGGGATCAGGGAGGACGAACCGCAGACGCGGGCGACCTCCTCGATGACGATGCAGGCCGCGACCGAGTCCGCTCCCTGCCCGCCGTACTCCTCCGGCACGTGGACCGCGTTGAAGCCCGAGGCGTTGAGCGCGTCGAGGGCCTCCTGCGGGAAACGCTCGTTCTCGTCGACGTCCGCGGCGTGCGGCTCGATCTCCTTCTCGGAGAGGGCCCGGATCGCGGCGCGGAGCTCCTCGTGCTCCTCCGCCGGGCGGTACAGGTCGAAGTCGGGGTTACCGGACATGTGCGGTCCTCCATGAGGGATTCGTCGGGGCAGATCGCGCGGCGGACACCGTCCGGGGTACCTCCCGGCGATGCCGACGACGCACGTCCTGCCGTCATCCTCGCCGCGGGGTCTGACGTGCCGCGCCCGACCACCCAAGTTACCAGCCGGAAACCTCCGCCCGGTCCTGGCGCCGCCGCCCCCTCGACCGTCCCCCCGGTCGCACGCGGGGAACCGCCCGGTCAGCCCAGGAGGGTCTGCCGCAGCGCGGCGTCCTTGCGCTCCACCATCGCCTCGAGATCGTCCTGGAAGCTCTCCATGCGCTCACGCAGCGCGGGGTCGGAGGCGGCGAGGATCCTGACCGCCAGGAGCCCGGCGTTGCGCGCGCCGCCGATCGACACGGTGGCCACGGGGACCCCGGCGGGCATCTGCACGATCGACAGGAGCGAGTCCATCCCGTCCAGGTACTTGAGCGGTACCGGCACGCCGATGACCGGCAGCGCGGTGGCCGAGGCGACCATCCCGGGCAGGTGCGCGGCACCACCGGCCCCCGCGATCACCACCCGGATCCCCCGGCCGGCGGCCGAGCGGGCGTAGTCGAGCATCTTCTGCGGGGTCCGGTGCGCCGAGACCACCCCGACTTCGAAGGCGATACCGAACTCGGCGAGCGCCTCCGCGGCCGCCTCCATGGTCGGCCAGTCGGAGTCGCTGCCCATGATCAGACCGACCTGCGGCCCGCCCTGTGGTGCGGTCATGGTGGTGCCTTTCGTCGAAGGTGTGGCGTCAGCGGTCGAAGTCCCCGACCGGAGCCCCCGTGTGGGGGTCCCAGCCGTCGGCCCACTCCGCGTGGGAGAGCCAGTGTGCGGCGTGCTCGGCCACCGCGCGGACCGGGGCCACCTGGTCGGCGTCGTCCGGGTCGACGCCGGGGTCGGCGAGGACGTTCACGTGTCCGATCTTGCGGCCCGGCCGTTCGGATTTGCCGTAGAGGTGCACCTTGGCGTGCGGGAAGCGGGCCCCGAGGTGGTGGACCCGCTCGTCCATGCTCATCTCCGGCGCCTCCGGCGCCCCGAGCACGTTCGCCATCACGGTCACCGGGGCGGTCGGCACCGTGGAACCCAGCGGGTAGTCGAGCACGGCACGCAGGTGCTGCTCGAACTGACTGGTCGTGGCACCGTCCATGGTCCAGTGACCGGAGTTGTGGGGACGCATCGCCAGCTCGTTGACCAGCACACCGGGGCGTCCGTCGGAACCGATGACCTCGAAGAGCTCGACCGCCATGACACCGGTGACGTCGAGGTGTTCGGCCAGGCGCAGGGCGGTGGCCTGCACGGCGGATCGGAGGTCGTCGGGTAGCCCGGTGGCCGGCGCCACGACGACCGCGCAGATGCCGTCACGCTGCACCGTCTCCACGACGGGCCACACCGCTCCCTGACCGAAGGGCGAGCGTGCGACGAGAGCGGACAGCTCCCGGGTCCACGGCACGCGCGCCTCGGCCATCATCGGCACGCCCGCGTCGAGCTGCTCGGTCGCGATCCGCTCGGCCGCCTCCAGGGAATCCGGCATCCACACCCCGCGGCCGTCGTATCCCCCACGCGCGGCCTTGAGGACGATGCGTCCCTCCTGCTCGGCGTGGAAACGCCGCACGTCCTCGACGGAGTCGACCGCCGTGAACGGCGGGATCGGAGCCCCGATCTCGTCGAGCGCGCGACGCATGACCAGCTTGTCCTGGGCGTGGATGAGCGCCGCGGCACGGGGTCGCACCGCCACGCCGGCGGACTCGAGCTCGACGAGGATCTCCGGCGGCACGTGCTCGTGGTCGAAGGTCATCACGTCGGCGCCGGCGGCGACGCTGCGCACCGCGTCGGGGTCGTCGTGGGCGCCGATCACCACGTCGGGGGTGACCTGGGCGGCCGGGTCCTCCGGGTCGGCGGCGAGCACACGCAGGGTCTGCCCGAGGGCCACGGCCGACTGGTGGGTCATCCGGGCGAGTTGCCCGCCCCCGATCATCGCCACGACGGGCGAACCGAGTGGATTGCGGCGAATGCGCGAGTCGTCGTTCACGTGGCCCATGTTCTCACGTGTGGCGGGGTGGTCAGCGTCGCCCCGGGAGCCCCCAACGGAAGCGGGCCGCCGGAGCGGGTGGCCCGGGCGGCGGCGGAGGGGGTAGCCGGAGCAGTTCGTCGTAGACCGTGGCGTGCACGCGCGCCACTCCGGGCACGTGGTCGATCTCCACCGGGGGCAGGTGACCGCACTCGAGGATGAGGCACCCCGTGCCCAGCGCCCGGTCGGCCAACGTGTGCTGGAACCGCACTGCACTGACCCTGCGCAGCGGGACGTCGACGCACCGCCGGGACGATCCCGCCGGCCGGTAGAGGACGCGTTCGTCGGTCACCACGAGATCGGTACGCGCCCAGCGGAGGGCGGGCCACAGGCCGAAGCGCAACACGACGAGGAGGTAGAGCCCCGCCACCATCGCCCAGGTCGCGGCGCGGTCGCCCGGGTGCACGACCTGCGTCTCGATGAAGCCGCCCGCGATCCCGGCGAGCCCGGCACCGATCACCGTCACCAGCGCGGGGCGCACGAGGCCCCGCCAGTGCGGGTGGCTGTGGACGATCAGCGTCTCCCCCGGCGCGACGACCGAACGGACGAAACCCACGGGTCAGCCGCCCCACCGGCCGGCGGCGGGACGGACGTGGGTCACGTCCCCGGCGGCGACGGCCAACTCGCCGTCGGACGTGACGACGACGAGGCGGCCCTCCCTGTCCACTCGTGCGGCACGCCCGGTCCGCACGACGTCTCCCGGGAGCTCGACGCGGACCTCGGCGCCGAGGGTCGAGCAGGCCTGCGAGTACTCGGCCATGAGCTCGTCCGAGATGGTCGATCCGCTCCCGTGTTCGCATCGGCGCCACTGCTCGTGCCGACTTGCCAGGGCCTCGAGCACCGCGCGCGCCACGGCGTCACGGTCGGTCGTCCCGCCGGAGAGGGCGAGTGAGGTCGCGTGCGGGATGGGCAGTTGCTCCCGCGTCAGGGTCACGTTGATCCCCACACCGACCACCAGGGCAGGGAGTCGGAGTTCGAAGTCCCCCTCCGCGGGGACGGTGGTCATCTCCGAGAGGATCCCCGCG
This sequence comes from Dietzia sp. PP-33, assembly GCF_033790845.1. Classification (NCBI taxonomy): domain Bacteria; kingdom Bacillati; phylum Actinomycetota; class Actinomycetes; order Mycobacteriales; family Dietziaceae; genus Dietzia; species Dietzia sp. PP-33. The sequence continues at coordinate 240,058 of NZ_JAMYEI010000003.1, forward strand.
ATCTTGCACCCGTCGACCAACACGTCGTTGGGCCACTTGAGGGTGGCGTCCACACCACCCGCCGCCACGAGCCCGTCACGGATGGCGAGTCCCGTGACCAGGGGAAGCCATCCGAACAGGGTGGGTGAGACCGTTCCGGGCCGCAGCAGGACGCTCACCACCACCTGGGTCCGGGGCGGCGCCGTCCACGTGCGACCGAGCCTGCCGCGGCCCGAGGCCTGGAATTCCGCCAGCACGACACTGCGGTCCGGCGCCCCGAGGCCCGCTCGTCTGATCGCCTCCGCGTTGGTCGACCCGATCTCCTCCAGCACCTCGAGCGACGTGTACAACGCATCCGGCCCCTCGACCAGCGCTCGGCGGAGCGCGTCTGCGTCGAGCGGGCGCGGGAAATCGGTTTCGGGGTCTGCGTGCACGAGGTCCAGAGTAGGTCCGATCTCCGACCGCGGGCGGGGCCGGTGTCGGGGGAGTAGACCGGGTCACATCGCCACGGGGCCGTCCGAGTCGTTAGAGTCTTGCAACATGACGACTGCCTCAGAACCGGACGTGAGTGACGACGTCCAGACCGACGCTGCGACGCCCGACATCCACACGACCGCCGGCAAGCTGTCCGAGCTGCGTCGGCGCCTCGACGAAGCCCGCGCCCCGATGGGGCAGGCGGCGATCGACCGGACGCACGAGAAGGGCCTCATGACGGCCCGCGAGCGGATCGAGAACCTCCTCGATCCCGGTTCGTTCGTGGAGATCGACGCGCTCGCCCGCCACCGGGCCACCACCTTCGGCCTGGCCGAGCGTCGTCCGCTGGGTGACGGGGTGATCACCGGATACGGCACCATCGACGGCCGGAGCGTGTGCGTCTTCTCGCAGGACGCCACCGTGTTCGGCGGGTCGCTCGGTGAGGTCTACGGCGAGAAGATCGTCAAGGTCATGGACCTGGCCCTCAAGACCGGCCGACCGATGATCGGGATCAACCACGGTGCCGGTGCTCGCATCCAGGAGGGTGTGGTGTCGCTGGGTCTCTACGGGCAGATCTTCCACCGCAACGTCCTGGCGTCCGGGGTCATCCCCCAGGTGTCACTGGTCATGGGCCCCTCCGCCGGCGGCCACGTCTACTCCCCCGCGCTCACGGACTTCACCGTGATGGTCGACAAGACCTCGCAGATGTTCGTCACCGGCCCGGACGTCATCAAGACGGTCACCGGCGAGGAGGTCACCCAGGAGGAACTGGGCGGCGCCAACACCCACATGACCAAGTCGGGCGTCTCCCACTACACCGCGAGTGACGAGCAGGACGCTCTGGACTACGTCAAGGACCTGCTGTCCTACCTCCCCAGCAACAACCGGGCCGAGGCCCCCCGCTTCCCGTTCCCCGAGGCCGAGGGAGCGATCGAGGACAACCTCAGCCTCGAGGACCACGAGCTGGACACGATCATCCCGGACTCCTCGAACAGCCCGTACGACATGCATGAGGTCATCAGCCACATCGTCGACGACGGCGAGTTCCTCGAGACCCAGGCGCAGTACGCCATGAACGTGATCGTCGGCTTCGGCCGGGTCGAGGGCCGCAGCGTCGGCGTGGTGGCCAACCAGCCCACCCAGTTCGCCGGCTGCCTGGACATCAAGGCCTCCGAGAAGGCCGCGCGCTTCGTCCGCACCTGCGACGCCTTCAACATCCCGATCCTCACCCTGGTCGACGTCCCGGGATTCCTTCCGGGCACCGGCCAGGAGTTCGACGGGATCATCCGCCGCGGCGCCAAGCTGCTCTACGCCTACGGTGAGGCCACCGTCGGGAAGGTCACCGTGATCACCCGCAAGGCCTATGGCGGCGCGTACGACGTCATGGGCTCCAAGCACATGGGCGCCGACATCAACCTGGCGTGGCCGACCGCCGAGATCGCCGTCATGGGCGCCTCCGGCGCCGTCGGGTTCGTCTACCGCGAGCAGCTCAAGGCCGCCGCCGCGAACGGGGAGGACGTCGACGCGCTGCGGCTGAAGCTGCAGGCCGAGTACGAGGACACGCTCGTCAACCCGTACGTCGCCGCGGAGCGCGGGTACGTCGACGCGGTCATCCCGCCGTCGCACACCCGCCTGCAGGTGGCACAGGCCCTCCGGTTGCTCGACCGCAAGGTGGTCGAGGTGCCCGCCAAGAAGCACGGGAACATCCCGCTGTGACGGCCGCGGAGAAGCAGCCGGACGGGGAGAAGCCCGCAGCACCGTTCTTCGAGGTCGTGCGAGGCAACCCCACCGCGGTCGAGGTGGGCGTCCTGTCCGCGGTCCTGGCGACCGCGCAGGGAAACGCCGTCCACGAGGGCGAGTCACCCACGGACATCAAGGACGACTGGGGCTCGTACGAGGAGCGACTGCGGCCGCCGTTCGGCTACAACCCGACGTCGTTCCTCAACCGCCGCCAGTACTGAGTCGGCCCACCACGACCGGCCCTGGCAGCCGCCCCCGGCCTTGCACTCCCGCGCGCACCGAAGCGCCGGCGGGAGTGCAGGGCCGGGGGCGGTTGTGGTCGGAGCGGGCAGGCGCTGGCGCGGATGCCGCCCCACCACGACGACGTCCGCAGAGCCGCGTGGCCGGTACGCTGGGAGCTCAGCCAGTTCCAGGAGGCACCTCATGTCCGACCAGCCCACCACCCCGGAGGAGGGTTCGGACGCCGCCGCCCGCGACGACCGCGATCACGGCAGCCGCGCCGGGACCACCGAGGGCTCCGCCACCCACCTCACCGGCATCATCGGCCGCGAGGAGCCGTTCGAGGGCCGGCCGCGGGCCTCCGTGATCCACCACGACGAGACCACCAAGATCGTGGCGTTCGAGTTCGGTGAGGGACATGAACTGGGCGATCACGCCGCCCACCACCCCGTGCTGATCCAACTACTCCGGGGGCGCGTCGAGTTCGGCCTCCCCGACCGCACGGTGGACCTTCGCCCGGGCGAGATCCTGCACCTCACGCCGAAGCTGCGACACTCCGTGCGCGCGCTCGAGCCCACCACACTCACCGTCACCATGCTGCTGCCGCGGGACTGACGCCGGGCCGCGCCGCGGGACTGACGCCGGGCCGCGCCGCGGGACTGACGCCGGGCCGCGCCGCGTACCCGACACCGTGGCTACGCTGGCCACATGATCTCGTTCGTCCTCGCCTCGGCCTCTCCCTCCCGCCTGCGGATCCTCGAGCACGCCGGGGTGGACCCACTCGTCAGACACCCCCACGTCGACGAGGACCTCCTCCAGGCCTCACTCCCCCCGGGGACCCCGCATGTCCGGGTCGTCGAGGAACTGGCCCGGGCGAAGGCCCGGGACGTCCTCGAGCGCGAGGGCGGATCCCTCGCGCAGGAGGCCCGCGCGGCAGGGGCCGACACGCTCATCGTGGTGGGCTGCGACTCGATGCTCCTCGTGGACGGCCACCTCGAGGGCAAACCCCACACCTATGAGCGGGCGATGGAGCGCTGGAAGAAGATGCGCGGTCGACACGGGGTCCTGCTCACCGGGCACGCCCTGATCGTGGCCGACCTCACGGGAGACGGCCCCCTCGTCGTCACCGACACCGGATCCGACACCTCCGACACCACCGTGCACTTCGGCGCGCCCTCGGACGCCGACCTGGACGTGTACCTCCGCACCGGCGAGCCACTGGAGTGCGCGGGCGCCTTCACCATCGAGTCCCTCGGTGGGTGGTTCATCGACCGGATCGAAGGCGACCCGTCGAGCGTCATCGGGCTCAGTCTGCCTCTGCTCCGGCGCCTCCTCGAGGACGTCGGGCTCCACGCGCACCGGGTGTGGCGTCCCGAGCTCCGTCGCGGAACCGCAGGTCACAGCGAGTAGCGCTCGGAGAGGCCGCCCCCGTCGGGCAACCCATGGACCCCCAAACCCACACATGAGGGGGGCCTCTCATTAGACTGCGGAAGAATATCGGTGCCCCCACCGGGCGCACCGGTCTAAGAGACGTCCATCACCAGGAGGCCCTGAGTGCCCAGTCATGCCAGCTCTCACATCACGAAGGTCCTCGTCGCCAACCGCGGCGAGATCGCTGTCCGTGTGATCCGCGCGGCGAAGGACGCCGGTCTGGCCAGCGTGGCCGTGTACGCCGAGCCCGACGCCGACGCACTGTTCGTCAAGCTGGCCGACGAGGCCTTCGCACTGGGAGGCCAGACGTCTGCGGAGTCCTACCTGGTCTTCGACAAGATCCTCGACGCCGCCGCCAAGTCCGGCGCCGACGCCATCCACCCCGGGTACGGCTTCCTCTCTGAAAACGCCGACTTCGCGCAGGCCGTCATCGACGCCGGGCTGATCTGGATCGGCCCCCCGCCCCACGCGATCCGCGACCTCGGTGACAAGGTCACCGCCCGCCACATCGCCGAGCGGGCCAAGGCCCCGATGGCCGCCGGGACCAAGGACCCGGTCAAGGACGCGGGCGAGGTCGTCGCGTTCGCCGAGCAGTACGGCCTGCCCATCGCCATCAAGGCCGCCTTCGGTGGTGGCGGGCGCGGCATGAAGGTCGCCCACGAGATGTCCGAGGTCGCCGAGCTCTTCGACTCGGCCACCCGTGAGGCCATCTCCGCGTTCGGCCGCGGCGAGTGCTTCGTCGAGCAGTACCTCGACAAGGCCCGCCACGTCGAGGCGCAGGTGCTCGCCGACCAGCACGGCAACGTGGTCGTCGCCGGCACCCGCGACTGCTCCCTGCAGCGCCGTTTCCAGAAGCTCGTCGAGGAGGCCCCGGCGCCGTTCCTCACCGACGAGCAGCGCAAGCGGATCCACGACTCGGCCAAGGCCATCTGCAAGGAGGCCGGCTACTACGGCGCCGGCACCGTCGAGTACATGGTCCAGGGCGACACGATCTCGTTCCTCGAGGTCAACACCCGCCTCCAGGTGGAGCACCCGGTCACCGAGGAGACCGCGGGCATCGACCTCGTGCTGCAGCAGTTCAAGATCGCCGAGGGTGAGGTGCTCGAGTTCACCGAAGACCCGGCACCCCGTGGCCACGCGTTCGAGTTCCGCATCAACGGCGAGGACGCCGGCCGCGGCTTCCTCCCGGCCCCCGGCACCATCACCGCCTACCACGAGCCCACCGGCCCGGGGGTGCGCATGGACTCCGGCGTCGAGCAGGGCGACACGATCGGCGGCCAGTTCGACTCGATGCTCGCCAAGCTGATCGTCTGGGGCGAGGACCGCGACCAGGCGCTCGCCCGCTCGGCGCGCGCGCTCGCCGAGTACAAGATCGAGGGCATGGCCACCGTCCTGCCGTTCCACGCCCACGTCGTCACCAACCCCGCGTTCGTCGGCGACCGCAAGGGCTTCGACGTCTACACCAAGTGGATCGAAGAGGAGTGGGACAACCCGATCGAGCCCTGGACCGCCACCGGCGCCCCGGCCGACGATGACGAGCCCGTCGAGCGCAAGAAGGTCGTCGTCGAGGTGGACGGTCGCCGCGTCGAGGTCTCCCTGCCCGGCGATCTGGCCTTCGGTGGATCGCACAACGGCGGCACCGTCCGCCGCAAGGCCAAGGCCCGGACCCGCGGCGGCGCCGCCGGGGCGGCCGCGTCCGGTGACGCCGTGTCGGCGCCGATGCAGGGAACCGTCGTGAAGGTGTCCGTCGAGGAGGGCCAGGAGGTCAAGGCCGGTGAGCTCGTGGCCGTGCTCGAGGCCATGAAGATGGAGAACCCGGTCACCGCACACAAGGACGGCGTCATCACCGACCTCGCGGTCGACGCCGGCGCGGCCGTCACCCAGGGCACGGTGCTCTGCGAGATCAAGTGATCTCCTGACCGCCACACCACAGGGCCCCGGCGACCGCATCGGTCGCCGGGGCCCTGTCGTCGCCGGGGCGGCCTCAGTCCCCTGCTAGACCGGGTGGTCGATGACCGGTTCGGCGCTCGCGGGATCGAACGCCGCCTCGACCAGGAACTCGCGGACCTCGGGCACGCCGCGCAGGAAACCGTCCGCCTCGTCGTCGGACTCCGTCACCTGGCTGGCCAGCTCGGCCGCGACGCGCTGCTCGAACATCTCGATCTCGCGCTCGACGCGATCGGTATCCCAGGCCAGCACCTCCGCCATGAGCTGGGCGACCTCGCGCGCGCACGCCACGCCGCCGTGCTGGTACTCCATGGAGATCCGGGTCCGGCGCACCAGGACGTCCTCCAGGTGCAGTGCGGCCTCCGCGAGGGCGGCGTAGACGATCTCGACACGCAGGTAGCGCTCGGCGCCACCGAGGGTCTCCAACAGATCGGGGCGGCCCGAGGCCAGGTCGAGAACGTTCTCGAGGAGTGAACCGTAACGACCGAGTAGATGCTGGGCCTGCTCCTCGCGGATCTCGTAGTGATCGGCGATCCGGTCGGCGCGGTTGACCATGGCCGGGTATCCGTCGGCGCCGAGGAGTGGGATCTGTTCCGTGGTGGAGGCGGGCACCGTCGCGACACGCTCCCCCAGTTCGTTGACCGCCGCGTCGACCGCATCCGCCGCCATGACCCGGTAGGTGGTGTACTTGCCGCCCGCCACCACCACGGCACCCGGAGCCACGGTCATCACGGCGTGTTCCCGTGAGAGCTTGGCGGTGGAATCGGCCCCGCCCGAGAGCAGCGGGCGCAGCCCCGCGTACACGCCGCGCAGGTCCTCCCGCAGGATCGGGTTCTTCAGCACCGCGTTCACGTGCCCGAGGATGTAGTCGATGTCCGCGCCGGTGGCCGCCGGGTGGGCCAGGTCGAGCTGCCAGTCGGTATCGGTGGTGCCGATGATCCAGTACTCGCCCCAGGGGATCACGAAGAGCACGGACTTCTCGGTGCGCAGGATGAGCGCGGCCTCCGAGTCGACCTTGTCCCGGTCCACCACGATGTGCACCCCCTTGGAGGCGCGGACCGTGAACCCGCCCTCCTCGCCCAACATCTCCTGGAGATGATCGGTCCACACCCCGGCCGCGTTGAGCACCACCCCTGCGCGCACATCGGCTTCCGCACCGGTCTCGGCGTCCCGGACCCGCACGCCGGTCACTCGTTCGCCCTCCCGCAGGTACCCGATCACCTGGGTGGAGTTGGCTACCACGGCGCCGTGCAGGGCGGCGGTGCGGGCGAGCGTGAGTGTGTGCCGTGCGTCGTCGACCAGCGTGTCCCAGTACCGGATCCCACCCACCACGGCGTCCTCGCGCAGACCCGGAGCCACGCGGCGTGCGCCGGCGCGGCTGTAGTGCTTCTGCGGCGGGACGCTCTTGGCCCCGCCCATCAGGTCGTAGAGGACGAATCCCGCGGCCATGTACGGGCGTTCCCAGAAGCGGCGGGTGAGCGGGAACAGGAACTTGAGCGGCTTGACCAGGTGCGGGGCGAGCCGGGTCATGCTCAGCTCCCGCTCGTGCAGGGCCTCGGCCACGAGTCCGAAGTCCAGTTGCTCCAGGTAGCGCAGCCCACCGTGGAACATCTTGGAGCTGCGCGAGGACGTCCCGGCGGCGAAGTCCCGTGCCTCGACCATCGCGACGCTCAAGCCCCTGGTGGCGGCGTCGACGGCACTGCCGGTACCCACCACACCCCCGCCCACGATCACGATGTCGAAGGACTCCTCCGACAGCCTGCGCCACGCCTCGGCCCGGTGTTCCGGACCCAGGACGGACCGGGATGTGAACCTGGGCATCGCGCTCCCTCCGGCGGCCGGGGGTCGGTCTCCGGCCGGTCGCGCCCGACTCTACGCCCGGTCGGACGTAGTCTGTCCCTGTGACGCGTACCACCTGCATTCTCGCCATCGACCAGGGGACCACGTCCTCCCGGGCCATTCTCTTCGGTGGCGACGGGCTGCCGGTCCCCGCGGCGACGGCCCAGGTCGAGCACCGACAGATCCTCCCGCGGGCCGGGTGGGTGGAGCACGACCCCCTGGAGATCTGGGAGAACGTCCGTACGGCCATGGCCCAGGTCGCCGGCCGCGTCGACCTCGAGCCGGCGACGGTGAGCGCGATCGGCATCACCAATCAGCGCGAGACCGTGGTCGTGTGGGAGCGGGAGACCGGAGAACCGGTCTACAACGCGATCGTCTGGCAGGACACCCGGACCTCCGGGATCTGCGCCCGGTTGGCGGAGGGGCACCCCGAGGGCGGCGACCGGTTCCGGGACGTCACCGGCCTGCCCCTGTCCACCTACTTCGCGGGTCCGAAGATCCGGTGGATCCTCGACCACCTCGACGCCGAGGGCCTCCGCGGCACCGAGCGGGCCGAGTCGGGCGAACTGTTGGCAGGCACGATCGACTCGTGGCTGGTGTGGAATCTGACAGGCGGCCGGCGGGGCGGGTCCGACGGCGAGCCCGCACTCCACGTCACCGATGTCACCAACGCCTCCCGGACCCTGCTCATGGATCTGCGGACCCTCCAGTGGAGTGACGAGCTCTGCCGCGAGATCGGGGTGCCGCGGGCGATGCTGCCCGCCATCGTGCCGTCGTCGGGTGTGATCGGGCACGTCACCGAGCGGCGCATGTTCGGCGGAACGCCGATCGCGGGGATCCTCGGCGATCAGCAGGCGGCCATGTTCGGTCAGACCTGCTTCGAACCCGGCGACGCCAAGAACACCTACGGCACCGGCGCGTTCCTCCTGCTCAACACCGGCACCACCCCGCAGTTCAGCGAGAACGGGCTGCTCACCACCGTCTGCTACCAGTTGGGTGACGCCGACCCCGTGTACGCCCTCGAGGGCTCCGTGGCGGTGGCCGGCTCACTGGTGCAGTGGCTACGGGACAACCTCGGGGTGATCTCGAGCGCGGACGAGACCGAGGAGCTGGCGAAATCGCTGGAGGACAACGGCGACTGCTACCTCGTCCCCGCGTTCTCCGGCCTGCTCGCCCCCCGGTGGCGCCCGGACGCGCGCGGCACACTGGTGGGCCTGACCCGGTTCCATACCCGCGCCCACCTCGCGCGTGCGGCACTCGAGGCCACCGCGTTCCAGTCCCGCGAAATGACCGATGCGATGGCGGCCGACGCCGGGGAGAGCGCCGAGTCCCTGCGAGTGGACGGCGGCATGGTCGTGAACGACTACCTGATGCAGTTCCAGGCCGACATCCTGGGCATCGACGTGGTGCGACCCGAGGTCACCGAGACCACCGCGCTGGGCGCCGCGTTCGCCGCGGGGCTGGCGGTGGGCCAGTGGGACTCCCCTGACCAGCTCCGCGACCTGTGGAGGGAGGACCGCCGGTGGACGCCGCGGATGTCGGAGGCCGAACGCACCCGCCTCTGGGGTCGATGGAACGACGCCGTGGAGCGCACCCTGGGGTGGGCCGGGACCGAGAGCTGATCAGTCCGGTGCCGGAGAGGCCTCGTGGAAGACGGCGGGGCGGAGCGGGGTCACCTCGACCCGGGACCCCACCTCGAACACCTCACCGCCCGAGACCGGGACCGCGAAGCTCTGCTCGGTGCCGTCGAACCACATCCGCACGAGTGTCGACGCGCCCATGAACTCCACGCCGGTGCACACGCCGTGTCCGTCCGACCCGACCCTGCGGACCGCCAGGCTCTCGGGCCGCCACAGGACCGTCCCGACGCCGTGCGCGGCGGCGTCGAGAGGGACCGGACCGATGACCGTGTGCGCGATCTCCCCGTCCGCGGTGGCCGGGAGCAGCACCACGTCGCCGGACAACCGGGCGACCTCGCGGCTCACCGGATGGAGGTAGAGCCGCTCGGGGGTGTCGACCTGGGCGAGACGGCCGTCGATGAGCACCGCGACACGATCCGCGGTGGCCAACGCCTCCGACCGGTCATGGGTGACGAGGACGGACGTGGCACCGGACTCGGCCAGCAACGCCGCGACCTCGGCGCGGACGCGCCCCCGGAGTGCGGCGTCGAGCGCGCTGAACGGTTCGTCGAGCAGGACGAGTCCTGATCCCGGAGCGAGCGCACGAGCGAGCGCGACCCTCTGCTGCTGTCCGCCCGAGAGCCGCGACGGACGGTCGTCGGCGCGGTCCGCCAGCCCGACCAGCTCGAGGACCTCCCGGACACGGGCCGCCCGCTCGCCGCGACCGCGCCACCGCGCCACCGGAGCGACCGGGACGAGACCGAACCCGACGTTCCTCGCGACGCTCAGGTGCGGGAAGAGCGCCCCCTGTTGTGGGACGAGTCCGACCCCCCGGTGTTGGGCGGGCAGTGTGTCCACGCGCCGGTCGTCCACCAGGATGCGGCCCGCGGTGACGGGGTGGAGACCGGCGATCATGCGCAGCACGGTCGTCTTGCCCGACCCGGAGGCCCCGAGCACGGCCAGCAACTCCCCGGACCCCACCCGCAGATCGAGGTCCCGGACGACCGTGCGGCCCCCGTATCCGCCGGTCACTCCTCGGAGTTCGAGCACCCCACCGGTGCGTTGCCTCGCGGTCATGTGGCTCCCGCCCCCGTCTTCTCCGAGCGTGCCGAGATCGCGGTCCTGGCCGGTACCCCGCGCCCGGACCCACCGGCGCCCCACCCGAACGACCTGCCGAGTACGGCCGCGGGGATCACCGCGACGGCCACGAGCATCGCGGCGTACGGCGCCGCCTGGGAGTACGCCGCCACCTCGGTGTTCGCCCACATGGCCGACGCCAGGGTGTCGGTGCCGGTCGGGCGCAGGAGGAGCGTGGCCGGCAGTTCCTTGGCCACACTGAGGAACACCAGGCATCCCCCGGCGAGGACGCCCGGCATCGCGAGCGGGGCGACGACGCGGGCGAAGGTCCGGAGACGCCCGGACCCCAGGGCGCCGGAAGCGTCCTCGAGGGCAGTGGGGATCGCGTCGACCGCCGACCGGACCACACCCACGGCGAGCGGGAGGAACAGCACGACGTACCCGAACACGAGCATCGGGACCTGCTGGTAGAGGCCGGGGACCAGACGGATCCCCACGAACACCACGGCCAGTCCGACCGTGATCCCGGGCAACGCGAACCCGATCTGGGCCACCGCCTCGGTCGTCCGGGCGACCGGGCCGGTCGACCGGGCCGCGAGGATGCCGATGGGCAGCGCCAACACGATCGTCACGAGCGCTGCGACGCCGGAAACCCCCGCGGTGGCGGCCGCAGCGGCGAACACCGGGGCCCACGCCACGTCGACCTCCGCGGCGGCCCGTACCCAGCGGACCAACCCGACGAGCGGGGCGAGCACGCCACCGGCCAGGACGAGGCCGACCACCGCCAAGGCGAGCGGCCGCAGTCGCCCGAGCGGGAGACGGTCGGGAAGGGAGTCCACTCCCGCGCCGACCCTGGCCACCTCTCCCCGGCGCGCTCGCCGCTCGCCCGCCATCACCACGAGCGCCACCACGATCAGCACGCAGGCCAGGACCGCGGCGGGAACCCTGTCGAACGAGGCGCGGTAGCTGTGGTAGATGCCGACCGTGAACGCGTCGTACCGGAGCAAGGCCACGGCGCCGAAGTCGGAGAGGGTGTACAGCGCCACGAGGAGCGCCCCGGCGGCGACGGCGGGCCGGATCTGACGCAGCGTCACCCCGAACACCGCCCTGACCGATCCGCGTCCCAGGGTCCGGGCCACCTCCTCGAGGCCCGGGTCCACGGTTCGCAGCGCCGCGGCGGCGGGGAGGAAGACGTACGGGTAGCAGGAGATCGTCAGCACGATGGCCGATCCCGGCAGTCCCGTGACCTGGGGGAAATCGGCGACCCACAGATACCCGAGGACGTAGGAGGGCATGGCGAGCGGAACGCAGAGCAGCGCGCCGACCACCGGGGCCCCGGGCAGATCCGTCCGCACGGTCAGCCACGCGAGAGCGACACCCACCACCACGCTCGCCGCCGTGACCAGGACGACCAGCACCACGGTGTTGACCAACAGTTCGGCCGACCGGCCGGACAGGACCACCTCGAGCGCGTACGCGAGTCCTCGCTCGCCCGCCCGGATGACCAGGTAGACCAACGGGATAAGGGCTGCGGAGCACGCGAGAATTGCGGCCACCCCGAGGACGGGGCGGCCGCCACGCAGCCGGGAACGGACGCCTATGACGGTTCCGTCAGATCATGCCCACGCGAGTGAGCATCTGTTGGGTCTCCTCGAGTCCGTCGAGGTCCCCCAGGTCGATGTCCGGGCCTCCGAGCGTCTCGAAGGGGGGCAGCCCGACGGCGTCCGAGGTGATGCCGGGCACCACCGGGTACTCACTGTCCTCCTCGAGGAAGAAGAGCTGGGCCTGCTCACTGAGGAGTTCCTCCACCACGCGCCGAGCGTCCTCGGGTCGGTCCGTGGAGGCCAACACGCCGACACCGGCCACGTTGACCAGCGCTCCGGGATCGCCCTTCTCCAGGTAGTGGACGCGCGCCCGCATGTTCTCCGCACCCTTCTCCTGGGCGGTGTTGTACCAATAGTAGTGATTGGTGAGACCGAGCTCCACGTCACCGTTGTCGGTGGCGTCGAGGAGCGCCAGGTTGTTGTCGTAGGTTTTCGGCTCGTTCGCCAGGAAGTCTCGGAGCCACTGCTCAGCGGCCTCGTCCCCCCGGTCGACCCGCAATCCGGTGACGAACGACTGGAAGGAGGCGTTGGTCGGGGCGTAGCCGAGCCTGCCCCGCCATTCGGGGTCGGTGAGTGCGTCGATGGTGTCGGGGACCTCGGACTCCTCGAGCTTCTCGGAGTCGTAGACCAGCACGCGGGCGCGCAGACTCGTCGCGACCCAGGTCCCGTCGGTCGCGCGGTACTCGGCGGGGACAGCCTCGACCGTCGCGTCGTCGAGTGGGGCGAGGAGGCCCTCCTTGGACAGGGCGCCGAGCGCCCCGGCGTCCTGGGAGAAGAAGACGTCGGCCGGGCTGGCCTGGCCCTCCTCGGCGATCTGCGCAGCCATCTCGGGGGTGCTGGAGTAGCGCACCTCGAGGTCCAGGCCGGTGGACTCCTCGATCTGCGCGAACAGTGGGCCGACGAGATTCTCGCTGCGTCCCGAATAGACCACCAGTGCGTCAGAGTCGCCGGCACTGTCGTCCGTGGTGCAGGCCGCAAGCCCCACCACGAGCGAACCGGCTGCGGCGATCGCGGTAAGACGGCGTCGCATCATCACGGTTTCTCCTCACGGTCCCGGTGCCACGGCACGGACACCGTGCGTGAGCTTAGCCTAATCTAAGGCCCGGTTTCACACCGGTGGGTCGCGCGCGGTATCAGTCGAGGTCGTCGTGCCGCATGAGCTGACGGGCGGCCTCGGTGATCGACCCGGTCATCGAGGGGTACACGGAGAACGACCCTGCGAGGTCGCCCACGGTGAGCTGGTTACGCACGGCCACCGACACCGGCAGGATGAGCTCGGAGGCGGTGGGCGCCACGATCACCCCACCGATCACCACTCCCGAGGCGGGGCGGCAGAACAGCTTGACGAACCCTCGGCGCAGGCTGCGCATCTTGGCGCGCGGATTGCCGGCGAGCGGGAACACCTCGACGCGGGCGGGGACCTCCCCGCTCTCGATCTGAGCGTGGGAGATGCCGACGGTGGCGATCTCGGGTCGGGTGAACACCGCCGAGGCCACGGTGCGGAGCTTGATGGGGCTGACCCCCTCACCCAGCGCGTGGTACATGGCGATCCGGCCCTGCATCGCCGCGACGGAGGCGAGCGGGAACAGGTCGGTGCAGTCCCCGGCGGCGTAGATGCCCGCGGCGGTGGTCCGCGAGACGCGGTCCACCTTGATGTGGCCGCTGCGCTGGACCTCGATGCCCGCACTCTCCAGCCCGAGGTCGCCGGTGTTGGGGATCGAGCCCACGCACATCAGGGCGTGCGAACCCGTGACCGTACGACCGTCGCCCAGGCGGACGATGATGCCGTCCTCGTGGTGCTCGACCGCGTCCGCCCGGGCGTGCTTGACCAGCGCGACGCCCCGCTCGCTGAGCGCTTCCTCCAGCACCAGGGCCGCGTCGGCGTCCTCGTGCGGGAGCACGCGGTCCCGGCTGGAGACCATCGTGACCTTCACACCCATCTCGGTGAAGGCGGAGACGAACTCGGCACCGGTCACACCGGACCCCACGACCACCAGGTGGGAGGGGAGCTCGGTGAGGTCGTAGAGCTGGCGCCAGGTCAGGATCCGCTCGCCGTCCGGCTCCGCGCCGGAGAGGATGCGCGGGTTGGACCCGGTGGCGACCAGCACCACGTCCGCGTCGAGGATCTTCTCCTGCCCGCTGTCCAGGGAGACGTGCACGCGGTGCGAGGCCATGCCCGGCTGGGAGTCGTGCAGGCGTGCGGTCCCCGACAACAGGCGCACGCCCTCGCGTTGGAGCTGCGACCGGATGTCGGCGGACTGGGCGCGGGCCAGCGACTTGACCCGGCCGTTGACCTGGCCGAGTCGGTACGCGGTGGGGTCGAAGTGCATCTCGACACCCATCTCCTCCGCGCGACGCATGTCGGTGCGCACTCCCGTCGTGGCGATGAACGTCTTGGACGGTACGCAGTCGGTCAGCACACAGTTGCCGCCGATCCCCTCGGCGTCCACGACCGTGACGTCCGCACCGTACTGCGCGGCCACCAGCGCGGCCTCGTAACCGGCGGGTCCGCCGCCGATGATGATGATGCGCTGGGTCACAGGTGGTCCTCCACGGGTCACGGGGTCGGGGCCGGGCGCCGCGATCCACTGTGGTGCACCGCGCCGCGTCCGCCGTACACGGTAGTCGAACCGGCGGTGCCCGGCCGGAGGACGCCGGGGCCACACCCGGCGGAGGGACTACTCTGTTCGTCGTGCCTCTCTACGCCGCGTACGGGACCAACATGCATCCCGAGCAGATGACCACCCGCGCGCCGCACTCCCCGTTCGCCGGAACCGGCTGGCTGGAGGGCTGGCGCCTGACCTTCGCGGGCGAAGACCCCACCTGGGAGGGCGCCGTGGCCACCGTGGTCGAGGACCCCGATTCGAGGGTGTTCGTGGTGCTCTACGACGTGCCGGACGAGGACGCCCGCGCCCTCGACCGCTGGGAGGGCACCGATTCGATCCCGGCCCGCAAGATCCGGGTGCGCGTGCAGCGGCGCCCCACGGTACCCCCGGGGCCCCCGGTCGGCGCCCAGGAGTCCGAGTTCGCCGTCACCACCTCCCCGCCCGAGGGGGGCGAGGACACGGAACTGGTCTGGCTGTACGTCATGGACGCCTTCGAGGGCGGCCTGCCGTCGGCGCGCTACCTCGGCCTGCTGGCCGACGCCGCCGAGTGTGCGGGCGCCCCGGACCCGTACGTCCGCCAACTGCGCACCCGTGAGTCCCGCAACGTGGGCCCGGGCGCCTGACCGTGGCCCCACTGCTCTCCCCCACTCCCGGAGCCCGCGCGGCCGCCGAACAGATCGCGCGCCTGAGCGGCCGCGCCCACCACCAGGTGGCCCTGGTCCTGGGATCGGGCTGGTCCGAGGTCGTGGCCGGGCTCGCCGACCCAGGTACCGCGGTGACGTTCTCCGCAGCGGACCTCCCCGGCTTCGCCGTCCCCACCGCCACCGGCCACCGCGGGACCGTCACCAGCTGTCTTGTCGACGGCGTGCCGCTGCTGTCGGTGGCCGGCCGCACCCATCTCTACGAGGGCCTGGGCACCGAGCCGGTGGTGCACCCCGCCCACGTCGCGGCCGCCGCCGGGGCCCACGTGCTGGTGCTCACCAACGCCGCCGGCGGGTTGCGGTCCGACCTCGCCGTCGGCGACCTGGTCCTGATCTCCGACCACCTCAACCTGACGGGTCGGTCCCCGCTGACCGGCCCCGCCTTCGTCGACCTCGTGGACGCCTACTCGCCGCACCTGCGCGGCATCGCCACCGACGCGCTGGAGTCCGTCTCCGGTTCCCGGCCCGCCGAGGCCGTCTACGCGGCCATGCCCGGCCCGCAGTACGAGACCCCCGCCGAGATCCGCATGCTGCGCACACTCGGTGCGGACCTGGTGGGGATGTCGACGGTCCCGGAGACCGTCGCCGCCCGGGGTCTCGGGCTCCAGGTGGTCGCGGCCTCTCTCGTGACCAACCTCGCCGCCGGCGTGACCGGGCAGCCGCTGGACCACGCCGAGGTCCTGGCCGCGGGGGCCGCCGGGTCCCGTCGCCTCACCGGGGCGCTGCGCGCACTGGTGCCCGCCGTGGCACGGGCCTGAGCGACGGGCCGGGAGCGGATGCCGTGACCCTAAGCTTCGGTACTGCCGGGGTCCGCGCACCGCTCGGCCCGGGGCCCGATCAGATGAACGCCGGGACCGTCGCCCTGGTGGCCACGGCCGTGGCCCGCCACCTGCGCGAGCGCGAGCCCGCCGGATCGACCGTCGTGGTGGGCGGCGACGCCCGGCACGGGTCCGCCCGGTTCGTGGAGGTCGCGGCTGCGGTGCTGGCGGCGCACGACCTCGTCGTCGTCGTCCCCTCCGGCCCCGTCCCCACCCCGGTCGTCGCGGCGGCGGTCCGGGCGCGCGGCGCGGTGGCCGGCCTCATGGTGACCGCCTCCCACAACCCCGCCACCGACAACGGCATCAAGGTCTACGGACGAGGGGGCGCACAGATCGTGCCCCCGACGGACACCCACATCGAGCGGCACCTGCGCTCCGCCGCGCGGGAGGGCGTCGCCGCCGGAACGGCCGGGGCCACGGGGGTGCGGGTGGACCCCACACTCGTCGACGACTACGTGGACTCCGTCGTGTCCGGCCTGCCCACGCCCGCCGTGCCCCCGCGCGTCGCCCTGACCCCGGTCCACGGCGTGGGGGGCGAGATCTGTCGACGGGTGCTGGCGGGCATCGGGATCGACGACGTCCACATGGTGCCCGGGCAGGCGGACCCCGACCCGGATTTCCCCTCCGTCGCCTCACCGAACCCGGAACGGCCCGCCACCACCCGGAGACTCCTGGAGCTGGCCGCGGAGATCGACGCCGACGTGGCGATCGCGCTGGACCCGGACGCGGACCGGTGCGCCGTGGGCCACCGCGACCCGCGCGGACGATGGCGGATGCTCGACGGCGACGACACGGGCGCGGTGCTGGCCGATCACCTGCTGCGCACGCCGCTGCCCGGTTCCACCGGCGGTCCCGACGCTCCCGTGGTGGCCTCGACGATCGTGTCGTCCAGGCTGCCGTCGCTGCTGGTCCCGGCCCGCGGCGGGCGGCACGTGGAGACGCTCACGGGATTCAAGTGGCTGGTCCGGGCCGGGCAGCCGCTGCGCTACGCCTACGAGGAGGCGATCGGGCACTGCGTACTGCCGGAGGTGGTGGCGGACAAGGACGGGATCTCCGCGGCCGGCGCGTGGTGCGCGACGATCGGATCCGGCGGTGCGCCCGTGGAGGCGAGGCTCGACGCGCTCGCCCGGGAGTTCGGTGCGCACCTGCGGCGCAACGTCCCGCTGTCGCTCGTGGCCGGCTCCGACCCCGCCGCGGCGCTGGGACGGGCGGCCGACCTGCTCGCCTCGACGGGAGAAGTGACCCCGTTGGAGGGGACGGCCGGGTTCCGTGTGACGGTCCCGGGCGCGCGTGCGGTGATCCGGCCGTCCGGTACCGAACCCCTGCTCAAGACGTACGTGGAGGCGTGGACGCCTGCGCGGCCGTCGGGGACCGACCGCACGGACGCCGCCCACCGACTGGACGGGCTGTCCCGGGCCGTCGCGGGGGCGACCGTCCCCACCGGGGACGACCGCGGGTGAGAGCGGTCAGCGGGGGCCGAAGAGGCGGTCCCCGGCGTCACCGAGCCCGGGGACGATGAAGGCGTCGTCGTCGAGCCTGTCGTCGATCGTCGCGGTGACGAGCGCGGCGGCCAGTCCCGACGCCCGCACCGCCTCGATCCCCTCCGGTGCGCACAGGACGCAGACCACGGTGACCCCGGTCGCTCCGCGCTCGGCCAGCGTCTCGAGCGTCGACACCAGCGAGCCGCCCGTGGCGAGCATGGGGTCCAACACCACCACGTGTCGACCGGACAGGTCGTCGGGCAGCGAGCAGAGGTAGGAGACCGGTTGGTGGGTCTCCTCGTCTCGCGCCAGGCCCACGAACCCGACCTGCGCTCCCGGGAGCAGTCGGGTGGCCGGATCCAGCAGCCCCAGACCCGCTCGGAGGACCGGCACCACGAGCGGGACGCCGTCCACCGCGACTCCCGTCGTCTCGGCCACGGGGGTGGTCACGGGCACCCCGGTGGTCGGGATGGAGCGGAAGGCCTCGTAGCAGAGCATGGTGCCGAGCGCGTCCATCGCGGCCCGGAAACCGGCGGTGTCGGTGGCGGAGTCCCGCAGCGTGCGGAGCCGGTCTCCGACCAGCGGGTGGTCCACGACGTTGATGTCCATGCCGACAGGATCCCACAGCGGACATTTCCCGGATCCGGTGGAACCGTGGTGCGTCCCCGACGCGTCGAACCCTGTGACGGGATAAGAGGCGACGGGGGGCGAGGCGATGGTGGGCGAGGCGATGGTGGACGGATCGATCGACGTCGACGTGGACGGGATGCGGGAGCTGGGTGCGGGACTGACGACGCTGGCCGACGCCCTGGGCGGTGCGCTCGGGGCGGTGGACTCACTCGACCTCGGCACGGTGGCGTCCGCCGTCGGACCGGTGGGGGCCGACTTCATGTCCGCGCTGCTCTCGGCCACCGAACGGCACCGGGGGGTGCTCGCCGGGGTGGCGCGGGTCACCGATGCGGCGGGGCAGCTCGTCCTCGAGACGGGCCGCGTCTACGCCGGGACCGACGCCGAGGGGGCCGCCGCGATCAGCGCAGCCGGTACCGGCGTGACCGGGACGCCGGGGTTGGACGGATGATCGCCGACGCGCTGGCCTATGCGGGGCCGATCCGGCAGATCCTCGACCTGCTGTCCGCCGAGGAGATCGTCCCCGAACCGGCCCGGGACATCATGCGCCCGGTCAGCGACGGGTTGGAGGTGGCCCAGCGGCTGGGGCCCCCGCTCGAGCGACTGCTCTCCGAGTCCTGGGACTCCCTGGCATCGCTGGGCGCCGCCCACTCGGTGGCGGAGATCGGGCGGACGGTGGGGGCACTCGGCGAGTCGGCGGTCGAGATCGCGCGCGTCACCGCGGTGGCTGCCGACATCGTGGTCCGGGGCACGATCGAGGTGATCGGCATCGTGCAGCAGTTCATCGCCCGCGCCGCGGCCCTGGGACCCGCTCTGATGACCCCGCCGGGGCAGGCCGCGCTACTCGGTCTGGCCGCCGAACACCTGGCCCGCGGGATCCAGGTGGCCGAACGCGTCCAGCTCGAACTCACGGGCCCCACGGCCGAGCTCCGAGCCATCGCGGCGGGCATCCCGGACGCCCCACGGATGCCCGGGACCATCACGGACTCGGGGACCGGCGGCGCGATCACCGCCTCGACCGTCGCCCACACCGGTTCCGGGTCGGGTTCGGCGACCCCGGCGGGGGTCGTGGCCCCGGACGCGTCCGGGGCGTCCGGCGGCGCCGCGAGCAGCACGGACGTGGGCGTCGCGGAGTCGGCGGGAGTGGCCTCCGGGGACGGATCGGGGGTCGTCGGCGGCGGCGTCGAGGTGGTGCTGCCCGACGGGTCGGTGGCCAGCGCCCCCAACGAGCAGGCCGCCGGCGCCGTGCGCAACGCGCTCAGTCAGCAGGGCGTCCCCTATGTGTGGGGCGGCACCACGCCCGACCAGGGGTTGGACTGCAGCGGCCTGACCCAGTGGGCCTATCGGGACGCCGGGGTGGAGATCCCGCGGTTGGCACAGGAGCAGGACGTGGGCGTGCAGGTGTCGCAGTCGGACCTCATGCCGGGGGATCTGGCGGTCTGGGACGGCCACGTGGCGATGTACATCGGCAACGGCCAGCTCGTCGAGGCCGGGGACCCCGTAGCGGTATCGGGCCTGCGCACGGACAATATCGGCATGTCCTTCCACGGGTTCTACCGCCCGACAGGCGGATGACGTCCGAGACCTGCCGCCACACCGACCCGATGACGGGAGTCGTCGCCGAGGTCGGTACCGACGGCGTGCCTGTGGGCCTGGCCCTGCCGGCCGAACTCCTCGACCGCACCCCCGCCGACGTCGCGCGGGTGGTCCTGCGCGCCCTGACCGCAGCTGCGGGCGAGGCCCGTGAGCTCCTCGACCGGTGGGCCGAGCAGGAGTGGGACGGGCAGGAATGGGACGACCCGCTGCTGGACGACCCCACCCGCGACGGCGGGACGAGGTGAGCGCCGGGGTGGACGTCGAGGCGTTCCTGGACCGACTGCGTGGGATCGCGTCCGAGTGGGAGTCGGCCCACGACCAGCTGGAGACCCTCCGGGTGGTGGCCTCGAGCCCGGATCAGCTCGCCACCGCCACCGCCGACTCCGGCGGTACGGTGATCGACCTCGTGCTGGCCCCCGGACTGCGCAGGCACGGCTGCGAGGTGGTGGCGTCCGCCATCCTCGACGCCACCTCCAGCGCGGTCGAGCAGGCCAACGCCCGCCGCGCCGAGCTGGTCTCGGGGTCGGTCTCCCTGGCGATGAGCGGCCGCAGGCAGGCCGCCGAGGGTGCGGTGCACGACTTCGTGGAGGCCCCGGCGGCGGGCCGTGGCAGAGGCTGACCGGCCGTGGATATGCTGACCCGCATGGCCAAGGACATAGTCCCGATCGAGCTCGGTCTCCCTGAGGGAGACGTCACTACCCTCTGGGCACCCAGTTGGCGGGAGGACAACGACGACTGGGAGGCGTTCCTGGGTCTGGACGAGGACCTCTACGCGTTCGACTCGACGGCCGGACTCCTGGCCCTGGTCCGGAGCGGCGCCCCGCACGACCTCCAGGATCACCCGTCCTGGACCGAGTTCGCCCGCTCCGACGTCCTGGAGTTCCGCGCCGTGGACGACAACTGCTACGACCTCGTGGGCGTGCTCGAGCTCCTCGGCGACAACCCCACGGAGGCGTCGGTCGACGAGATCGATCAGTCCTTCGCCATCGCGCGGTCGATCGGCGAGGTGTGCGAGTTGGACACCGTCACCAAGTTCTTCAACGGCAACCCGATCCTCGCCGCCGTCACCCGCGGGATGGACGAGTTCTACGGGCGGGACGGCCTGAAGCTATGGAAGTCCATCCGCAAGACCGTCGCGAAGGGCTGGGACGAGGTGCTCGACGCGATCCAGGGAGTCATGACCACGCCTGAGATCGCGGACGCCGAGATCGAGCGCGCCCGCACGGATCTGGAGGCCGCCGAGGCCGCGCTCCCGGAGCCCGAACCCGAGGTCGAGGCCGCTGCCACCGGATACCCGGAGGGGTCACTCTGGGAGACCGTCGGCATCGACCCCATCAGGATCGTCTTTCCCGATCAGGAGTTCCTGAGCCTGCGTTGCTACCTGGGCGACCGGCCGGTGTTCCTGGGTGACGGCGACCAGGTGTACGTGTTCACCAGCGCCCGCGGGATGTCCCGGTACCTGGCGGACAACGACGACGAGACGCTCAGCCGTGTGGCGACCTACGAACGCGTCAAGATCGCCGCGACCGACGGCAGCCTCGACGTCCACGTCACCGACGACAACGCCTACGTGTTCGCGGGCATCGACCGCGATATCGAGGTCGGCCCCGGGATGGTCGACTCCGAGCAGCTGGGACTGGCGGTGGAGCTGGTCACGGACCTCGCGAACTACGTGGGTGACTCGGACCTCGAGGCGGCAGTGACCGGCCGCGGTTCCTCACTGCGTCGATTCCTGCACTACGTCCTCAACCCGGGCGATGCCAAGCTCCTCGAGCCGAGCGCGCCGTTCGACGACGAGGCCGGCGAGTGGCGCGACCTGGTCGACGACGTCGAACGCCTGCTGATCACCCCCGACCTCGAGTGAGGCAGCGGGGCCCGGCCCTCCGACCGTCGGCCTGCTGAGGGGCGGGGGCCCGCGGGGGCCCTCACCAGCCGCGTAGTCGCCCCAACACGGTCCCGGCCGGTCCCCGAGACGTGCCCGGCCCCCCGGTCCCCACCGCGCCCTCGAGCTCGGAGAGCGCTGCGGGCAGGCGCTCCGGGTCCCCCGCGTGGACTGTCGCGACGACCTCGCCCTCCCGGACCACGTCGCCCTCGACGCGGTGCAGCAGCACCCCGGCGGTGGGATCGACCGCCTCGCCCGGCCGGGTACGTCCGGCGCCCGCCAACCACGACGCGCGGCCCACGCCCAGCGCGTCCAGGGTCACCTCCCCCGCCGCCCGGGCCCGCACCTCCCGGGTGTGCCGTGCCACCGGCAGCGGGGCGTCGGGATCGCCTCCCTGTGCGGTGATCATCGCGCGATAGGAGTCCATCGCACGCCCGTCTGTCAGGCGGTCGCGGGGGTCGCCGTCGATCCCCACGGCGTCCAGGGCCTCCCGCGCCAGGGAGCAGGTGAGCGCGATCATGTCGGGCGGCCCGCCACCGGCGAGGATCTCGACGCACTCGGCCACCTCCAGGGAGTTGCCCACCGCCCGGCCCAGCGGGGTGTGGTTGGCGGTCACCAGTGCGCTGGTCCGGACCCCGGCCGCCGTACCGATCGCCACCATCACCCGGGCCAGCTCCTCGGCGTCGGCGCGACCCGGCAGGAAGGCCCCGGACCCGCATTTGACGTCCAGGACCAGCGCGCCGGTGCCCTCTGCGATCTTCTTGCTCATGATCGAGGCCGCCAGCATGGGGATGGAGGGGACGGTCCCGGTGACGTCCCGCAGCGCGTAGAGGGCCCTGTCGGCGGGCGCGAGGTCGGCACCGGCCGCGCAGATCACGGCGCCGGTCTGCTCGAGGATCCGGCGCCGGTCGGCGGCGTCGAGATCGGCGCGCCAGCCGTGGATCGCCTCGAGCTTGTCGAGGGTGCCGCCGGTGTGGCCGAGTCCGCGCCCGGAGAGCTGGGGCACGGCCAGGTCCCAGGTGGCCAACAGCGGGGTCAGCACCAGCGTCACGGAATCACCCACCCCACCGGTGGAGTGCTTGTCCACGGTGGGCACGGGCCGGCCGGACCGGGTCAGGTCGGACAGATCGAGCCGCGTACCGGAGGCCACCATCGCGGCCGTCCAGCGGGCGATCTCCCGGTCGGTCATGCCCCGGAAGTAGATCGCCATCGCCAACGCCGACATCTGCTCGGGCGACACCCGACCGCGGGTGTAGCCGTCGACGATCCAGTCGATCTCGTCGTCGTCGAGCTCGTTCCCGTCCCGCTTGGACTCGATGATCCGGACGGCGTCGACCGAGCGGCTCATCCCAGGTCCCCCGGACCGAAGGCGTCCGGCAGCAGCTCGTCGAGGCGCACGACACCGCGGGCGGTGTGGACCACCAGACCCGGCCCGCCGTGCTCGTGGAGCAGTTGCCGGCACCGCCCGCACGGAGCCAGGGGGTCACCGGTGTCGGTGACGACGACGAGCTCGAGCAGCCGCCCGCCGCCCGTGCGGTGCAGGTCGGACACGAGGGAGCACTCCGCGCAGAGGGTGAGCCCATAGGAGGCGTTCTCGACGTTGCACCCGGTCACGATCCGCGACCCGCCACCACCGGGATCCGACGCCGTCGCGGCGGCCCCCACCCCCAGTCCCGAGTACGGCCGATAGGCGTTGCGGGCGACGGTCAGCGCCGCCGCGTGGAGTTCGTCGTCCACCACGTCGCGTTGTGCTGCGGATTCACCCGGCGACACCCTGACTTACCCCCCGGTAACATTGTTTAGGGTCGCCTAACAGGCATTACCCGCTCGAACCACCGTACCCACCCTGCTTCTCATCAGTGTGATCTCAGGTCTAAAGTCCTAGTAGGCGCCCGCTGTGCTCTCGGGCAGGAACGCGCGCCGATGGCACCACGCCCAGACGATTCGGAGGCACCACAAGCCCATGAGTACTGCGCAGGCGCCGGCGCGTCCGGCCCCCAAAAAGAAGATCAGCGTCTACAAGGGTGACCCGGGGATGTGGTCGTGGGTCGCGCACCGCATCTCCGGCGTAGCGATCTTCTTCTTCCTCTTCGTGCACGTGCTCGACACCGCGCTCGTCACGGTGAGCCCGGAGTCCTACAACGCGGTCATCGACACGTACAAGACCCCGATCGTCGGGCTCATGGAGATCGGCCTCGTCGCGTTGGTGCTCTTCCACGCGCTCAACGGGCTGCGCATCGTCGCCGTGGACTTCTGGTCCAAGGGCGCGAGGTACCAGCGTCAGATGCTCTGGGCGGTCCTGGCGATCTGGGTCGTGGTCTTCGCCGCGGCCACCGCCCGCCTCCTCTTCCTTCTCTTCCAGCACCTCTAAGGAGAACGATCACCATGGCAGACGCACCTGTTCTCCAGACGTCGTACGATCGCCCCGCCTCGCTCGCCCAGCCGCGCTCCCCGCGCCTGCGCTCCCGCGGCAACTTCGAGCGCTCCGCGTGGATCTTCATGCGCGCCTCGGGCGTCGCGCTGGTCATCCTCACGATCGGCCACCTCACCGTCGGCCTCATGATCGACGAGGGTGTCCACCGCATCGACTGGGCCTACGTCGCGGACCGCTGGCAGAGCCCGTTCTGGGCCACGTGGGACCTGTTGATGCTCTGGCTCGCCCAACTCCACGGCGCCAACGGCGTCCGTACCGTCATCGCGGACTACTCGCGCAAGGACTCGACCCGGTTCTGGCTCAACGCGATCCTCGTCGCCGCGACCGTCCTGGTCCTGGTCCTGGGCACCTACGCCATCTTCGGCCTCGCCTACGACGTCTGATAGACGCCTGCGGACCACCACACTTCGAAAGCGAGCACTGAGAATCCAATGACCGATCGTCAGGTCCACCAGCACCAGTACGACGTCGTGATCGTCGGCGCCGGCGGCGCAGGCATGCGCGCGGCCATCGAGGCGGGCCCGCGAACCCGCACCGCTGTCCTCACCAAGCTCTACCCCACCCGCTCCCACACCGGCGCCGCCCAGGGCGGCATGTGCGCCGCCCTCGCGAACGTCGAGGAGGACAACTGGGAGTGGCACACGTTCGACACGGTCAAGGGCGGCGACTACCTCGTCGACCAGGACGCCGCGGAGATCATGGCCAAGGAGGCCATCACCGCGGTCATCGACCTGGAGAACATGGGCCTGCCGTTCAACCGCACCCCCGAGGGCAAGATCGACCAACGTCGATTCGGCGGCCACACCCGCGACCACGGCAAGGCGCCCGTGCGTCGGGCCTGCTACGCCGCCGACCGCACGGGTCACATGATCCTGCAGACGCTGTACCAGAACTGCATCAAGCACGACGTCGAGTTCTTCAACGAGTTCTACGTCCTCGACCTGTGCCTGTCGGAGACCCCGGAGGGCCCCGTTTCCACCGGTTGCGTCGCCTACGAGCTCGCCTCCGGTGACCTGCACGTCTTCCATTCCAAGGCCACGGTCTTCGCGACCGGTGGCTCGGGCCGGATGTACAAGACCACCTCCAACGCCCACACCCTCACCGGTGACGGCATGGCCGTGGTCTTCCGCAAGGGCCTGCCGCTGGAGGACATGGAATTCCACCAGTTCCACCCGACGGGCCTCGCCGGCCTGGGCATCCTCATCTCCGAGGCGGTCCGTGGCGAGGGCGGCATCCTGCGCAACGCCGACGGCGAGCGCTTCATGGAGCGCTACGCCCCCACCATCAAGGACCTCGCGCCGCGTGACATCGTCGCCCGCTCGATGGTCCTCGAGGTCCGCGAGGGCCGCGGCGCCGGCCCCGAGAAGGACTACGTCTACATCGACGTGACCCACCTCGGCGCGGACGTGCTCGAGGAGAAGCTGCCCGACATCACCGAGTTCTCGCGGACCTACCTGGGTGTCGACCCGGTGACCGAGCTCGTGCCGGTGTTCCCGACCTGTCACTACGTCATGGGCGGCATCCCCACCAACATCCGGGGCGAGGTGCTGCGCACCAACGACGACGTGGTCCCCGGCCTCTACGCGGCCGGTGAGTGCGCCTGCGTCTCGGTGCACGGATCCAACCGCCTGGGCACCAACTCGCTGCTCGACATCAACGTCTTCGGGCGCCGCGCCGGTATCGCCGCCGCGGAGTACGCTGCGGGCCATGACTTCGTCGAGCTCCCCGAAGAGCCGGAGAAGATGGTGCGCGACTGGATGGAGCGCATGCTGGCCCCCCACGGCCAGGAGAACGCCGCAGACATCCGCAGCGAGATGCAGGCCATGATGGACGACAAGGCGTCGGTGTTCCGCACCGAGCAGTCGCTCACCGAGGCCCGCGAGGAGCTCCGCGCCCTCAAGAAGCGCTACGCCGACGTCACCGTGAGCGACAAGGGCAAGCGCTTCAACACCGAACTCCTGGAGGCCGTCGAGCTGGGCTTCCTCCTGGAGCTGGCGGAGGTCACCGTCGTGGGTGCCCTCAACCGCAAGGAGTCCCGCGGAGGCCACTCCCGCGAGGACTTCCCGGACCGCGACGACGCCACCTACATGAAGCACACGATGGCGTACAAGGAGGACGGCCTCGACCTCCTCGCCGAGATCCGGCTGGACTGGAAGCCGGTTGTGCAGACCCGCTACGAGCCGATGGAGCGTAAGTACTGATGACCACCGCAGTCGACACCGCCAAAGCCACCGATGGCAAGGACCCCAAGCGTCCCGTGCCGCCCGGCTCGACCATGGTCACGCTCAAGATCGCCCGGTTCAACCCGGAGGATCCGGACTCGGCGGGCTGGAAGGAGTACGAGGTCCCGTCCCTGCCGACGGACCGCCTGCTCAACCTGCTGATGTACGTCAAGAACTACATCGACGGGTCGCTGGCGTTCCGGCGGTCGTGCGCGCACGGCATCTGCGGCTCCGACGCCATGCTGATCAACGGCGTCAACCGCCTGGCGTGCAAGGTCCTCATGAAGGACCTGCTCCCCAAGGACGGCAAGCCCATCACCATCACCATCGCCCCGATCCGTGGGCTCCCGGTGGAGAAGGACCTGTACGTCGACATGGAGCCGTTCTTCAAGTCGTTCCGTGACGTCATGCCGTACCTCATCACGTCCGGAAACCATCCGTCGGCCGAGCGCATCCAGTCCCCCACGGACCGGGCCCGCTTCGACGACACCACCAAGTGCATCCTCTGTGCGTGCTGTACCAGCTCGTGCCCGGTCTTCTGGGCCGACGGGTCGTACTTCGGGCCGGCGGCGATCGTCAACGCGCACCGCTTCATCTTCGACTCGCGTGACGAGGGCGCCGCCGAGCGCCTGGAGATCCTCAACGACGCCGAGGGCGTGTGGCGCTGCCGCACCACCTTCAACTGCACCGACGCGTGCCCCCGCGGCATCCAGGTGACCCAGGCGATCCAGGAGGTCAAGCGCGCTCTGCTGTTCGCGCGCTGACCCACCGGCGTCTCGCCTCGAGCGGGGCCGCACCTCTCCACTGCCGGGGGGGGGTGCGGCCCCGCCGGCGTTTCTGTGACGTGTCGGCCGGGCGCGCACCTCGCCGGCATCCGCTCCCGCGCCTGCCCACACGGCACCAGCCGCTCCTGCCCACCCGGCGCCAGCCGCCTCCTCCCCGCCCGGCGCCAGCCCACCCGGCGCTGCGCCAGCCGCTCCTGGCGATGCACTCCCGCGTGTACCAAAGTGACGGCGGGAGTTCAGGCACGAGCGCGGCTGTGGTGGAGGCGTCCATCCGCTCGCGCGCCTGCCGGTCGGAAATCCGGAGCGCGCTGGGGCACTCACCCCGGGCCCGCCCGGGCGGGTCCGGGCGGGGACAGCCGGGCCCGGACGTAGACTCGGGACCCGTGACCCGCACACGCCGAGGCCCGGCACACAGAGTGATCGGCCTAGTCGCGGCCGCGATCGTGGGAGCGGCGCCGCTGATCTGCACAGGCCCCGCTACGGCCGTCGAGCCCGCACCCGGACCCGCGCTCACCGAGGCGCCGCCGGCCGCCGTCCTGCCGTCGACGACCTCGCCCGAGTACTTCGACACCCCGCGGGACATCACGGGGTGCCCGTACCGCACCACCCCGCCCGCGCCCGTCGACGAGTCCGAGGTCCCGCTACCCGGCCAGACCTCGCCCACCCCTCCCCCGGTGCCCGGGTTCATCGCGGGCGGCGAAGCGCTGGACAGCTGCGGTCTCGTCGCGCCGGACGGGTTCCAGATGCCCCGCGACGTCACCGCCAGCGCCTGGATAATCTCGGACCTGGACACGGGCGACGTGGTGGCCACCCGCGATCCGCACGGCCGCTACCGGCCCGCGAGTCTGATCAAGACACTGCTCGCCTCGGTCACGCTGGACCGCCTGGAGCCGGACCGCGTCATCGAGGTCACCGACGCGGATCTCGAAGGCGCGGAGGGCAGCCTGGTGGGTGTGGGCGCAGGTGGGGCCTACTCGGTCGACGAGTTGGTCCGCGGCCTCCTCATGTCCTCGGGCAACGACGCCGCCGTCGTCCTCGCGCACCGGATGGGAGGGCTCGAGGCCACGGTGGAGGCGATGAACAGCCACGCCGCCGACATCGGGGCGGTGAGCACCCACGCCGCCACCGTGAACGGCCTGGACGGGCCCGGGATGATGTCGTCGGCTCATGACATGTCGCTGATCTTCCGCGACGCCATGAGCCGCCCCGATTTCGCCCGCATCGTGGGCACGCGGCTGTCCGGGTTCCCCGGATATCCCGCGGGCGAGGGTGCGGGCGCCCCGGATCCCGAATCGGCGCCCGCCCACACCGGCCCGACCGTCCGCCCGGACGGAACCCTGGTCAACCCCGGGTTCGTCCTGTCCAACGACAATCAGCTGCTCCACGGCTATCCGGGCGCGATCGGCGGCAAGACCGGATTCACCGACGACGCCCGGCACACCTTCATCGGTGCGGCCGAGCGGGACGGTCGGCGCCTGGCGGTGGTGCTGCTCGACGGCACGCGTGTCCCCAGCCCACCCTGGCAGCAGGCGGGGATGCTCCTCGACGCCGGGTTCGCCACCGACGCCTCCGTGGGGCTGCTGGGGTCGGGATCGCCGACCGGGGCGGACGAGGAGACCGAGAAGCTGGCCTCCGGTCCCCTGGGTGTGGTCGGGGAGGTCGGCCGGCGCGACCCGGTCGGATCGGGCGGTTCGGTGATCTCACGGTACGGCCCGTGGTTGGCCGTGGGCGCCGCCGGACTAGTCGTGGTGGTCGGTGCGGTGCTGACCGTGCGGTCGCGCCGCTGAGCGACCCATGACGGACCCCGGCGGCGCGGCACACGTGTCAGGAGACCGTGCCGGCCCCGGCGAGGATCACCCTCAGG
Organism: Dietzia sp. PP-33; assembly: GCF_033790845.1. Taxonomy (NCBI): domain Bacteria; kingdom Bacillati; phylum Actinomycetota; class Actinomycetes; order Mycobacteriales; family Dietziaceae; genus Dietzia; species Dietzia sp. PP-33. Next base: position 269,003 of record NZ_JAMYEI010000003.1, read on the forward strand.
CGGCCGGTGCAGTTCTCGATCGCCGCACGGGCGTCGTAGCCCACCGCCACCTCCACGAGGAGCCGTAGGAGGACGACGACGACGAGGTCGGCCGCGACGTCGACAGCGGCACTGTCCGCTCCGGAGAGCGTGTCGAGCCGGCCCAGGGCGATCCCCAGCCTGCGGCGTGCGGTGTCGACGGCCGCCGAGAGCACCCGGTGATCGGCGTGGGCGGTGTCCACGAGACCACGGGCGAGCACCGACCAGGTCTGCGGGTCCCGGACGGCTGCGTCAGCGGCCCGCACGGGCCACGCGACGGCGGGGTCCGATGCCGGGTCGGTGACCAGGTCGTCGACGAGTGCACCGAGCGTCTCGGCCGCACCCGCGGCGAGTTCGGAGGCCAGGGCGCCCACCGACTCGAAGTGCCGGTAGAACGCGGTGGGGACGATGCCCGCCTCGCGAGCGAGTTCTCGTACCGCGAGCCCGGAGAAGCCCCGGGTGGCCACGGCGTTCCGGCCCGCGGCAACGATGAGTGCACGAGTGTTCCGCTTCTGCTCGGCCCGGGTTCCTGGTGTCGCCACGCCCGCGATGCTATCGCTCGAGGAGCGTTTCCGCATGTGGGGGACCCCGGCTGGGGTTGTGACCCAGCATACAAAGACAGGCCCTTCTCATTTCAGAGAACGTATGTACACTCAAACTCGTCCGGTGGTCGAACCGGGCGGATACGCCCCCGTAGTGCGACCTCACCCCTATCGGACGACGAGCGCACAGTACGGAAGAAGGCCGCGTCCGACGGCGCCGACCACACCGACCCACACCTTCCGGAGGTCCTCATGACCGCCCCGACCATCAGCCGACTCTTCTCCCGCGGGATCACCCGCACCCTGCTCACCCCGCATCCGGTGGAGCACTACGTCCGCTCACTGGGCGTGACCTGGTCCGACGACCCCACGGGCGCCACCGTCGTGACCGTCGACCGGCCCGTGGCCGACGTCACCGTCCTCACCCTCCGCCTCCCGGCGGGTGTCTCACGGCCCGCACCCGGTGCGGCTCTCGAGATCGGCGTGGTGATCGACGGTGTCGTCCACCGCCGTCACTACTCCCCCATCGACTCGGCGTCCCGCTCGGACGGCCTGGCGACGATCGCCGTCCGCCGGCATCCGGGGGGCGTCGTCTCCGAGCACCTGTGGTCCGAGGCGGCCGCCGGGATGCGGCTACTCCTCGGGAGCCCGGTCGGGGAGGCCGCGCTGCCCCGGGACCGTCCCGCCGACGTGCTCCTGGTCAGTGGAGGCAGCGGGATCACCCCCATGCTCTCCATCGCGTCCACCCTCGCCGGGGAGGGGCACTGTGGTGACGGGGCCGCGGGCCGGGTCGCCTGGCTCCACTACGCCCGCCGGGTCGAGGATGTGCCGTTCCGCGACCGGATCCGCGAGCTCTCGCGTGCCGGGGTCGACGTCCGGGTGGTCCCCACCGCCGGTGTTGACCCGTCCGAGCAGACCCCGGGGAGCCCGGCCGGTCATCTCACCGCCGACCACCTCGCCGAGGTGGCGCCGTGGCACGCCGACGCGACGGTGTTCCTCTGCGGTCCCGAGGGACTGGCCGACGGACTGTCGGCCGCGCTCGGTGCCGAACGCTACGCCGGTGTCCTGCGCGAGCGGTTCACCGCCTCCAACGGCCCCGTCCCAGAGGGTGACGGCGGCACCGTCACCCACGTCACGAGCGGCGTGTCCGCCCACAACGCCGGGACCACGCTGCTGGAGGGTGCCGAGGCCGCCGGACTGTCGCCGAAGCACGGGTGCCGCATGGGCATCTGCCACACCTGCACCGCCGTCCGCGTCTCCGGTGCCACCCGTGACCTCAGGACGGGCGAGGTCGACACGGAACCCGGCTGCCGCGTCCAGATCTGCGTCTCCGCACCCGTGGGTGACGTCGAGATCGAGCTCTAGGACCCGGCGGACCCGCCACCATCACACTCCGCACGCCACCCGGAACCCCCGGAAGGACCCACATCATGACTCTGTTGCAACTGCCCACCATCCGCACCAGGAAGCCGAAGGCCGAGAAGAAGGTCGCCACCGCCCCCGAGCCGGTGGTCCTGTCCGCCGAGTCGGTGGAGATCATCGGCCGCGAGCTCGACGCGATCCGCGACCGCGTGGTGGCCGACCTCGGCACCGCCGACCGCGACTACATCCTCCGTGTGGTCCGCACCCAGCGCCGGCTCGAGCTGACCGGCCGCGCCCTGATGTTCCTCGGTTTCCTGCCTCCCGCCTGGCTCGCCGGCGTGGCCGCACTGAGCGCGTCCAAGATCCTCGACAACATGGAGATCGGCCACAACGTCATGCACGGCCAGTACGACTGGATGCGCGACGACATGCTCCACTCCTCCAGCTTCGAGTGGGACAACGTGTGCCCCTCGGACCAGTGGCGGCACTCGCACAACTACATGCACCACACGCACACCAACATCCTCGACCTGGACCGCGACATCGGGTACGGCATCCTGCGCATGGAGTACGAGCAGCCGTGGCACCCGCTGCGTCTGGGTAACCCGCTGTACGCGTTCGGGCTCATGATGGCGTTCGAGTGGGGCGTCATGCTCCACGATCTCGAGTACGACAACGTGCTCAAGGGCAAGCGCAAGTGGTCGGACGTCAAGGGGCTCCTCGCCGGCTGGTGGGGCAAGATGCGCGGCCAGGTCGCCAAGGACTACATCGTCCATCCGGCGCTCACCGGCCCGCTGTTCCCGCTCACCTTCGCCGGCAACCTCACCGCCAACCTCGTTCGCAACGTCTGGGCATTCTCGGTGATCTTCTGCGGCCACTTCCCGTCCGGCGCCCAGGTGTTCACCCAGGAGGAGACGGCTGAGGAGACCCGCGGCGAGTGGTACGTGCGCCAGATGCTCGGCTCCGCCAACATCTCGGGCAGCCCGCTCATGCACCTGGCCACGGGCAACCTCTCCCACCAGATCGAGCACCACCTGTTCCCCGATCTGCCGGCGCACCGCTACCCGGAGATCGCGGAGGAGGTGCGGGCGCTGTGCGAGGAGCACGGACTGCCGTACACCTCCGGACCGCTGTGGAAGCAGGTCGCCAACGTGTGGGCCAAGATGTTCCGGCTGGCCCTGCCGCTCCCGCCCACCCCGGCGGACACCCCGGCCGTGCTCATCGAGCGCAGGAAGACGACATCGGCTGCCTGAGCCGGGGTACCTTCGTGGACACCACAGACGAAGGGGGCGCATCCGATGGGCGACTTCGAGCGCAACAAGGACCAGGTCCAGGCGGGTGTCCAGGCGGGGGCCTCGCTGGTCGGCCGGATCACCGTGATCATCACCGACGCGATCGGCTCCATCGCCAAGGAGGTCGGTGACTTCGTCACCGACGGCATAGAGATGCGGGAGGCCGCCCGGGCCGCCCGGCTCGACGAGAGCACGCGCTCCCCCGAGATCGACATGGACGGCATCGAACCCGACGAGCTGTACGGATAGCCGCCACCGTGGCCGGTGGGAACGCCAACCGGCCACGGTCGGTGAGCGTGCCCGCTGGCCACGGTGGCAGGATTGCCTGTCGTGACGATCATCGCCGCCGCGGACGGCTCCGCTCTCGGTAACCCCGGCCCCGCCGGCTGGGCCTGGTACATCGACGACTCCCGGTGGCGCTGCGGCGGCTGGAAGCGCGGCACCAACAACCAGGGTGAGCTCACCGCCGTGCTCGACCTGTTGCGTCAGACCGCGCACTCCCCCGAGCCGGTGCACATCCTGTGCGACTCGCAGTACGTCATCAACTCGGTGACCAAGTGGATGGCCGGGTGGAAGCGCAAGGGCTGGAAGAAGGCCGACGGCAAGCCCGTGCTCAACGTCGAGGTGATGAAGGCGCTCGACGAGGCGATGCGCGGCCGCGAGGTCACCTTCGAATGGGTCAAGGGCCACGCCGGTCACGAGCTCAACGAGAAGGCCGACGCCCTGGCGAACGGGGCCGCCAGGGCCCACTCCTCCCGGCAGGAGCCCGAGTCCGGTCCCGGTTTCCCCGGTGCCCGGGCCGTGGGAGCCGGAGACGACCCGGCCTCCCCGCCCACCGCCGACGGCCCCGCGCGCCACTCCGCCGCCGCGACCTCCGGGACCGGGCCACGGGCGGCGACGACATCCCGCGCCCCCGAATCCCGCGCCCCCGAGTTCGATCTGTTCTCGATGGAGGACGAGACGCCCTCCGCCGCCGACAGGCCCGCGGTGGACCTGGTCGTGGACCTGGAACGGTCACTGCTCACCGACGCGGTCCGCGGGGACCGCGCACATCTCGAGGCACTCCTGGACCCTTCGTGGAGCCACGTGTGCGCCCGCGGAGAGGTGTGGTCGCGCGGGGACAGGCTCGCGGCCGCCGAGTCGCCCGACACCGCGACCGGCGAACGCACGATGGAGGTCCTCGAGGCGCGCGAACTGGGCTCCGACGCGATCCTGCTCGTCTGGCGCGAGCGCACGGGGGGCGGCTCGCTACTGCGCAGCTCGGTGTGGGTACGGTCCCGGGGATCCTGGCGCCAGACCTTCCAGCAGGGCACTCCTGAGGCGTGAGTTCCTGAACCGCGGACACCCCACCCGAGCTACCGTCCGCACAACGGAACGGCGCCCCTCACCACGTCTGGAGAGGGGCGCCGTTACTCGACCGTGGCGCGGGGCCTACAGGCCGCCCAGCAGCAGGTGAAGCAGATCCCCGACGATTCCGATAAGACCGGCGACTAGACCCATGGTGCGACTCCTTAGAGGTGATGTGACGCCCGGCGGGTTCCTCTCCCCGTCGAGCTGAGAACGACTCTAGGGACGTAGTGTGATCGAGGTGTTTCCTCCCTCGGTCAGTGCCGTGAACACAGGTTTCGGGGATGTAAGGATACATCTGTATAGATTTTTCTTCACAGTATCTCCGGACACCCGTGTCTCACCCGCGACGCGGTGCGGTGAACCCCACCGCCTGGTACACCTGTGACAGCACCGGCCCGGCGACCGCCCTGGCCCGGTCCGCGCCGTCCGCGAGGATCCGCTCGAGTTCGGCCCGGTCGGACATGTACTCGTCGAACCGAGCACGTAGCGGGGTCACGAACGCCTCCAGGGCGTCGGCGGTGTCCGTCTTCAACGCCCCGTAACCGGCCCCGGCGGACTGGTACCCGGCCACGATGTCGGCCACCGGCCGCCCCGTGAACGATGACTGGATGGTCAGGAGGTTGGACACACCCGGCTTCATCTCGCGGTCGAATCGGATGTCGCCGTCGGAGTCCGTCATCGCGCTGCGGATGCGCTTGGCGGAGGTCTTGGGATCGTCCAGCAGGTTAACGACGCCCTTGGGGTTCGCTCCCGATTTGCTCATCTTGGCCGTGGGGTCCTGCAGGTCGTAGATCTTGGCCGACCCCTCGAGGATCTTGCCCTCGGGCACCACGAAGGTCTTCTTGAACCGGGAGTTGAACCGCATCGCGAGGTCGCGGGTCAGTTCCAGGTGCTGGCGCTGGTCCTCGCCCACCGGGACCAGGTGCGGTCGGTAGAGCAGGATGTCGGCGGCCATGAGCACCGGGTAGGTGAACAGGCCCACCGTGGTGCCGTCGGTACCCTGCTTGGCGGACTTGTCCTTGAACTGCGTCATCCGGGCGGCCTCGCCGTAGCCGGTGATGCAGCCCAGCACCCACGCCAGCTCGGCGTGCTCGGGCACGTGCGACTGTACGAACAACACCGACCGGGCAGGGTCCACGCCCAGCGCCAGAAGCTGTGCGCAGCCGCGGAACACGCGCTCGCGCAGCTCCTTGGGGTCCTGCTTGACGGTGATCGCGTGCAGGTCCGGGATGAAGTAGTAGGCGTCGTAGTCCTCCTGCAGGTCCACCCACTGCCGCACGGCGCCCAGGTAGTTGCCGAGGTGGTACGAGTCGGCGGTCGGCTGGATGCCGGACAGGACCCGCTGGCGCTTCGCAGGCGTCTCGATCAGGGCGGGAGCGGGCGCTTCGGTGGAGGGCTGCTCAGACATGGCGTCCATCTTCCCACGCCCGGGAGCCTCCGCCTCGCCTGGCCGACGGCGGAGCCACCCGGGCCATCGATCAGCCGGCGGACAGACCCACGGTCGGCGAGAGTCTCGCGGCCCGCCTGGCCGGGAGGATCGAGGCCAGGAGCCCGGCGAGCAGTGCCGCGACGACCACCAGCACCAACTGGAACCACGGCAGACCGAAGGACAGCGGCACGTCCATCTCGCCCAGTAGGGCACCGATACCGACCGCACCGAAGCAGGTCCCGGCGACGATGCCGATGCCGGCGGCCACGACCGTCATCTGCACGGCCTCACAGGCCAGCATCACCCGCATCTGCCCCCTGGTCAGACCCAGCGCACGCAGTAGCGACGACTCCCTCGTGCGTTCGATGACGGACAGCGAGAGCGTATTGGCCACACCGATCACCGAGATCACGATGGCCACCGCCAGCAGGGCGAGCACGATGCCGAGCATCGTCGTGATGATCTCGTCGACCATCGCCCGTTCCATCGCCGGGCCGACTTCCGCCTGCAGGCCCGTATTACCGGAAATCGTCGATGCCAGCGTCTGCAGCTGCGCAGAGGACAGGTCTTCCACCTGCGCCCAGATCTGCATGGCAGCGGCGTCGGGATCCAGTTCCAGAAGGATGTCCCGCGGGATCAGGATCGCCCCGGGCCAGGGGGCGCCAGTCGTCGCCGTCTCCACGTCAACCTGTCGGCCCCCGACCGAGAGGGTGAAGGCCGAACCGGGACCGCCTGTCACGTCGACCAGCGCATCCCCCACCGCTACCGTGCCCGGGGCGGGCACCGTATCGTCGCCACGTGACGCACGGGCGACGGTCTCGTCCACGCCGAGGACCAGGACCTCGTCGTCGCCCACACGGGCCATGGTGCCCGGTACGACTTCTGCCTGTGCGACGCCCTCCGCGCTGGTGACCGCGGTGAGACCAGCCGGATCGATCGGACTCGACTCCTGGTTCATGACGAACATGTCGACGGGGCGCTGGGCATCGATCTCCTTCGAGATCGACCCCTGTGCCAGGGCGGCCCCGACCATCATCGTGGTGACGACGGTGACGCCGATGACCATGCCGATCGTGGTGGTCGCGGTCCGCCCCGGATGCTTGCGCGAGTTCAGTGCGGCCAGTCGGAACGGCACCCAATCGCCCGGGACGAGCCCCGCCAGTCCCGCGATCATCGGAGCAGCCGCCAACCGGAGCAGGACGATCAGACCGATCGCGGTGACGGCCGCGGCCGGGATGGCGATGAGCATCCGGGACACCAGGAGCGCGACGACCATTCCCGCGAGACCCCCGACGAAGAACAGCGTCCCGACGATCAACGTCCACACGCGTGCGCGCGGGTCGGGAGCGACCGCCTCGAGCGGGCGCATCGCCATGAGCGGTGGCGTGCGCATCGCCTTGCGGGCCGGCAGTGACACGGAGACCAGGGTGACGGCCAGCCCGAGACCCAGGCCGACGGCGACCATCCACCAACGCAACACCGGCGGCTCGAGCGCGGCCAGGGCCGGAACCCTTCCGCTGACGGCGGCGAGCACATGGCCGAGACCGTATCCGCCGGCAGTGCCGAGGAGGGAGGCCACCCCGCCGACCAACGCACCCTCCAGGAGCACCAGCCGTCGGATCTGGCCGGAGGTCGCGCCGAGGCACCGCAGCAGAGCCAGCTGCCTGGTGCGCTGGGCGATGAGCACGTCGAAGGTGTTCATGATGACCAATGCGGCGACCACCAGCGAGATGACCGTGAAGGCCAGCACGATGACGGCCAGCATCGCGGCGTCACCGAAGTACCTTTCCGTCTCCTGGTCGATGATCTCCTGCTGGGTGAGGACGGGTGCGTCCACACCGGCCGAACGCAGCGTGGCACCCACGGCGTTCTTGAGCGCCTCGCCATCATCGCCGGAGGACGCGGATAGACCGCCGTCGGAAGGCCCGGCGATCCCCGCGTCCGGGGACGCGATCCTGATCTCCGTCGTGGAGACCTCTCCCAGCCCAGCCAGGTCCTCGGCACGCACGAGCACGCTGGGAAGGGGGTTGACCCCCACACCTGTGTAGAGGCCGGTGATCTGCAGCCACGGTCCCGGCACCTCCTGGCCCGAGTCGTCGTACACCCGGGCGGCAACCGTGTCCCCGACGGCCAGCCCCAGGTCCTGCGCCGTCGCCTCGTCGATGGCGCTCTCATGCCGGTTCTCCGGCCATCGGCCGTCGGCAAGCTCTTCTGCGCGCAGATCAGCAGCCGGCAGGCTCCGAGCCACGGCGCTGTAGTTCCGATCGTCGATCTCCAACTGGACGAACGACGTGGAGTGGACGTCGGCCATGCCGGTCTCCCCGGACTCCTGCACGGCGGTGAGCGCCCGCTCGACCTCGTCGTCGTCGAGACTCCGTACGTCCACCACGGCGCCGACACCGCCGTACACGCCGGCGAGCTGGGTGCGCATGCTCGATTGGAAGGAGTCCATCGCCGTCAGGGTCGCGACGACGAATCCCACGGAGATCGCGATCGCGAGGCCCGCCGCGAGCAGTCGGCCACCACCGGAGCGGAACGTGGACACCAGAAAAGTTCTCATCGTGCGAACGCCCCCTGCTCGCGAAACGGCAAGGGCTCATCACGGGGGTCCTGGTTGAGGTGCAGCAGGGTGTCGGCGACGGCCTCGGGGCCGGGATCGGTCAGATCGGCAGCCGGGCGCCCATCGGCCAGAATGATGACCCTGTCGGCGTAGACGGAGAGCCCCGGGTCGTGCGTGACCATGACGACGGTCTGCCCGTATTCGCGTACCGCCGCGGCGAGCAGTCGCATGACCTCCGCCCCCGAGACCGAATCGAGATTGCCCGTGGGCTCGTCGGCAAAGACCACCGCGGGACGGTTGACGAGGGCGCGAGCCACCGCCACGCGCTGCTGCTGCCCACCGGACAGTTCGTGGGGCTTGCGGTCCAGCAACGCCGCGATACCCAGCCGCTCGGTGACCGTCCGGCCCCAGTCGGCATCCACCTTCTCACCGGCCAACTGTGCCGGCAGGCCGATGTTCTGTTCCACGCTGAGAGTGGGGATCAGGTTGAAGGACTGGAAGACGAATCCGGTGCGGGTGCGCCTCAGCTCGGTCAGCGCCTTGTCGCTCATCTCCGTGATCTCGCGACGTCCGATGAACACCCTGCCCTCGTCAGGCGAGTCGAGGCCGGCCAGCACGTGCATGAGCGTGGACTTGCCGGACCCCGAAGGACCCATGATCATGGTGAATCGCCCGGCTTCGACGGAGATGCTGACCCGGTCGAGGGCGAGGACCTGGTTCTCGCCGCTGCCGTGTCTGCGGGTGACGTCCGTCGTCCGGACGGCGGCCTCTCCGGTAACGGCCTCGTCGGTGCCGTCTGGGTTCTCGGTCATCGTGTACTCCTGGTGATCGGGAAGGTTCCAGATCACCTTATGAAGGTCTGAACTGCGCAGACATCATCCCTGAGGTCGTGATCCGACCTCGCGATGTCCTCCTTCCGGATGACCCTGGTCCCCGCCGGGGAGGAGGTGATTCAGTCGTCTCGGGCAGCGGCCGGTCCGACGACTCCGTGCTCATACGCCCAGATGACCGCCTGGACGCGGTCTCGGGTACCGAGCTTGGCGAGTATCCGCCGGACATGGGTTTTGACGGTGGCCTCGGAGAGGAACATCCGCCCGGCGACCTCCTGATTCGACCGCCCAGCGGCAATTTCCAGGAGGATTTCCGTCTCCCTGTCGGTCAGGCCCGCGCGGCGGGCCCGGTCACGTGGATGCTCGGGGGACTCGGAGGCGTCGAGCATCGGCCCGACGTGCTCGAGGAGACGTCGCGTGGTGGTGGGCGCGATCACGGACCCGCCTTCGTGCACCTGCCGGATCGAGGCCAGCAGTGCCTCGGGCGGGACGTCTTTGAGCAGGAACCCGGCGGCTCCGGCCTTGAGTGCCACAAACGCGTACTCGTCGGTGTCGAACGTGGTCAGAACGACGATGCGGGTCGCCGGGACTTCTCCACCGTCTGCCATCGCCAGGATCTCCTGCGTGGCGGCGATCCCGTCCTTGATCGGCATGCGCACGTCCATGAGGATCACATCGACCGGTCGCTCACGGACCAGCTCGACCGCCCGGGCCCCGTTTCCGGCTTCCGCGACGACCTCCATATCCGGCTGCGAGCCGATGAGCATGGCGAACCCGGCCCGCAACAGGTGCTGGTCGTCCACCAGCATGACCCGGATGGGGTTCATCGGCGAGCATCCCAGGTCAGGGAGTCAGTCGATGTGGGGACGGCGCTGCGCCCGGTGCGCGGGATACGGGTGGGGTCGGCGGCCGGCAGTTCTCGGGAGGCTGGGAAGCGGGCACGGACGGCGAACCCGGCTCCCTCTACACCTGCTTCGACGGTTCCGGAAAACAGTGCCACCCGCTCCTTCATGCCCTCGATCCCCGAGCCGGGGCGGGCCTGGCTACGCTGCTCACCGCCGCCGATCGACGCGGAGGGGGCGACTCGCGAGCCGGACGGGTCGTGGTCGACGATCTCCACCAGGAGGTCTGGGCCTGCCGTCGTGATGAGCACCCGGGCGCGGGCATCGGGGCCGGCGTGTTTGAGAGTGTTGGTCAGCGCTTCCTGGACCACCCGGTAGACGGCGAGGGACTGCCCCTCGGGCAGCTCGTCCAGCCATTCTGGCTGCCGGTGCTCGACCGGTAGGCCCGCGGCCCGCACCGAGCCGACGAGTTCGGCGATGTCGGTGGCTTTTGGTTGTGGGCGGTGCTCCACAGGATCCTCCGAGCTGCGCAACACGCCGAGCATCCGTCGCAGGTCCACCAGCGATTCCCGGCCGGTACTCGCGATGGTGCCCAATGCACGTTCGGCGGCGTGCGGATCCGAACTGGCGATGTAGCGACCGCCGTCGGCCTGCGCAATCATCACTGACAGCGAGTGGGAGACCACGTCATGCATGTCACGGGCGATCCGCAATCTCTCGTCGGTGGCAGCGGCCGCCGCTTCGCGCGCCCGTTCCCTGATGAGCAGGCGGTTGCGCTCCTCGATCTCGGCGACGCGTCTACGGCTGCGGGCACCGACCTCGCCCAGCATCCACGCGACCATCACCGTCGAAGCGCAGAAGCCCGCGACGACGGTCGCGAGGACGGCCTCTTGGAAGCCGAGCGCAGGGGCCTCGGCGCGGCCCGCTGCCGGGAGTCCGATCCCGAACACATTGGCCGAGTAGGGCACGAGTACCAGCAGTGACCCCGCCAATCCGATGCCGAGGAACGTCCTGGAGACCTTAGGGCTTCCGAACCTCGCCACCGTGTAGACGGTGATCGGAACCGCCAGAATCTGTATGGACGGCGGGATGAGCAGAACCACCATGAGCAGCGCCGCCGCCGCCACAGTGACCGCTGCCGGGACCAGCAGCGTGCGGCGCAACGCCAGGACACCGGTCATGGCGAGCGAGAGCACCAGCTCCACCCAGCCCGGCAGGAAGAGGTTGTGCCCGTAGAAGGCGTCACGGCTGGCATAGCTCAGCAGGCTCAACGGCATCGCCACGAAGAGCGCGTCGGTGATCCACGGTTGCCGTTCCAGGAACACCAGGACACGCTCGACGCCGCCACTCGGCGGCGTAGCCGGAGCAGTGGCGTCACCCATGCCCGCCACTGTAGTTCGGCCGGACCGCCCTCCGAATCAGCCTGGAGGATGATCTCCGGCCGAAGACTGGTGACGCGGCGGCGGGAACCCGCCGGTCGCGACAGGGCCCCACTCGTCGATCGTGATCCGGATGAGGCATTTACCCTGCCGGACCATCGCCTCGCGGTACTCGTCCCAGTCGCTGTGCTCGCCCGCGACGCTTCGGAAGTACTCCACCAGCGGTTCGACGGCCTCGGGCAGGTCGACGATCTCCGCGGTGCCGTCCAGGTGGACGTACGGGCCGTTGAAATCGTCCGAGAGGACGCACACGCTGACCGCCGGTTCACGGCGGATGTTGCCCACCTTCGCGCGCTGCGGATACGTCGCGACGACGATCCGCCCGGCCTCGTCGACCCCGCAGGTCACCGGCGAGGTCTGCAGACCACCCGAGGCTCGCCGGGCGATGAGGACGGCGCGGTGACGTGGACGCAGGAAGTCGACGAGTCCGTCGCGGTCGGGACGGTCGGCGGTGGCGTACGTCGTCATGGGGCCGAGGCTACTGACACGGCTCGCTCGCGGCATCCTCGACTGCGGAGCCGCCCGACACGCACGCCCTCGTCGTCGTCACTCGTATACGACGGTCACCGGCGCGTGGTCGGACCACCGCATGTCGTGGGCGCTCGCCCGGTCCACCCGGTCGGACACCGCGCGGTCGACCAGGCCGTCGGAGACCACGTGGTAGTCGATGCGCCAGCCCGCGTCGTTGTCGAATGCCTTCCCCCGCTGGCTCCACCACGAGTAGGGGCCGATCTCGTCGGGCCGGCGATGACGCACGATGTCGGTCCACCCGCTGCCCTCCGAGAACACGTCCGTCAGCCAGTCGCGCTCGTGGGGCAGGAATCCGGAGCTCTTGTGGTTGCCCTTGTGGTTCTTCAGATCGGCCTCGTGGTGCGCGATGTTCCAGTCACCACAGATGATCATCTCGTGGCCGTCGCGGGCGCGCACGGACTCCGCCCGCCCGGCCAGGTGCTCGCGGAAGCTCGCGAGGAAGCGGTCCTTCTCGTCCTGCTTGGGGGTGTCCGCGGTACCCGAGGGGAGATAGAGGCTCGCCACCGTGACGGTCTCGCCGTCGAGAGCACCCGGGTACACGGCCTCGATATACCGACCGGAGTCGACGAACTCCGGGTCCCCGTGGCCGATACACACGTCCGACGGCTCCTGCCTGGACAGGATCGCGACCCCGGCGCGGCCCTTGAGCGACGAGGGCGAACCGATCAGATGCCATCCCGCCTCGAGCGCCGGGGCGAGGGCCTTGCGGGTCTGGTCCTCGTCGGCACGGACCTCCTGGAGGGCGACCACATCCGCCCCGCTGCTCTCCAGCCAGGGCAGGAAACCGAGGTTGGACTCCGAACGCTGCTTGACGGCGGCTCGGATCCCGTTGACGTTGACTGTGCTGACGGTGAGGCTCACGGCCGCCATCGTAACCATGGCCCGCGACACGACGCCCGTCCCGCCTCGGCCCCGCGACCTTGCCTCCCGGAGTTAGATCCAGCCCTCCTCCCATGCCTTGTCCGATGCTTCGCGCCGGGTGCTCACACCCAGTTTCTGCATGGCCTGCGACAGATAGTTGCGCACCGTACCCGGCGCCAGATGGAGGCCGTCCGCGATCTCCTGGACGGTCGCGGCCGATCTCCCCACCCGCAGGACGTCGAGTTCCCGCTCCGTCAGGGGCGAGCGCTCCGCCGAGAGCGCCGAGGCCGCGATGTCCGGGTCCACGTGGCGCCGGCCGGAGTGCACCGTCCGTATCACCTCGGCCAGCGCACTGACCTGGGTGGATTTTGTGACGAATCCGGAGACCCCTGCGGTCATCGCGCGACGGAGCACGCCCGGCCGTGCGTGTCGGGTGACGATCACGACCCGCGCCGCGTAGATGCCGGCCACCCTCCCGGCGACCTCGACACCGTCCAGGCCCGGCATCTCCAGGTCGAGCAGACACACATCGGGGCGGAGTCGGTCCGCCTCGGCCACCGCGGTCACCCCGTCACCGACCGAGGCGACAACGTCGAGGTCGGGCTCCAGGTCGAGGAGGGCGGCGAGCGCGGAGCGGATCATGTCCTCGTCGTCCGCGAGCAGCAACCGGATCATTCCCGCCCCTCCGGTCCGGATCCCACGGGCACTTCCACCGTGAGGATGAACTCCCCGGTACCCGCGACGTCGCGGACCTTAGTATCCACCCGTCCGCCGAGTCTCTCCGCCCGTTCGGTGAGTCCCGCGAGGCCCGCACCGTCACGGGGTCCGGACCCACCGGCTCCGGGCGATACCGCGACCCTGTTGACCACCCTGAGCTGCCATACGCCGCCGCGTCGGCCCACCGCTCGCCGATGCTCCAGTCCGATACGGACCGGGCCCGCGGCGGCGTGGCGCAGGACGTTCGTCGTCGCCTCACGGAGAGCGCGGCCGAAGAGCGAGCGGGTGGTGTCGCCCCGCGGCAGGTCCTCGACCTCCGTCGTGCATTCGAACCCGGCCACGGTGAGGACGTCGCGAGCGTTGTCCAGCTCGTCCTCGATGCCGGTCGCCCGGTAGCCGCGGGCCAACTCGCGGGTTCGCCCCAACGCATCCGCCGCCTCGACCCGGACCTCGGAGATCTGGACCGCGGCGGCCTCGGGCTTCGCCCCGAGCAGCCTCTCCGCGAGCTCGGCCTTGAGGGCGATCACCTGGAGTGAGTGCCCCTGGATGTCGTGGAGGTCGGCGGCGAACCGCAGACGTTCGCGGGCCACGGCGAGGTCCGCCTGCGTCGCCCGCGCCGCGTCGAGTCGCGTGACGACGTCCCAGGCCCACACCGAGGCGAACACGATGTACGGGTACGCGATGGTGAAGAGCGACAGGGCGGGCGTCACGTGGTCGCCGGTCGCGACCACCCACGCCACCACCGCGGCGATCACCGCCAGAAGGAACAGCCCCCGCCTGACCGTCCGCTCGCTCGCACACGCGATCAACGACAACGCCGCCACCAGGGGAAGGACACCCAGCCCGGCGTCGACCACCACCGCCCAGAGCCCGATTCCGGCGGCCAACGCCACGACGGCCACCGCGGGTGACGCGATCCCTCCGCCGAGCCCTGCACGAAGCCAGGGGATCATCGCCAGTTGAGCAAGTAGCGACACCGTCCCGAGGACCGCGGCCACGAGGAGTCGGGAGAGCGTCGGATCGTCGGTGCCCGCCATCTGCGATCCGGCCACGATGTACACCGCGACGGGCATGTGCGAGGCGAACGCGGCGACGACCAACGAGACGACCGCGTTCCACCAGCTCGCGCGCACGCCTCCGACAGCAGGGGCGGTCGGCTCTGGCTCCTCAGCGATCGGGGGCATGGGTTCAGAGTAGGACAATGACAGTTGTCACGACCCGCCCGTGACTGCTGTACGCCGAGGTCATGACTGTTCGGTCCTGCCCGGCCCGCGCGCCGGGGAGAACCATGAGAGGTGTCCGGACGGGGCCCTCCCACCGGCGAGACGACCGACAGGAACGAGCAGCAATGGACACCTTTTTCTCCACCCTCCAGGACTTCGTGCTTGGCCTGCCCGACCCGGTGCAGTTCATCGGCGTAGCCGCGGTGGGGGCCATCCCCTTCGTCGAGTCCTACGGCGCCTCGACGATCGGCATCGCGGCCGGCGTGCCGATCCCCCTCGCCGTCCTCGCGGCCGTCGTCGGCAACATCGCGTCCGTCCTCCTCGTGGTCTACGGGATCTCGAGCGTGCGGAACCTCGCGGCGGGACGCGGCGGTACGAGCGACGACACCGTGGATGCGGCTGGGAGCGGCCGACGCGGACGGGTCGCCGAAAACGTGCGCCGGGTCGGCGTACCCGGGGCCAGCCTGCTCGGGCCGCTGCTCCTGCCGTCGCAGGTGACCTCCGCCGCGATGGTGGGTATCGGCGCCAACCGCAACGTGGTGTTCGTGTGGACCTCGATCGCCGTCACGGTGTGGGGCCTTGCGATCGGCCTCGCTGCTGCGGGTCTGTTCACCGCCACGGGCGTCATCTGACCGGCCCCCGCCCGGTGGTGGCCCACCTCCTCCGGCCTACCCGTTGACACACCGGTCGCACATTCATACATTGAGACGATCATTGTATGAATGAAGGGATCTCGGGATGCACGGAGAAACAGCAGTGGTCCTCGGCGGGAGTGTGGCGGGCCTGTGCTCGGCCGGCGTCCTGGCCCCGCACTTCGACCGCGTGGTCGTCCTGGAGAGGGACGAGCTGCCGCCCGGCGCCGAGCACCGGCGCGGCGTCCCGCAGAGCAAGCACCCGCACTTCGTCCTCAACGCCGGGCGCCGCGCGATGGGCGCGATCTTCCCGGGGTTCGAGGAGGCCCTCATCGAGGCGGGCGGCCTGTTGCTCATGCCGTCCATGGAGGCCGCCTACGGCGAGAAGGACGGGTGGGGACCGCGCAAGTCCAGCACCATGACGATGATCTACTCCTCCCGAGTCCTGGTCGAGCGGGTCCTGCGGGACAAGGTCCGCGAGTTGAGAGGCGTCGAGATCCGCGAGGGCGCGGCCGTGTCCGGTCTGGCCACCACCGGAGGCGGGACCGCCGCCGGTCGTGTGACCGGGGTCGAGTACCGCGACGCCGGGGGTGAGACCAGGACCATCGAGGCCGACCTCGTGGTGGACGCCCTGGGGCGCGGCTCCTCGGTCCGCGACTGGCTCGCCGCCGCCGGGTGGGCCGCGGCCCCCGAGAAGACCCTCGACGCCAAGGTCACCTACACCTCCCGCTGGTACCAGCTCCCGGAGCACTCCGCCAGGCCACCGCACTGGTGGTGGAAGCACCTTGTCCTGACCCCCACCCAGGACCCCGGCCCGCATCCGCCGGAGCACGAGTACCTGTCCAACTTCTTCCCCATCGAAGGTGACCGCGCCATCTCGTGCATGGGTTCGTGGGGGCTGGAGATGCCGCGCAGGCCGGAGACGTTCGAGGCCGCGGCCGAGCGACTGCGGGCACCCACCTTCGCCGCCGCGATGCACGCCAGCACCCCGATCTCCGAGGTGCACCTGACCCGCGCCACCGGCAACAAGTGGCGGCGCTACGACGAGATCGCGCACCCTCCGCTGGGCCTGGTCTCGATCGGTGACGCGGCCTGTGCCTTCAACCCGTTCTACGCACAGGGGATGAGCTCGGCCGCCCGCTCGGCGGTCGTGCTCTCCGAGGTCCTGGCCGAGCACCGCTCACTGGACACCTCGTTCACCCGCGCCTTCCTGGACCGGCAGCGGGTCTCGCTCGAGGTGCCGTGGATGCTCGCCATGGCCAGGGACCAGGGCTACGACTTCGCCGAGGGCACCGAGGTGGCCCCGGCCTGGCGCCGGAAGATCATGGCGAAGGTGTCGTGGCCGGTGTTCAACGCCATCACCGCCGCCGCCCGCGAGGACGATCACGTGGAGCAGTCGTTCACGGCCGTGTTCAACCTCGACAAGTCGCTGCGCGACATGATGACCGACCCGCGGTTCGTGTACGGCCTCCTGCGGCACAAGGTGCGGGAGGTACTCGGTCGCACCCGGGTCCCCGCCGGGTTCGACATCCGTCTGGACCCTCCGGGGACCGACTACTCCGATCCCGCGAACCCCGTGGAGCCGACGACCTCTGTCCCACGCACCGCGACCGGACGAACGAAGGGCTGAACCATGGCGTACACCTGCGAACCCCATGCCCGGCAGGTCGCCGACTTCCTCGGCTTCGCCTGCGACGACGCGCACCCGGTGGGCGCGGTGCGTTCCCCCCTCGGTCTCGAACACTGGACGATGCCCCTGCTCGAGGTGTTGATCATCGCCGGCGCGGTCTTCGCGCTGGTCCACGCCTGGCGGCGCTGGCGGCGCGACGGCGACCCGGTCAACCTCGGTCTGTGGTTCGCCTCGCTGATCTACCTGGCCGTGATCGAGCCGCCGCTGTACTTCCCCGAGTGGTTCGGGCTGCAGGACTACGTGGGGTTCATCTTCTCCCACAACGTCTTCACCGTGCAGTTCATGTTCGACCGCCTCCCGCTGTACATCGTGGCGTTCTACCCGGTGATCTCGCAGATCACCTACGAACTCGTCCGTGCACTGGGGATCTTCGCCCGGCGCGGTGCCGCGGTCGGGGCGATCGCCACGGCGTTCGCCAGCCAGGTGTTCTACGAGATCTTCGACCAACTCGGGCCGCAGCTCAAGTGGTGGGCGTGGAACCCGGAGAACATGATCAACACTCCGATGTTCGCCTCCGTCCCGATGAACAGCATGTGGGTGTTCGCGTCGGTCTCGTTCGGCGTCATGGTGTGGCTCGTCGTCAAGCTCCTTGGCGGGCCCGCGCGCACCGGGACCCCGATGGGTGGTGGCTCGCTCGCCTGGCGGACGCTCGTCGCGGGTGTCCTCACCCCGGTGCTCATGGTGATCCTGGCCGCGCCCACCAGGGTGGGCGTCGACGCCGAGGGCGAGGGCACCCTCCAGAAGGTGATCCTGTGGACCTTCCTCGGCCTCCTGTGGCTCGTTGGTCTGTGGCTGCTGGCCGACGGCACACGCCGGACGTGGCGGGGCTCCGCGCAGCCCGTCTCCTCGCCGGCTTTCGTCCGCATCTACCCCGCCGCCTACGTGGTGGTGCACGCGCTGTTCTGGATCGCCGCGCTCCCGGCGTTCCTCGGCGCGACGGACGGGGTCACCTCGGACGGCACCCCGGTCGGCAGCGGGTGGTACGCCCTCGCCTGCTTCGCTGTGGCCGCGTGGTTCGTCGTCGCGGCCATCCTGGCGACCCGCACCCGGGCCCGCGCTGCCGGCACGTCCGGCAGCACCACCGCAGGCACAGAGGGTTCGTCGACGCGCGGGGCGGATATGACACCCTGATCTGATGGCGAAGCACGGGTGGGGCGGACGGCCCCCGGCGGACGAGGAGGAGGCGCGCCAGCGCATCATCGACGCCACCGCCGGCCTCATCGATCGTCAGGGGGTCGCCAAGACCACGCTCTCCGATGTCGCCGCCGAACTCGGGGTGACCCGGCAGACGGTGTATCGACACCTGGGGAACATCAGCGAGATCGTGAGTGTGGTGGCGGCGAGGGGCGCCGAGGACTTCGTCGACCGGTTGGTCTCGCACCTCGAGGGCAGCCGGTCCCCCGCGGAGGCGGTGGTCGAGGGGATCCTGTTCTGCCTGCGCACGGTGCCGAGCGACCCGCGTCTCAACCTGCTTCTCCAGCTCGGGGACACCGCGACGTTCAGTCGTGCCGCCACCTCGCCCGTGATGCTCGGGTACGGGTCGGCGATGCTGCGCCGGTTCCCCGTGGACTGGGCGGACGCCGGGGTGGACGACTCGGACCTCGACAGCCTCGCGGAGATCATCATGCGACTGCTCATCTCGCTCCTCGACTCCTCCACGGAGATCCCGCGACCGGAGGTCGAGGTCCGCGCCCTGCTCGAGCGGTGGCTCGTGCCGGGGCTCACCCCGTCCTGATCACGTCCCGATCCGTGCGACGGGCGGCCACGACGGCGCCCACGAGGATCGCCAGTCCGGCCGCCGCGAGGGCCGCTCCCGCCAGGGCCGGGGACGTGTAGCCGAAACCGAGGGCGATCACCGCCCCGCCGAGCCACGCCCCCAGTGCGTTCGCGGCGTTGAGGGCCGAGTGGTTGAGCGCGGCCGCGAGCGTCTGTCCCCTGCCCGCGTACCGCATCAGCCGGGTCTGGAGCCCGGGCACCAGCGCGGACCCCGTCGTCCCCACCAGGAACAACCCCACCAGGGCGGTGACGGGGTGGTACGCGGCCACCGCGAACGCTGCCAGGACGACGGTCATGACCGAGGCGATCGCGACCAGCCCGCGGTCGAGGTCACGGTCCGCCACCACGCCCCCGAGCAGGTTGCCGGCCACCATCCCCAACCCGTAGACGGCGAGCACCGCGGGCATCCAGCCGCGGTCGATCCCGGCGACGTCGACCATCGTCCACTGGATGTAGGTGTAGACGGCGAACATGCCGCCGAAACCCACACAGCCCACGGCCAGGGTCGCCAGGATCTGGGGCCGGGCCAGCGCGGCCAGCTCCTCGCGGGCCCGGACCACCACCCCGCCGTCCGGTTCGGGGACGACGACGGCGATGGCGGCCACGGTCAGGGCGCCGATCACCCCGACCGCGAGGAAGGCCGACCCCCAGCCGACGGTCTCCCCCAGCCAGGTGGCGGCCGGGACACCGATCACGGTGGCCACGGACAGCCCCAGCAGGACCAGCGACACCGCCCGCGCCTGCCTTCCCGGCCCCGCCAGGGAGGCCGCCACCAACGAGGCCACGCCGAAGTAGGCACCGTGCGGGATCCCGGCGAGGAACCTGGCGGCGACCAGGGCCTCCGCCGTGGGGGCGAAGGCCGCGGCGACGTTTCCGAGGGTGAACAGCACCATGAGCACCAGGAGCAGGGTGCGCCGTCGCCACCGGGAGGTCCCCACCGTGAGCAGGGGCGCGCCGACGACGACGCCGAGCGCGTAGGCGGAGATGACGTTGCCGGCCTGCGGCTCGCTGAGCCCGAAGTCGTCCGCGATCGAGCGCAACAACCCCATGGCGGCGAACTCGGTGACACCGATCCCGAATCCGCCCAGGGCGAGGGCGGCGATCGCCAGGGCCACGCGTCGCGGGGTCGGTGCAGGTACTGAGATCACCGACGCAGGCTACGCCGCCGGGGGCCGAACGGCCTGTGGGGTGGGTAGGCAGCGGGGTGGGCGGGCCGAGGAGGCCTGCGGGTCGTCCCGCCCGGACTACACCGCGGTGCGCATGAGGCGCCGACCACCGTAGATGACCCCGACCATCGTCACGTACATGACGAGGCTGTAGACAGCGGCGGCGAGTCCGACCTCCTCGTCGCCGATCACGGTGAACGCGATCAGGAGGGAGAGCGTCGTGTTCTTGATCCCGAACTCCACCGCGATGGCGATCTGCTCGGAGCGTCCGAGGCGACACACCCAGGAGAGCAGCCCACCGAGGGCGATGATCGCCAGGTTGAGCACGACGACCGCGGGGCCGACCGCCACGATCAGGTCGACGATCCGGTCGCGCTCGCCCAGGACGATCCCCACGATGAGCAGGACCAGAACCACGATCCCCACGATCCCCACGAAGCGCTCGAGGCGGTCCGCGAGCGCGGGCTTGCGGGCCCGCAGCACCATCCCGACCGTCACCGGGATGAGGATCACGCCGAGGAGCAGGCCGAACGTCTGACCGAGGGGGACCGCGACCTCGAACTCCGCCGCCCCGGGGATGAGGCGGGCTCCGAGGTCGAACCACAGCGGGAGGGTGAGGATCACCGCCACCGAGGCGAGGGCGGTGAGGATGATCGACAGTGCCACGTTGCCGCGGGCGAGATAGGTGACGAGGTTGGACGTCGCTCCACCGGGGCTCGCGGCCACCAGCACGAGACCGAGGGCGAGCAGCGGCGCCAGGTCGAACAGCATCGCCACCCCGACGCCCACCAGCGGCACCAGCACGAGCTGTCCGAGGAGACCGACGACGGTCGGCCACGGGGCCCTGGCCTGGACCGCGAAATCGGCCCTCGTCAGGCTCAGGCCGATCCCGACCATGATGATCGCCAGCGCGATCGGCAGTCCGATGTCGACGAGGGGACTCTGGTCCACGAACGCGCTCCTCGGGGTGGGGACAGGCGGTGGCGTGAACGCTAGTCCATCTACCGGGCTCCGCGACGGCTGTTCGGTGACGACCCCGCGAGGGTCAGGCGCGGGCCTTCTGCAGGTTCTCGTCCAGCGCCGCGAGGAACTCCTCGGTGGTGAGGTAGTCCTGACCGTCGCCGACGAGACCCGCGAGATCCTTGGTCATCTTGCCGCTCTCGACGGTCTTGATGACGACGTCCTCGAGTTGGTGTGCGAACTCGATGACCTCGGGGGTGTCGTCCAGCTTGCCCCGGTGTTCGAGTCCGCGTGTCCACGCGAAGATCGAGGCGATCGGATTGGTGGAGGTGGGTTTGCCCTCCTGGTGCTGGCGGAAGTGACGGGTGACGGTGCCGTGGGCGGCCTCGGCCTCGCAGGTCTTCCCGTCCGGGGTGAGCAGGACGGAGGTCATGAGGCCGAGCGAGCCGAAGCCCTGCGCCACGGTGTCGGACTGCACGTCGCCGTCGTAGTTCTTACAGGCCCAGACGTAGCCGCCCTCCCATTTGAGCGCGGAGGCGACCATGTCGTCGATGAGCCGGTGCTCGTACGTCAGGCCGGCCTCGTCGAACTTGTCCTTGAACTCACGGTCGTACACGTCCTGGAAGATGTCCTTGAACGCGCCGTCGTAGGCCTTGAGGATGGTGTTCTTGGTGGACAGGTACACCGGGTATCCGCGGTCGAGACCGTAGTTGAACGACGCACGCGCGAAGTCCTCGATGGACTTGGTGAAGTTGTACATCCCCATCACCACACCGCCCTCCTCGGGCAGGTCGACGATCTCGTGTTCGATCGGCTCGGAACCGTCGGCGGGCGTGTACGTGATGGTGACCTTGCCGGCGCCGGGAGCCTTGAAGTCGGTGGCACGGTACTGGTCCCCGAAGGCGTGGCGACCGACGATGATCGGCTTGGTCCACCCCGGTACGAGGCGGGGCACGTTGGAGATGATGATCGGCGCGCGGAAGATGGTGCCGCCCAGGATGTTCCGGATCGTGCCGTTGGGTGAGAGGTACATCTTCTTGAGACCGAACTCCTCGACCCGGGCCTCGTCGGGGGTGATGGTCGCGCACTTGACGCCCACGCCGTGCTTCTTGATGGCGTTGGCGGCGTCCACGGTGACCTGGTCGTCGGTGGCGTCGCGGTTGGAGATGCCGATGTCGTAGTACTCGATGTCCACATCCAGGTAGGGGTGGATGAGCTTGTCCTTGATGAACTTCCAGATGATGCGGGTCATCTCGTCGCCGTCGAGCTCGACGACCGTCCCCTCGACCTTGATCTTGGACATCGGGCTCTCTTTCTCCGCGCACCCTTCCGGGGCCTGCGTTGTGGGGCACATGTTGTGGGGCACATAGTGATGTGCGCCTCATCTTACCGATCAGGTGTCGTCGAGAGCGGGCGCTCGGTCCCGTTACCCCTCGTTGCAGCCGCGGGGAGGCTTAGGCTAGCCTCTCCCCAGGTCATGAGTTCCAGCGACAAGCCCCGGCTCGCTGGACGGCAACCCTCCACCGCGGTGGGGTGCCCCGGGAGACGACCTGGCCACCACCCGTCCGGGTGACAAGGCAAGCGCGGGTCCGCTGTCGTCAACGCGGGCGGACCCTTCTGACGAGAGGAGGGGCTCCGCCCCTATGACGTACGACAACAGCAATCCAGACTGGGCGTTCGACACCCGCCAGGTGCACGCGGGCCAGCCCGTCGACTCCGACACCGGCGCACGGAACCTCCCGATCTACCAGACCACCTCGTACGTCTTCGCCGACGCGAAGCAGGCGGCCGACCGCTTCGCGCTCGCCGAGATGGGCCCGATCTACACCCGGATCACCAACCCCACGGTGGCCGCTGTCGAGGACCGCATCGCCTCGCTCGAGGGGGGTGTCGCCGGGCTGCTGTTCGCCTCCGGTCAGGCGGCCGAGACCGCGGCCATCCAGGCGATCGCCCAGTCGGGTGGCCACGTGGTGGCCTCCCCCCGCCTCTATGGCGGTACCGACACGCTGCTCCGGCACACGCTGCCCAAGTACGGCATCGAGACCACCTTCGTCGAGGACCCGGACGACCCCGCCTCCTGGCAGGCGGCGGTCCGGCCCAACACCAAGCTGTTCTACGGCGAGTCCATCTCGAACCCGCTGAACGACGTCCTCGACATCCCGGCCATCGCCGAGGTCGCCCACGCCAACCAGGTCCCGCTGGTCATCGACAACACGGTGGCCACCCCGTACCTCATCCGCCCGCTGGAGCTCGGTGCGGACGTCGTCGTCTCCTCCGCCACCAAGTACCTCGGCGGCCACGGGGCCTCCCTCGGCGGCATCCTGGTCGACGGCGGGAAGTTCGACTGGCGCGTGCAGCGCGACGGCGAGGACGTCTTCCCGTCCTTCACCACTCCCGACCCCGCCTACCACGGCCTGGTCTACGCCGATCTGGGCGCGCCGGCGCTCGCGCTCAAGGCGCGGGTCACGCTGCTGCGTGACACCGGAGCGGCGGCGTCCCCGTTCAACGCGTGGACCCTGGTCCAGGGCATCGACACCCTCAGCCTGCGGATCGAGCGCCACGTGTCCAACGCGCAGCGGATCGCAGAGTGGCTCGAGGCCCGCGAGGACGTGGCAGGCGTCCAGTACGCGGGCCTGGCCTCCTCGCCCTACAACGGGCTGCAGAAGAAGCTCTCGCCCAAGGGCGCCGGGGCGATCGTCACGTTCGACCTGGCCGTGCCCGAAGGCGCGTCCGACGAGGACGTCACGGCGCAGTCCTGGAAGTTCATCGACGCGCTCAAGCTGCACTCGTGCCTGGTCAACATCGGCGACGTCCGCTCGCTGGTGTGCCACCCGGCCACCACCACCCACTCCCAGGGCACCCCCGAGGGCAACGCGATCGCCGGGGTCACCCTCGCGACCGTCCGCCTGTCGGTGGGCATCGAGGCCGTCGAGGACATCATCGGTGACCTCGAGCTCGGTTTCGCCGCGCTCGCCTGACGTCGGTCCGCATGACCCGCCCCACCGATCCGCTCGCGCTGTTGCCCCCGGGCGACGGCACCCTCGGCCACGTCGCCATCGGCGACCTCACGCTGGTCACGGGTGTCGTCCTCCCGGGGGTGACCCTCGCGGTCCAGCGGTGGGGCCGGGTCGCGGAGGACCTGTCGAACATCGTCCTGGTGGAGCACGCGCTCACCGGGGACTCGCACGTGGTGGGCTCGGTCGACTCGTTGCACCCCACGCCCGGATGGTGGAACGGGCTCGTCGGGCCCGGGCTGCCCCTCGACACCGACCGGTACTGCGTCCTGTCCGTCAACGTGCTCGGTGGGTGTCGCGGCTCGACGGGCCCCAGTTCACTCCATCCCGACGGCCACTACTGGGGGGCCCGCTTCCCCGCCGTGTCCGTCCGCGACATGGTCGAGGCGGAGCGGGTCCTGGCCGACCTGCTGGGGATCGGGCACTGGGCCGCGGTGATCGGCGGCTCCATGGGCGGCGCCAGGACCCTGGAGTGGATGGTCACCTACCCGGATCGTGTCCGCGCGGGGTGCGTCCTGGCGGTCGGCGCCCGCGCATCGGCAGATCAGATCGGCGTGCAGACGGCGCAGATCATGGCCGTCACCACCGACCCGCACTGGCAGCAGGGTGGATACCACGGCACCGGCAGGACCCCCGTCGCCGGCCTCGGGATCGCCCGGCGTATCGCGCATCTGTCCTACCGGGGTGAGCTGGAGCTGGACGAGCGGTTCGCCAACCGTCCGCAACCGGGTGAGGATCCGCGTGGCGAGGACCTGTCGATGTCGGGGCGGTTCGCCGTGCAGTCCTACCTCGACCACCAGGCCGGCAAGCTCGTCTCCCGCTTCGACGCGTGCACCTACGTCCTGCTCACCGATGCGTTGAACCGTCACGACGTGGGTCTGGACCGCGGCGGGGTCGAGCAGGCCCTGCGCTCGTGTCCCGTCCCCTGTGTGATCGGGGGCGTGACCACCGATCGCCTCTATCCCCTACGCCAGCAGGAGGAGCTCGCGGAGTTGCTGCCCGCCGCCGATCCACTGGTGGTGATCGACAGTCCGGCCGGTCACGACGGCTTCCTCACCGAGTCCGATGTGGTGGGACCCATGCTCGCCAGGACGTTGGAGCTCGCCGCGCAGGGTTCGTCCGACCGGACGCGGGGTCACGCGTGACCGACCGCGATCACACCCCCCGGCCGGCGGCCCTCGGCCTGACGGGCCTGTCCGTAGGGCTCGGCATCATCGGGGTGTCCATCGGCTTCGGCACCCTTCTGGGGATCCTCGCCACCGCCAGCGGTGACGACGCCACCACCGACTACGGGCCGATGGTGGTGACCGCGACGTCGTCGCTGGTCCTCGGGCTGCTGCTACTCATGGGAGCGGTGCTGCTCTGGCGCGCCCACCGCGCGGCACGGGTCGTCATCGGGGCGACGGTGGCGCTCCTGGCCGTCAGCTCGCTCGCACGGATGGCCCTGGACAGCATCACGTTCATCTCCGTGCTCGGCAGCGTGCTCTCCCTGTGTGCGCTGGTGGCGATGGCACTTCTGCTCGCCTCGGATGGCGTCCGTGACCACGTCCGCGAGGGTGTGCCACTGCGGCTGCGATGACCCGGGCCGGCCCTCAGCCCGTCCCGAGCGAGTCGATCGAGGTGGCGAGCCACAGCACGACGGCGCCGATGGCCAGGTAGAAGGCCACGTCGAAGCCCTTCCCCCGCACGCCGAGGAGCCGCGCGCGCTCGTCCGGCACCGCTGCCCGCAGGGCGGCGGCGGCCAGCGCCACGAGTCCGAGGAGGAACGCCCCGCGACGCCACCGCTCGAGGACGACGAACCCCAGGGCCACCGCCAACCCGGCCAACACCAGCGCGAGCGGCCACTGGGCCCGGATCTGCGACCAGCTCAGCCGCGCGGGCCTCGTGCGGCGGGGCCGGGCGTCGGTCGACCGCGACCGGTCGGGAGCGGGGTGGGTCATCCGGGCCTAGGAGGTCCCCGCGGCGAGCCGCTCGCAGCGCTCGACCACATTGGCCAGCAGGAACGCCCGCGTGAGGGGGCCGACGCCACCCGGGTTCGGGGACACCGCGCCGGCCACCTCCCAGACGTCGGGATGGACGTCGCCCGCGAGTCCGCCGTCGAGCCGGGACACGCCCACGTCGAGCACGGCGGCGCCGGGCTTGACCATGTCCGCGGTGAGCATGTGCGCCACACCGGCGGCGGCCACGATCACGTCGGCGCGCCGCGTCTCGGCGGCCAGGTCCCGGGTGCCGGTGTGACACAGGGTGACGGTCGAGTTCTCGCTGCGGCGGGTGAGCATGAGTCCGATCGGGCGGCCCACGGTGACGCCGCGACCGATCACCACGACGTGCGCGCCGTCGAGCTCGATACCGAAGCGCCGCAACAGGTGGATCGAACCGTTGGGGGTGCAGGGCAGCGGCGCGGGCTCGTTCAGCACCAGCTTGCCGAGGTTGACCGGATGCAGTCCGTCCGCGTCCTTGTCGGGGTCGATCCGCTCGAGGATCGCGTTCTCGTCGAGGTGCCGCGGCAGCGGCAGCTGCACGATGTACCCGGTACAGGCGGGGTCGGCGTTGAGCTCGTCGACTACGGCCTCGAGCTCGGCCTGGCCCGTGTCCGCGGGCAGGTCCCGACGGAGGGAGGCGATGCCGACCTGCTCGCAGTCGCGGTGCTTCATCTTTACGTAGGACCGGCTGCCGGGGTCGTCGCCCACCAGTACCGTGCCCAGTCCCGGGGTGATCCCCTGTTCCCGTAGCGCGGCGACACGGCCGGTGAGGTCGGCGACGATCTCGTCGCGGGTGAGCTTGCCGTCCAGTTTGAGTGCGGTCACGGGTGCCAGTATCCCACTCCGGCGCGGTCGCGGCGTCGCCGCACTGCGAGAATGTCGGCCATGAGCGGAGTGGACGTGCGTGTGTTGTTCGACCGGCCGTGCATACCGCCCAACACGGGCAACGCGATCCGGATGGCCGCGGGCACGGGGTGCGAGCTCCACCTGGCCGGGCCGCTGGGTTTCGACCTGTCCGAGCCGCAGCTGCGGCGCGCCGGGCTCGACTACCACGATCTGGCCCACGTGGAGGTCCACGAGGATCTGCAGGCCGCGTACCGACGCCTTCTACCGGCGCGGGTCTGGGCGTTCACCGCGCACGCCGACCTCGCGCTGCCCGAGGTCCGGTTCTCTCCCGGCGACGTCCTGCTGTTCGGTCCCGAACCCACCGGGTTGGCCGAGGAGGTGTTGGCCGACGAACGCGTGACCGCGCGGGTGCGAATCCCGATGTTGCCGGGTCGGCGCTCGATGAACCTGTCGAACGCGGCCACCGTCGCGGTCTACGAGGCCTGGCGGCAGCAGGGTTACGCAGGCGGTATGGAGATTCCGACTCCATGACTTAATATTTCGGTATGCCGAAATATCATCCGGTCGGCGTCCGTAAGCGCCGGAGCGGCCGCGCGGCGCCCGCATCCCCCGCCGCCGCGCTCGCCCTCCCCCTCGTGACCGCGATCGTGGCGTCGGCGTGCACAGCCGTTCCCACGGGTGCGACGGATGTGGACGACCGCCCCGGGTACGCCGGGCAGGACGACAGGGTGGTGGTGGCCACGACGTTCACGATCCTGGCCGACATGGCGCGCCGGGTCGGCGGCGACCGCGTCCGGGTGGATTCCGTCACGACCCCCGGCGCGGACGTGCACCAGTACGAACCCACGGTCGACGACCTCAAGAGGGTCGAGGGCGCCGACCTCATCGTGAGCAACGGTCTCGGCATGGACGACTGGCTGCTCCGGTTCATCGACGGGACCGATGCGCATCACGTGGTCACCTCCGCGGGCATCGACCCCCTGCCGGTGCGCTCGGGCAACTACACCGGCCGGCCCAATCCCCACGCGTGGATGTCTCCGGACGAGGGGGTCAGGTACATCGGGGCGATCGCCGATGCGCTCGTCCGGGTCGACCCGGACGGGGCCGAGGGATACCGGGCCCGGGCCCGCGACTACGTCGCCGATCTCGACCGACTGGCCTCCCGCGCGCGCTCGGCGGTGGCGGAGGTGCCCGAGGAGCGCCGCGTCCTGGTCACCTGCGAGGGCGCGTTCTCCTACCTGGCCCGCGACCTCGGACTGGACGAGCTGTACCTCTGGCCGGTCAACAGCGAGTCCCAGGGACTGCCGCGACAGGTCAGCGCGCTGATCGACGAGGTACGCGATCGCGGGATCCCGGCGGCCTTCTGCGAGTCGACGGTCTCCGATGCGGCGATGCAGCAGGTCGCGTCCGAGACCGGCAGCCGGGTCGCCGGTCTGCTGTACGTCGACTCCCTCTCCGCCCCCACCGGCCCGGTCCCCACCTATCTGGACCTGCTCGACCACGACCTCGAGACCATCACCCGGGAGCTGACGTCATGACGGACCGGCCATTGCCCTATTCCGCGCCCACGGGCCCGCCCGCTGTCGTCGTGACCGACCTCACCGTCGACCGGGGCCAGGTCCGCGCGCTCGAGTCGGTGTCGCTGTCCGTGCCCGGCGGGGAGATCACCGTGCTGCTCGGCCCCAACGGGTCCGGAAAGTCCACCCTGCTCCAGTCGCTGCTCGGTCTGGTGACCCCGACGAGCGGAACGGTGCGCGTTCTCGGCTCGCCCGTACGGCGCGCCCTGCGGACCGGCCGCGTCGCCGCCGTGCCCCAGTCGGACGGACTCGACGAACGTTTCCCCATCACCGCCGGCGAGGTGGTCATGCAGGGCCGACGCCGCTTCACCGGGCCGTGGCGTCGCCCCTCGGCCGTCGACCGTCTGGCCGTCGGGGAGGCCCTGGAGCGGGTCGGCTTGTCCACCCTCACCGGGCGGCGCATCGGCGAACTCTCCGGCGGGCAGCGCCGCCGCGTCCTGCTGGCCCGCTGCCTGGCCCAGGAGGCCGAACTGCTGCTGCTCGACGAGCCGTTCAGCGGCATGGACGCCGGCAGCGAGGAGGTCTACATCGACGTGCTGCGCGACCTCACCGCGGCGGGGCGGACCGCTCTGGTGTCCACGCATCACCTGAGCACCGTCGAACGGTTGGCGGACTCGGTCGCCCTGCTCAACGGCCGGCTCGTGGCGCACGGACCCGTCGCCGAGACCACCACCCCGCAGATCCTGTCCACCCTGCTGGGTGCCCGTCTCCCGGGCCCCCACGACCTGTCCGCCACCGAAGGGGCGTTTCCGTGATCGACCTGCTCGTAGAACCCATGACGTACGAGTTCATGCGGCGCGCGCTGCTGGTGGTGACCGCCTCCGGAGTGGCCGGTGCGTTGCTGAGCTGCTGGTTGGTACACATGGGCTGGTCGCTCATGGGCGACGCCGTCTCCCACGCCGTCCTGCCCGGGGTGGTCCTGGCCGCCCTGACCGGCATCCCCTTCGCGGTCGGTGCGCTCGTGGCCGCGCTGGTCGCGGTGACGCTGATCGGCGCGGTCCGCGAGAGCGGGACGGTGCGGGAGGACGCCGCGATGGGCATCGTCTTCACGGCCCTGTTCTCCCTCGGGCTGGTTCTCATCGCCCGGTTCCCGAGCGGGCAGGACCTGCACTCGATCCTGTTCGGCAGCGTGCTGGGCGTCCCCGATTCCGTCCTCGTCCAGGTGCTGGCGGTCTCGGCGTTCACGGTGATCGTGCTACTGGTCTTCCGCCGCGACCTGATCATGCTGGCCTTCGACCGGCTGCACGCCCACACCCTGGGCCTGCGGACGAGGGCGCTGACCGGGCTCCTGCTGGCCACCCTCGCCACGGCCACCGTTGCGGGAGTCCAGTCGGTGGGAGTGATCCTGGTGGTGGCCACGCTCATCATCCCCGGCGCGACCGCCCAACTGGTGGCCGACACCTGGCGGGGGACGATGATCCTCGCCGTCGTCGTCGCCCTCCTCGGCGGTGTCACCGGTCTCTACGTCGGCTACTACGCCGACCTCCCCCCGGGCCCGGTGGTGGTGCTCACCCAGGCGGTCATCTTCCTCGCTGCGCAACTCCTCGCCCCGCGGCGCGGCGTGATCCCCCGGGCGGTGGCGACCGCCCGGGCACGACGATCAGGGATGATGACGGCATGACCGACGACCCACGCCGGGTAGATGCACCCCGAGTAGATGCACGCCGCGCAGATGCACCCACAGGCCTCGCCGATCTCACCCCGACGATCCAGGCCTACCTCATGGCCGCCCACTACCTGGGTTCCGGCGGCGACCCCGTCACCCCGGGCGCGTTGGCCGACCGCCTCGGCGCCTCCCCCTCCTCCGTCACCGAAGGCGTGCGCAAGCTCGCCGCGATGGGGTTGGCCGAACACCGCCCCTACGCACCGGTCGAGCTCACCGAGACCGGCCGGTCGTTCGCCGTGGCGATGGTGCGCCGCCACCGGATCCTCGAGACGTTCCTCGCCCGGTGCCTGGAGTACCCCTGGGACGAGGTGCACGCCGAGGCCGACGCGCTCGAGCACGTGGTCTCGGACCGGTTCGTCGACGCTCTGGACGGCTTCCTCGACCACCCGCGCCGCGACCCGCACGGGGACCCCATCCCCACCCGCGACGGGCGCCTGGACCAGCCCGCCGACGTCCCCCTGGACCGGGTGCCCGAGGGCGGTACCGGTGTCGTGACGCGGGTGTCCGACCGGGACAACTCGGTCCTGCGCCATCTGGCCGAGATCGGCCTGCGTCCCGATTCCCCGGTCGGGGTGGTCTCGCGCCAGGTCGAGCTGGGGATCATCACCGTCACCCTGGGCGGGCGGGAGGTGCCGGTGGGCACGCCGGTCGCGGCGGCGGTGCGGGTCCGGCTCCCGTCCGGCGACGACGACGAGGTCGGGGCCTGACGCGCCGTGACCACCACTCCCGGTACGGACGGCCCGCCTGCGGGCCACGCGGTCCCCGGGCCCGGGCCCGCGTGGTTCGGCGCGGTCATGGGCACCGGGATCCTCGCCACGCTCCTGCAGCTCCACGCCGGGCACCTGGCGGTCTTCGCCCTCGCCGCGCCGGTGTTCCTGGGACTCGCGTGGGCGCTGCTGGTCGGTCTGGGGGCGGGCTTCCTCCGCTCGATCGTCCGCGACCGCACGGTCTGGTCCCGCTCGGCCGGTGACGCGGCGGCTCTACCGCTGTGGGGTCTGGTGTCGATGGGCCTGCTCTCGGTGGGCTCGGCCACCTTCACCGTGGTCGAGGCGCTCGCCCCCGACCTGAGGACGATCGCACTCGGGGTGGAGGCCGCACTGTGGGTGGCCGGGACCGTCCTCGGTCTGGCGACGGCGGTGGGGTTCACCCACTGGTTGATCTCGCGACGCCCGGACCACCCGCTCCCCACGTGGGCGCTGCCGATGGTGCCGCCGATGGTGACGGCCACGGTGGCCGGGCTCCTGGCCGGACAGGTCGACCCCGGGCCGCTCCGGACTGCTCTCGTGGCCGTGGGCGCGATCTGCTTCGTGGGGGCGCTGGTGCTCGGGGGCGGCGTCATCGCGGTGGCCTTCCACCACGCGTGGCGGCGCACCCCGATCCCGGTGGCGCTCTCGCCCTCCACCTGGATCCCCCTGGGGATCATGGGGCAGTCGACGGCGGCGGCGCAGGTGCTCACCGGACCCTCGCTGTCCCAGGCCGCTCGTCTGTACGGCGTGGTCGCGCTCTCCGCCGGCGCGGTGTTCGGCGCCTTCGCGGTGGTCTCCACCGCCCGGGGGCTCCGCGCGCGGATGCCGTTCAACCCCGGCTGGTGGGCCATGACCTTCCCGCTCGGCACCTGTGCGCTCGGGGCCCACTACCTGGGGTGGGAGGTCGTGAGCCTGGCCACCGTGCTCGCGCTGTGCGGCACCTGGTCCCTGTGCGCGGCCGCGAGCGTGCACGCAGTTCTGGGTCATCGCGCCTCTACAGCATCGCGCCCGGGTTGAGGATGCCCTGCGGGTCGAGCGCGTCCTTGATCCGGCGGGTCAGTGCCATGACGTCCTCGCCGAGTTGATCCGGCAACCAGTCCTTCTTCAGCCTGCCCACCCCGTGTTCCCCGGTGATGGTGCCGTCGAGGCCGATCGCCAGGTCCATCACCTCCCCGAACGCGATCCTGGCACGTTCCGCGCGGTCGGGGTCGTCGTCGGTCAGCACGATGATCGGGTGGGTGTTGCCGTCGCCGGCGTGGGCGACCAATGCGATCGGGACGTCACGTTCGGCCGAGATGCGCTCGATCCCGGCGACCAGTGCGGGGAGCGCGGGCAGCGGCACGCCGACATCCTCCAGCAGCAGCGTGCCCACCTTGCCCAGGCTGGTGAACGCGGCGCGGCGGGCGACGGTGAACTGCTCCCCCTCCTCGGGGTCGTCGGTGGCGAACACCTCGGTCGCCCCGTGGGTGCGGAACGCCTCCGCCATCAACTCGGTCTCGGCCTCCCGGTCGGGCCCGGTGAGGTCGGACTGCGCCAGCAACATCGCCCCCGCCGTGGTGTCCAACCCCATCCGCAGGTCCGCCTCCACGGCCCGGATCGAGACGTTGTCCATGAACTCGAGCATCGCCGGGCGGATGCGGCGCGTGATGGCCAGGACGGCCTCACTGCACGCGACGACGTCGGGGAAGATCCCCACCACGGTGGATCGCGGCGGCTGCGTCGGGATGAGTCGGACGATGATCTCGGTGACGATGCCCAGCGTGCCCTCGCTGCCCACGAAGAGCTTGGTCAGGCTCAGTCCGGCGGTGTCCTTCAGCCGTGCGCCACCCAGCCGGACCGCTGTTCCGTCGGCCAGGACCACCGTGAGCCCCAGGACGTAGTCGGTGGTGACGCCGTACTTGACGCAGCAGAGTCCGCCCGCGTTGGTGGCGACGTTGCCGCCGATCGAGCAGATCTCGTACGACGACGGATCCGGCGGGTACCACAACCCGTGCTCGGCGACGGCGCGCTTGACCTCCGCGTTGAACAGGCCGGGTTGGACGGTGGCCGTGCGGGTGACGGGATCGACGTTGATCTCCCGCATGAGCTCGGTGGTCAGCACGATCCCGCCCTCGACGGCGGTGGCACCGCCCGACAGGCCCGAGCCGGCGCCCCGCGGCACCACGGGGACCCCGCACTCGGAGGCCCACCGCATGACCTCCTGCACGTCCTCGGTCGACCGCGCCCGCACCACGGCCAGCGGCATCCCCGGATCCGGGGCCTCGGCCCAGTCCCGGCGGTAGCCCTCGACCACATCGGTGTCGGTGAGCACGGAGGCGCCGGGGAGGCGGGCACGGAGGTCGTCGAGGGTCATGACCCGAACCTACGACGAACCGTCGCGGCAGGGCGGGTTTACGGGACGAGCGCGGGTATACGGGACGGGCGCGCCGCGATCAGCTCTCCCGGATCCGCAGTCGATCGAAGACGGCCCGTAGCGGCCTCGGCGCCCACCAGTTGGCCTCCCCGAGCAGGAGCATGGCGCTCGGGACGAGCAACAACCTGATGACGAACGCGTCCACCAGCACGGCCAGCGCCATCCCGAGTCCGAGCATCCGGACCACGCTGATCCCCGACGTACCGATGGCGAGGAACACCACGGCCACGAGGACCGCCGCCGCCCCCACCACGGGGGCGGTGCGTGAGACCCCGTCGACCACGGCCCGGGTGGTGTCGCCGTGGCGGTCGTACTCCTCGCGGACACGGGAGAGCAGGAACAACTGGTAGTCCATCGACAGACCGAAGGCCAGGCACGCCATGAGCAGGGGCGAGGAGCTGTCCACCACCCCCGTGGCCGTCACGCCCACCAGGTCGGCGAGATACCCCTCCTGGAAGATCAGGACTATCGCGCCGAACGTCACGGTGAGACTCAGCGCCGCCATGACCAGCGTCTTGAGGGTGACCAGCACGCCACCGGTCAGCAGGAAGACCAGGGGCAGCACCACCGCCATGACGAGCAGGGCGACCGGCACCGCCCGGTCGGTGATCGCCTGGCGGGTGTCGACATCGTCGGAGTAGGTTCCCGCCACCGGGGCCGGGGTCACCACGTCGCGGACCCACTCGGCGAGGTCCTGTTGCTCCGGCTGCGTCAGCCCCGGGGTCGTCACCACCTCCACCGCGGACACCGAGCCCCGTCTCAGGGTGGGGTCCCCGGGTCCCACCGCCAGCCCGTCGGACACGGTGTCGTCCGGGCCCCGCGCCACCATCACGCCGTCGATGCGCGACACCCGCTCCGCCAACGCGCCGGGGTCCACCCCGTCCGCCAGGACGACCAGGGGATCGGATCCAAGGTCCGGCCGCTCGTCGCGCAGCTGCTCGGCCGCCACTCTGGACGGCGCATCCGGCGGGAGGACCCGGTCGTCGAGGGTGCCCAACCGGAGGCCGAACGCGGGCGTCAACAGGATCAACAGGAGCGCCGACACCCCCAGTGCCACCGCCACCGGGTGCTTGCGCGAGACCCCCAACATCGCCGTCACCGAGCGGCCGGGGCGGGACGGGTCGACCCGCCGCACGGACCACGCGTCGATCCTGCGACCGAGAACGCGGAGGACCGGGGGCAGCACCACCAGGGTGAGGGTGGCGACGAGCGCGACGACGGCCACACCGGTCATCGCCATGGACCTCAGGAAGGGCATGTCGACCGCCGTCAGCGCGGCCAGACACAGTCCGACCGTCACCGCCGAGATGACGATGGTCCTCCGACATCGGCGCATCGTGCGGTCGACGGCCTCCGGTGGGTCCGCCCCGGCCGCCAGCTCCTCGCGGAACCGGGCGACCACGAGGAGGCTGTAGTCGATCGAGAGACCCAGCGCGAGACCGATCACGAGGTTGAGGGCGAACACGGAGACGTCGATCAGGTGCACCAGGCCGGACAGGACCAGGAACGTCGAGAGCATGGCGAGCACCCCGATCGCCACCGGGACCGCGGCGGCCACCACGGAGCCGAAGAACAGCACGAGCAGGATGAGGGTGAGGGGGACGGCGATGAGCTCGGCGCGGACCAGATCCTCCCGCGCGATCAGATCGTCCTCGCGGAGGATCTCGGCCCGGCCGGTGAGCTGCCTGTCGACGCCCTCACCGGGCGGGGGCAGGGCCTCGCGGACAGTGTCCAGGGTGCGTCTGGACTCGGAGTCGTCGCCGGACAGCACCGCGGACACCACCGTGGGCCCGTCCCCGGGGGCGGGTGACACGGTCACGCGTCCCACTCCCCCGGCATCGCCGAGGTAGGACGCCACCGCCTGGGCGTCGCGGTCCACGGCGGCGGACTCCGCCCCCGAGACCAGGACGAGCAGGTCGGGGGTGCCCACCCCCACCTCCGCGTCGAGCCGCCGTTCGGCGACGGCGGACGGCGTGGAGTCTGCGCGGAACCCGCCGGGGGTCAGCTGCTCCTCCACTCCCCCGGCGGAGAGCGCTCCGAGCACGGCCAGGACCAGCGCAGCGGCGAGCGGCCACCCCCTCGTCAGGATCGACCGCCAGCGGTGAGCACGCTGCGTCGTCCGGGTGTCGGCTCTGTGACTCATCGGTCTCCCTCACTCAGGCGTCCCATTCATTCGTTCCGGATCCGGAGGCGGATGGGCGACGGGGGCATCGGGTGATCAGGTGAGGATTCGTTCGCCCGACCCATCCGCCCCGGAGAAGGGGCCGAACCACCGTGACAGCCCATCGGAAGGACTTCTCGTGAACCATCCCCTCATCGACCGCCTCGCCGCCGACGAACGGGTCCAGATCTTCTCGTCCCTCCAGGACGCCGGTCAGAGCCCCTACTACCGGACCATGAACTCGAGCTCCGGCGCCACGAGCAACGTCGAGGGTGTGGACCGGATCATGCTCGGCTCCAACAACTACCTCGGTCTGGCCCGTCACCCCGAGGTCATCGAGGCCACCACCGAGGCGGTCCGGCGATTCGGGTCCGCGAGCACAGGGAGCCGCCTGCTCAACGGGACGATGTCGCTGCACGAAGAGCTGGAGGCGGAGATCGCGGACTGGTTCGGCACCGAGGACGCACTGTGTTTCTCGACCGGGTACCAGACCAACCTCGGCACCCTCGGCGCCCTCGTCGGTGAACGGGACGCGGTCGTCATCGACGAGTACGCCCACGCCTCGCTCCGCGACGGCCTCCGCATGGCGCGGACCTCCGTCCACCCGTTCCGCCACAACGACCTGGGCGCGCTCGAGGAGGCCCTGATCACGGCCCGCCGCGGGTCCCCGGAGCAGATCCTCGTCGTCGTCGACTCCCTCTACTCGATGGAGGGCAGCCTCGCGCCCCTGTCCGGCGTCGCGGAGCTCGCCCGCTCGTTCGGAGCCGCGCTCATGGTCGACGAGGCCCACGCGATGGGCCTGTTCGGTCCGACCCGGCGGGGCTGGGTCGAGGAGACCGGGACGGTGGCCGACGTGGACGTGACCATGGCGTCGTTCTCCAAGTGCTCGGCCTCCTGCGGCGGGTTCATCACCGGCAGCTCCGACCTGGTGACCGGGCTCAGGGTCACGGCGCGACCGATGATCTTCAGCACGTCCTCGGTCCCCGCCGCGACCGCGTCCTCCCTCGCCTCGATCCGGATCATGCGGACCGACGAGGGTGCCGCGCGCACCGAGGCGGTGCGCCGGAACTCGATCCTGCTGCGCACCGAACTGGGCGACAAGGGGATCGAGTGCACTTCCGGCCTCACCGGCGACGACTGGTCGCCCATCGTGCCCGTGCCCGTGGGCGACGACCTCCGCGCGGTGCACGTATGGAACCTGCTGCTCGAGCGGGGCGTCTACACCGGTGTCGCGGTCCACCCGGCCGTCCCGGCGGCCGGTGCGATCCTGCGCCTGTGCGTCACGGCGGACCACACGGATGAGCAGCTGGTGGAGGCGGCCACGGCGATCGCCGATGTCCTCGCCGCCACTCGTGACCTCGCCGCTCTATGAGGGTGGTGCTGACCGGGGCCTCCGGAGACTTCGGTACGGCGCTCCTGCGCGGTCTGATCCTGCGCGACGAGGTCGATCACGTGGTGGCCCTGGCTCGGTCGCCGCTGCGCGTCCGGGACCCGAAGATCGAGCAACGGACGATCGACCTCGCCACCGACGACCTCGACGAGGCCTTCGTGGGCGCCGACGCGGTGATCCACTGCGCCTTCATGGTCGAGGAGCCGCGCGACAAGGAGTCGGCCCGGATCGTCAACGTCGACGGTTCGCGACGGGTCCTCCGGGCGGCCGATTCCGCCGGCGCCCGGGTGTGCGTGATGACGTCGAGCATCAACGCCTACGGCCCACGCGGTGGCCCGGAGGTGATCGACGAGACGGCGCCGATCGGTGCCGGCGAGGAGCACTACTACTTCCACCACAAGGCGCTGATGGAGGAGGACGTGCGCCGGTGGCGGCGCGGTTCCGACGGCCGCATGGCGATGGCGGTCCTGCGGCCCACCTACGTGGTGGGGCCGGACATGTCCAACTCCGGACTGGAGACCATGCGTTCGCGCATCGTCCTGCACCCGAGCCCCGGGCGGTCCTATTTCCAGTTCCTCCACCAGGACGACCTCGTCGACGCGTACCTGCGGGTGGTCCTCACCGGCGTCGACGGCGAGTTCAACCTCGGTCCGGAGGGCGCGCTCACCGTCTCCGAGCTGTGCCGACTGAACCGTTCTGTGTGCGTCCCCGTCCCACTCCGCGCCGCCAGACGTCTGGCCGACCTCGGGTTCCGGTTACGACTGCTGCCCTATTCCTCCCACTGGGTGACCTGCGGGGAACCGGTCACCACGTCACGACGACTCAGGGACGCCACCGGGTGGCAGCCGCGGTACGACTGCACCGAGGCCGCCCGCCTGATGCTCGCCGGTTGATCCCACCTCAAACCCCGAAAGGACCCCATGCTCCTCACCACCGAGAACCAGACCCTCGACTCCTACGCCCCCGGGTTACGTGAGCGCCTGTACGCAGGCGGTCTCCTCGCCAACGAGGGCGCCGAGAGCACCGCCGTGGCCGACTGGTCCGCCACCGGCGGGACCAGTCTCATCGTCCCCACCTCACTGGGCGGTGCGGGCGCGAGCGCGGTTGACGCGGTGCGGTTCCAGACCGCCATCGGCGCGGTCGCCCCCTCCCTCGCGGCCGCGACCACGATGCACCACCTGTCGTGCGCGACCCTCTTCGAGGCCGCCGAGGACGCCTCGCAGGACGAGCGCGACCTCATCAAGGCGCTGGTCGAGGGCGGGACCGTGATGGCCTCGGGTTTCTCCGAGGGCTCCCCCGGGGGATCGGTGTTCCGTCCGACCATGACCGCCCGCCGGGACGGTGACGACTACCTCCTCTCCGGCCGCAAGGCCCCCTGCAGCCTCTCGAGGTCCATGAGCCTCCTGGTGGCGAGTGCGCTCGTGGACGACTCCGAGCGGGCCGTCGTCCTGGTCTTCGACGGGGCCGAGGGGCTGAGCCGGGAAGAGTTCTGGAAGAGCCCCGTCCTCGCGGCGGCGGAGAGTGACGCCTTGATCCTCGACGACGTCCGGGTCGGGGCCGACATGGTGTTCCTCACCTCCC
The DNA here is from genome assembly GCF_033790845.1 of Dietzia sp. PP-33. Classification (NCBI taxonomy): domain Bacteria; kingdom Bacillati; phylum Actinomycetota; class Actinomycetes; order Mycobacteriales; family Dietziaceae; genus Dietzia; species Dietzia sp. PP-33. Next base: position 307,599 of record NZ_JAMYEI010000003.1, read on the forward strand.
AGAACGATCCCGACGACGTCCACGAGATGACCGGGTACCTGTGGTTCGGTCTGTTGATCAGCGCCTGTTACCTGGGCGTGGCCACGCGAATGGTCGAGCGACTCACCGAGCGCGACCGACTCGACCCGAAGCTGTTCTCCTCGGCGCTCGCGGAGGTCGAGACCATGCGGACCGCGCTGCACGCCGTGGCCCGCGAGTTCGACGAGGGGGCCCGCGGGGGCGACGTCTCGGCGAGACTCGCGCTGGTCCGGTGGTCGATGCGCGACGCCCTGGTCCGGGTGCAGTCCATGGTCCGCGAGGCCGTCGGGGGATTCGCGTACATGCAGGACCCGGAGCTCGCCTACGCCTTCGAGGCCGTCCAGGTGTTCGGCTACCACCCGCCGTCGCGCCGGGACACCGCCGACCGGTTGGTGTGCTGGGCGCGCGGGGAGGACTTCCGCTACGTCTGAGACCGGACTCCTCCGGTGGGCCGGTGCGGGCATCCGGATGGACGGCCGGACGGCCGGGTCTGACGTCCGCCCGGTCGCCGCGGACGATGGGGCGCCGGGTGTCGCGACGACGAGCTCGGGCATAGTGTCCGGGTGACCAGAGAGCCGGGTGCCGGGACCGGGCCCCCGCCGCTGTCGGTGCCGGGGCCCGGACCCGCGTGGTTCGGCTCCGTGATGGGGACGGGCGGGCTCGCCACTCTCCTGCAGATCCACTCCGCGCGCCTTCCCGTCTTCGGCCCCCTCGCGCTCGTCACCCTGCTCCTGGCCTGGGTGTTGCTGCTCGGTCTCGGGGCGGGGTTCGCGCGGTCGGTCGCGCGAGATCCAGACGTCTGGACCCGGTCGGTGCGGGACGCCGCGATGCTTCCGCTGTGGGGCATGGTCTCCATGGGGCTGCTCGCGGTGGGGTCGGCCACCTTCGTCGTGGTAGACGGTCACGCCCCTGCCTTGTCCGCGGTCGCACAGGGGGCCGACGCGGCACTGTGGGGGGCGGGAACGGTCCTCGGCGTGGCGACCGCGGTGGGGTTCACCGTCTGGTTGTTCACCACGCTCCCCGAGCATCCCCTGCCCACGTGGGCGCTCCCGATGGTGCCGCCGATGGTCTCCGCGACCGCGGGCGGCCTCCTCGCCGAACAGATCGACTCCCCCACGGTGCGCACGTTCGTCATGGCCGTGTGCACGTTCGGCTTCGTCGCCGCTCTCGGGTTGGGCGGTGCCGTCATCACGCTGGCCTATCACCACGCGTGGTTCCGCACGCCCGTCCCGGTGGAGCTGTCGACCACCACGTGGATCCCGCTGGGGATCGTCGGACAGTCGGCGGCCGCGGCGCAGGTGCTCGCCGGTCCGGGACTGGCCGGGATCGCCCGGGTCTACGGCGCCGGCGTCCTGATCGCCGGCGCCGGCGTCCTGATCGCCGGCGCCGGCCTGGGGGCGTTCGCGGTGCTCTCGACGCTCCGCGGCTTCCTCGCCCGGATGGCGTTCACTCCCGGGTGGTGGGCCATGACCTACCCTCTCGGCACCTGCGCGCTGGGAGCCCACCACCTCGGCTGGGAAGCCGCGAGCCTGCTCACCGTGTTCGTGCTGTGCTGTGTCTGGGTGCTGTGCGCGGGCGCGAGTCTGCGCGCGGTCCTGCGGGCACGCCCGGCGTAGCAGCGGTCACCGGAAGTCCCGACTGCGGCCGATCGCCATGCCCAGGTGCAGCCGTTCGATCTTGTCCGCCACCACGCTCACCGCTCCCGAGCGGTTCTCCACGGTGCCGCGGACGATGAGCGCGGGGGCGGACGAGACGATCGGCCGGTAGCGCGCCCACAGCCCCACCGAGCACACGACGTTGGTCATGCCCGTCTCGTCCTCGAGGCTGAGGAAAGTCACGCCCTCGGCGGTGGCGGGCCGCTGCCTGTGGGTGACCGCGCCGGCGACCTCGACGCGGCTGCCGTCCGGGACGTGGGCGAGTCCGGCGGTGGTGCACACCCCCCGGGAGTCGAGCCAGGGCCGCGCGTGCACCGTGGGGTACTCCTCGGGGCTGATCCCGGTGGCGGCCAGATCCGCCGAGGTGAGCTCGAGGACGCTCATCCCCGGCAGCGCCGGGGCGTCGACCTGGCTGAGTCCGGGCAGCATCCCGGGCCGCTGTCGTGCTGCGGTGGCCGCCGACCACAGGGCCGACCGCCGGCCCCCGACGCCGAGCGCGTCGAGCGCCCCGGCGGTGGCCAGTGCCTCCATCTGCCTGACCGTCAACCCCGTGCGGCCGGCGAGGTCGGCGGCCGAGAGGTACGGGCCGTGGGTGTCGCGTTCGTCGGCGATCGCCGTGGCGAGATCGGTGCCGATCGCCCGCACGGACTCCAGTCCGAGGCGCACCTCGGTGCCCCTGTTCTCGCACGTGGCACCGCCGAGCGAGCGGTTGACGCAGGGGCGGTGCACGGTGACGCCGTGCCGCCGGGCATCGGCCACCAACGACTGGGGGGAGTAGAACCCCATCGGCTGGCTGCGCAGCAGTGCCGCACAGAATACGGCCGGGTGGTGGCACTTGAACCACGCCGAGTAGTAGACGATCGCCGCGAAGGACTGCGAGTGGCTCTCGGGGAAGCCGTAGTTGGCGAACGCGCACATCTTCTCCCAGATGCGCTCCCCCACCTCGGGTCCGGTCACCGGCGTCCCGGGCGGTCCGGTGCCGATGCCGTGGAGCTCACGCATACCCGCGAAGAACCGTTCCCGCAGTCGTGCCATCCGCTCGGGCGAGCGCTTGGCCCCCATCGCCCGGCGGAGCTGGTCCGCCTCCGCCCCGGTGAACCCGGCGATCTCCGTGGCGATCTGCATGAGCTGCTCCTGGAACAGCGGGATCCCCAGCGTTCGTCCCAGGGCCGCCTCGAGTGCGGGGTGGTCGAACACCACCTCCTCCCGTCCGTTGCGCCTGCGGATGTAGGGGTGCACGGAGCCGCCCTGGATGGGTCCGGGGCGGATGAGCGCCACCTCCACCACCAGGTCGTAGAACGTCCGCGGCCGGAGTCTGGGCAGCGTGGCCATCTGCGCCCGCGACTCCACCTGGAACACCCCCACCGAATCTCCGCGGCACAGCATCTCGTAGACCGCCGGGTCGGCGAGGTCGAGTCGGGCCAGGTCCACCTCGAGATCCTTGTGCTCGGCTGCCAGGTCGATGGCGTGGTGCAGCGCGGTGAGCATCCCCAGCCCCAGCATGTCGAACTTGACCAACCCGACCGCCGCGCAGTCGTCCTTGTCCCACTGCAGGACCGTCCGGCCGGGCATGCGCGCCCACTCGACGGGCACCACGTCGGCCACGGGGCGGTCGCAGATCACCATGCCGCCGGAGTGGATGCCGAGGTGCCGCGGCAACCCCACGAGCCTGCGGGCCAACGCCAACACATCCGGCGGGACGGTGTGCTCGGCAGCCTCCCGCTCGTGCTGCTTCAGCCCCGACCACCGGTCGACGCTCTTGGACCACGCGTCCTGCTGCCCGGTGGAGTACCCGAGGGCACGGGCGATGTCCCGCACGGCCGACCGCCCCCGGTATGTGATGACGTTGGCCACCTGTGCGGCGTGGTCCCGCCCGTATCGGGAGTAGACGTACTGGATGGCCTCCTCTCTGCGACCGGACTCGATGTCCACGTCGATGTCGGGTGGCCCGTCCCTCTCCGGGGACAGGAACCGCTCGAACAGCAGGTGCGCCCCCACCGGGTCCACGTTGGTGATCCCCAGGGAGTAGCAGACCGCCGAGTTGGCGGCCGAACCCCGGCCCTGGCAGAGGATGCCCTCCCGGTGGCAGAACTCGACGATGTCGTGGACGACGAGGAAGTAGCCGGGGAACCCCAGATCGGCGATCACCCCCAGCTCACGGTCGATCTGGGCGTACGCCTCCGGCGCCTCCTCCCGCCTCCCGTAGCGGCGCGCGGCCCCCGCATAGGTGAACTCGGCGAGCCGGGTGTCCTCGGTGTACCCCTCGGGGACGTCGAACGGCGGCAGTTCGGGAGCGATCAGCTGGAGGTCGAAGGCACATTCCTCCCCCAGCCGGGCGGCGGTGCTCACAGCGCCCGGCCAGCGATCGAACAACTCCGCCATCTCCTCCCCCGAGCGCAGGTACGCCCCACCGGCCGCGGGCAGGTGCGCGGCCTGGGTCTCCAGCGCCCTACGGGCCCCGAGCGCCGCCATGACCGAGGCCAGGCGGGCGTCCTCCGGTCCCGCACAGTGCGCGGCGGTGGTGGCCACGACGGGCAGCCCCGCCTCGGCGGCGAGTGCGGCCAGCGCGTCGCACCGCTCGGTGTCCTCGGGCACGCCATGGCAGGTCAGCTCCACGACAACCCGGTCCCGGCCGAACAACTCGACGAGCTCGGTCAGTGCCACGCCCGCGGCCGCGGTGTCGAAGTCGGAGGCGCCGACGCCTCCCCGCTCGAGAGCCGTTCGCATCCGGCCCCTGCGGCAGCCGGTGAGCACATACCAATGGCCCCCGGCGACCTCGGCGAGTTCGGCGAGTTCGTACCGCGGTTCACCCTTGGCCCCGCCCCGCAGGTGGGCGCGGGCGATCGCGCGCGAGAGCCTCCGGTATCCCTCTCCCCCACGGGCCAGCACGAGCAGGTGTTCACCCCCGGGCAGCGAGAGTTCGGCCCCGAACACGGTGGCCAGGCCCAGCTCGGAGGCCGCCTCGGCGAAGCGGACGACCCCGTACAACCCGTCGTGGTCGGTGATCGCCAGCGCGGTCAGTCCCAGCTCCGCTGCCGCCTCCGCCATGGCCTCGGGAGAAGAGGCACCGTCCAGGAAGCTGAAGGCGGTGTGGGCGTGGAGCTCCGCGTAGGGCACGCGCCCCTGCGTCCGGGGCCGCTGTGGAGGGGTGTACTCACCCCGCCGACGGGACCAGGCGGGGGCGTCACTGCCGTCGCCGGGATGGGGGTTCTCCTGTCCACGCGGGTTGGGGCGCCCGGACAGCACCCGTTCGAGCTCGGTCCAGGTCCTGGGTCCGTGGTACCAGTTCACCGGGCCTCACCCGCCGGGGCCCGGTGCGGGGGCTCAGAGTTGGGTGAACGACTCCACGACCCACGCCGAGGCGTCGCCGGGCGGCTTGCGGCAACTCTGGGACCGGGGAGGGAGCGGGCGGGTACCCGTCTCGACGCGCCAGGCACGCCCGTCGGCGTGCCGGACAACGGCCACACGCGGGGAGTCTGCGTCGAGGGCCACGACGAGCTCGTCGATCCCCGCATCCACGCCGGAGTCCCGCACGGCGACCTCTGCCACCTGACCGGCCGGCGGCCACGTGCTGCGGCCCCGCAGATTCTCGGTGACGACCCGACCGCCCAGTTGCGCCTCGACGATCCCTGCCGCGTGGGCCGCCTCCGCGGGCCCGTAGGTGTAGCCGGTGCCGGGAAGCAACAGCACCGGAGCGAAGCGGTGCCCGCCGGTGTGGGAGCACTCCCACACCGCGGCGTCGGGATCGAGCGCGGCCAGGCGCTCGCCCACCAGTGCCTCCAGTGCGGCCGCCACCGGGCGTCCCCGCACCGCGCAGCACTGGTCGCGTTTGGCGTGGGTGCACACGAGTGGGACCGGTGCCGTGACCTCGCGGGTGCCGGCCACGTGCGCGTCGGGCGACAGGTCCAACCCGAGCATGTCCTCGGGTCCGTCCACCCGGCCGGTGCGGATACTCCGTCGGCCGGGGCGGGTGTCGCAGAGGTAGAAGCGGTGCCTGTCGAGGCGCTGGCCCTCGCGGCCGGGCCGCCGGATGAGGAGCATGCGCGAGCCACAGTCCGCGACGTGCTTCTCGAGACGTCCGGACAGGCCCTCGCCCAGCGCCTCGCCGTCGAAGATGTCGCGCCCCCACCGCCCGGGGACCTCCAACAGCACCCAGCACTCCTCGTGGGCGGCGGTGCCGGCCGGCGGCTCGTCGGCCGACTGGAAGGAGCACCAGTCGGGTCGCGTTTCGGGATCAGTATCTGACACGATCCCATCGTGCCCCATACTGCGGAGAGGCATAACTGTGGCCACCTTGTGGGACAAAAGTGACCAGAGGGACCTAGGCTGGGGGTATGCGTACCCGACACCGCCGCCTCGCAGCGGCCGCCGCTCTCACCGCCGTCGCGTCCCTGGGCCTGGCGGGATGCGGGACCGACCCCTCGACCGACCCCTCGACCGACGCCCCTGCCACGAGCCAGCCGGCCACTGCGGAATCCTCCCCGGCCGCGCTGGCCCGGACCCTCGCGCCGGAGGAGACGGAGGCCTCCGATCCGGCGGCCCGGCCAGCCGATTCCGCGCCCAAGGTCCAACTGTCCGGTGACAGCGCCGAGCGCGCCCAGCTCGTCGTGACCGAGATCCGCGTGGGCAACTTCCAGGGCAAGGACCGCGTGGTCTTCGAGCTGGAGGGCCAGGGCACCCCGGGGTACTCCGTGGACTACGTGGACGCCCCCACCCAGCAGGGCAGCGGCTTCCCCGTGGAGGTGCCCGGGGACTCGTTCCTCCAGGTGATGATCAACGACCAGGTGCTCCCCACCCAGACGGAGATGACGGAGATCCCCGCGGGCACCGTCTCGGCAGAGGAGGCGACCGGGGTCTCCGGAGTGGCCTTCGCCGGCCAGTTCGAGGGCCGGGCGCAATCCGTCATCGGCCTCAAGGGCACGGGCCGCGACTTCTCCGCCTTCCTGCTGCAGAACCCGACCCGCCTGGTAGTGGATATCGACCGCTGAACCGACACGATGGCCGACGTGGCCCCCACACCCGTTCATTCGTAGACCCCTCTCATTCGTAGACTCCCTCGACGGTCCAGCTCCCCGGTTCGTCCCCGAGCAGGCAGCAGAGCAACAACGCGGCCGCGCGCTCGGGGATGACCTGCATCCGGGCCCTCGGTCGGCGGCACTCGCCACCCGGACCCGGCTCCCACCAGTCCTCGTCGATCGGCCACGGCCGTGACCAGCCCAGTAGCACAGAGCGGGCGCCTCCCATCTCGACCGAGTCGGGACGCCCCGTGAGCAACCCACGCGGACTGACCCCGACGGGCGCCCCCGCCGCGGTGCGCAGCACGACTCCCCCGACGAGGGGAACCCGCGCCACGATCCCCGACCCGGGGTCACGACCCTCACGGAGTTCCAACCGGTAGCCCGGGCCCGGCCAGACCACCGACGGCGACGGCGCCGGCAGGGCCCCCGGCCACGGGCCCGCCGAGACGGGGTCCGCCGGGGCGTCCCCGTACGGCAGGGACCGCACCCGATCGGCCGGGCCGCGGCCGCCCACCTCAACGGGGACGCGGACGGACTCCGGCCCGAGCAGCCCCTGCACCCGCGCGAGTGCGCGGTGCACGCGCGCCTCCGCCAACCCCGCCTCACCCCACAGCCCCTCCTGCACGCGGCCGGCGGGGACGACCTCCACCGGCTCGAGGACCAGAGCGGTCACTGCCCCTCCCGCACCGCCGGCGATCGCGGTACCGGTGAGCCAGCCCTCCAACTGCCACCGCAGTCGGTCCGCAGTGCCCTCGGGGGTAAGCGGCGCGGAGCACCGCCACACCCGGTTGACCTCCGTCCCCTCCTCGATCCTCGCGGTGATGGACAGTCGCAGACACGCGACCCCCGCGGAGGCGAGCACGGAGTGCAACTCCCCCGCCAGTCGCCGCCCGAGGAACGCCGCCTCGTCGACCCTCTCGAGGGGCGGCTCGCACCGGTGCTCGACGGACGACCCCGTGGGCACCGCGGACACCGACGGGGGCCGCCACGGCACAGCCCGCGCGATGCGGTGCGCCACCGCGCCCGCCTCGCCGAAACGGGTGGCCACGTCCCGCGGCGGGAGTGCGGCGAAGTCCCCCAGCGTCCGCACACCGAGTCGGCGCAGCAGGTCGACCAACTCCGCCAACACCTCGGGGTCGCCCAACGTGGACTCCACCACGAGCGCGTCCACGGGGAGCCCGGCGAGGTAGTCGGCGTCCCCGCCAGGTTCCAGCAGCGCCGACCCGCGCGCGCCGAGCACGGCCGTGGGCAGCTCGTCCGCCAGTCCCACCTGACATTCCGTCCCGGCTGCCGCCACCGCGTCCACCACCCGGGTGACGACCTGCTCCACTCCGCCGTGGAACCGCAGCGCCCCGGCCGCGGAGAACACGAACAGGCCGGGTCGTAGCACCTCGATACCCGGCACCACGGCATCCAGCGCCTGCACCACGGGTTCGAACCACACGGCGTCCCGTGCCGGGTCCGCCGCCACCACGACCAGCTCCGGGCACCGGAACTGCGCCTCACGCCGGCGCAACCCGCGTCGCACCCCGACCGCGCGCGCGACCGCATTGCACGCGAGGACTCCGCGGGGGCCGACGACGGCGAGTGGCAGGTGAAGACCGTGCCCCCCGGCCCGGGCCGCCGCGACCGTCGGCCAGTCCGGGCACCACACCGCCATGACACGCGCGCTCATCCCGCGGCCACCCACTCCGCGGTCCGCGGTGGGGCGGCTCGGCCCGAGCAGCGCACCACCGTGGACACAGAGGCCAGGCGGCCCGCACCGGTGCCCAGCCCGCCGTAGCGGCAGTGCCGGCCCGCGAGCGTGAGCTCCGCACCCGGCCAGCCCGGACCCACGAGCAGTACGGCCCCCGCCGTGCGGACCCGTCCCGCGAGCACCCGCGCGCGGGACGGGGCTACCGCCGGGACGCCGGGCCCCAGCAGGACCAGGTCCAGTCCGTCGAGCAGCACCGACACCACCGCGGCCGGATCCGGGCCCGCGTCCGGGACGAGCGCCAGACAGTCCAGGCGTCCACCCTGTTCCGCCACCGCGGCCACGCCGAGTTCCGGCCAACCCACGACCGCGCACCGCGCACCGGAGGCGGTGGCCGCGGCGAGAAGCCCCACCCGGAGGGTGGCGCTGCCGGCCACCGCGGTGACCCTCCCCGCCTGCAGCACCCCTCCGGGCAGCAGGGACGCCACCGATCGCGGCACCGCGACCCCCGACACCGCGGCCCCGGGGGCCACGACATCCGGCGCCGCGCCCGCCTCCGGCCCCTCGGGTCCGGTGGGTTCGGCGGGGTCCGCAGGGTCCGCGGGCACGGATACGACCGGAGCCGCTCCCGTCGGCACCTGGGCACGCGCCGCCGCGGGCGCGCCGCCGCCGGGCATCGCGGCCAGGCGCCGGCGCAACTCCGTGACGCGCTCGGCACGCTCGAGACCGGACAGATCGACAGAGGACGCCGTCACTACCATCACCGCCACCCCTCGCCACGGCCGACACGCCGAACACTGCGTCGATCGAATGATTTTTCGAGTACGCGATCAGTGAACACCACCGGTACGACACGGCGCAAGAACACCTGTTCGACACCGTCGACCGGAGGTCTCCGTCGGACCGACCGGATACGCTGTGCCCACCACCGAGAGGAGAGTCATGGCCGGACTACGCTTCCGACTCCGCCAGATCAGCCGGCGCTTCTGGTTCCTGCCCGCCGTCATGACCCTCGTCGCGCTGGTCCTCGCCCAGCTCGGGACGTGGTTGTCCACCAACCCTGGGACGAGCGACGACGCTCCCGCCTGGCTCTACGGGGGTGGCGTGGACGGTTCCCGGAGCATCCTCGCCGCCGTGGCGAGCAGTTCCATCGGTGTCGGCGGCACCGTCTTCTCCATCACCATCGCCGCCCTCTCCTACGCCGCGGGCACCATGGGTCCGCGCCTGCTCCAGAACTTCACAGAGGACCGCGGCAACCAGGTCACGCTGGGCGTCTTCATCTCCACCTTCACCTTCAGCCTCTACAGCCTGCGCACGGTCACCGGCGGCGACGAGGGAACACCATTCGTCCCCCACTACAACGTCACCCTGGCGCTCGTCCTGGCGCTCGGGTGTGTCGGCGCGCTCGTGTACTTCATCGGCCACGTCACCGGTTCGATCAACACCACCCGTGTGGTCAACCTCCTCACCGCCGACCTCCGGTCCTCCCTGCTCAATGCCACCGAATTGACGGACCCGGAACGAAACGTGCAATCACCGCCGGAGGAGGAGTTCTGGAGGGATGCGGAGACCCTCCTCGCGGAGAAGGGCGGGTACCTGCAGCTGGTCGACCACGAGGGGCTCATCGCTCTCGCCGTCGAGACCGAAACGACGATCCGGCTCCTCGTCCGACCGGGGGACTACCTCTACCCCAACTCCCCTGTCGCCGAGGCCGTCCCAACCCTGCCCGACGGCGTCTACTCCCGGCTCACAGTCGGCAACTCCCGCACCCGCGAGCAGGATGTCGAACACGCCGTCCGCCTGCTCGCCGAGGTGGGCACCCGGGCGCTGAGCCCGGGCACCAACGACCCGTTCACCGCGGTCGACGTCATCGATCGTTTCGGGGACGCCCTGTGCACCCTCGAGGATCGGCAGTGGCCGACCGGCGTGTACTCCCGTGACGACGAGCTCCGCCTCGTCGTGGCCACCTCCGGTTTCGAGGGACTCGTCGCCTCGATGTTCGACCAGATACGGCAGTTCGGTGCGGGCGCTCCGGCCGTCAGCATCAGGATCCTCGACGTCCTCGCCGTCGCGGCGCAGGTCCTCGACGACCCCGGCCGACGGGCGGTCGTCACCCACCACGCCACGAAGCTCCGCGACGACGCCCTCGAGGCCACCCGCAACGCCGACGACCGGGTCACCATCGAGCGCCGCCACCGCGCCGTGCTCGAGGCCGCCGGATAGCGCGACCCCACCGGCCGGCAGGGTCGGCCGGCAGGGTCGGGCAGCAGAGCCGGGTGAGAGGAGACTGCGTTCACCCGGTGTCGCCCGGACGGCCACCCCACGCCCCTACCCTGGCGACATGAGAGCCTCCATCGGGAACCGCATCGTGCTCATCGGCGCCGGGGACGTGGGCATCGCCTACGGCTACGCGCTCGTCAACCAGGGGCTGGCCGACCACCTCGCCATCATCGACATCGACCACGACAAACTGGTCGGCGAGGTCATGGACCTCAACCACGGCGTCGTGTGGGCTCCCTCCCCCACCCTCGTCACCGAGGGAACCTACGATGACTGCGCGGACGCCACGATGGTGGTGATCTGCGCCGGCGCCGCCCAGAGACCCGGAGAGACACGACTCGACCTGGTCGGCAAGAACATGGCGATCTTCGAGGGGATCGTCGGAGACGTCATGGCGACCGGTTTCGACGGCATCCTGCTGGTGGCCACGAACCCCGTCGACATCCTCGCCCAGGCCTCGTGGCGCTACTCCGGACTGCCCGCCGCGCAGGTCATCGGCTCCGGCACGATCCTCGACTCGGCGCGCTTCCGCTACATGCTGGGCGAGTACTACGACGTCGCCCCGATGAGCGTCCACGCCTCGATCATCGGCGAGCACGGCGACACCGAACTGCCGGTCTTCTCCTCCGCCAACGTCTCCGGGGTGCCTCTACGCCGAGACCTCGACGGGGACCCGGACAAGCGGGAACGGCTGTCCCAGATCTTCACGGAGACCAGGGACGCCGCCTACCGGATCATAGATTCCAAGGGGTCCACCAGCTACGGCATCGGTATGGGTCTGGCCCGCATCACCCGCGCTGTGTTGCGCAACGAACAGGTCTCGCTACCGGTGTCCACGCTGCTACGGGGCGAGTACGGCGAGGACGGGATCTACATCGGTGTCCCCGCGGTGATCGGCCGGACCGGCGTCCAGCGCGTGGTGGAGCTGGAACTGGACGCCACCGAGACCACACAATTCGCCCGCAGCGCATCTGCGCTACGGGCGGTGTCCGAGCAGTTCGAGATACTGCGCTGAGTCAGAGGGCTCCGGGGGGATCGCTGGCCGGGAAGGACTCGTCGCCCCACTCGTCGGCGATCGCGTCGTCGTGCTCGTACCTGGCTTGATCCGCGGGCTCCTCGGAATGCTCGCCGGTGCGGTCAGGGTTCTGCGGACTCGTCATGATTCAACCTCCTGCGGCCGTACGGGGCGTGCGGCGATACTCAGATTACCGGAGACCGCAGGCCCCGGCGGCGGCGGACGCCACCGCCTGATCCACTACAGGAACTGGAGAAACGGCTATGCACACCACCGACTACACCGACACCCTGATCCTCCCCGCGCCCGACACCAAGGCCGTGGCGGCCGCGGTCCCGCCAGGCGGAAAAGGCTCGGTCGCCGAACTCCAGTACGACCGTCTCTCGGGTCAGGACTACACGTGGACGAGCGACGACCTCCTCTTTGACGTGCACTGCCAGCGCAAAGCGATAGCGGAGGCCGACCGCGCGGCCGAGCGCGAGAGGTTCTTCTCCAAGGGCCAGCCCTGCCTGCGCACCTCCCCGCTGGCCAAGACCTACGGCTGGGCACTGCACTTCGACTCGAACGGGCGGATAGCGCTGCTGCCCATGGATTCCGAACGGGTGAGCGAGCTCGAGGCCGACCCGGCCGTGACGGTCAAGGCTGCGATGAAGAGTTCCCGCTAGTAACCCGGCTCGACGTCCGGCAGCGAGCGCAGCCACTCGAGAACCGGGCCGGACACCACCTGCGCGAACTGCTCGTACCCGCCCGGTCCGGGGTGGGCACCGTCGCCGGCAGTGACCTCGCGCATCCACGCCCCGCCCGCCAGCAGCACGTCGAAGGTCGGCACGAACGGCACTCCGGCCTCGTCGCACACCTGCGCCATCGCCTCGGCCCGGGCGGCGATCCGCTCGTTGACCTCGTCCCACACGACCGGCGGCGGCCCCACCACGAGGAACCGCCCCTCGGGGGCCCGGTCGATCATTCCGCGCAGCGCCGCGACCGTGCCCGCCTCGTCGACGCGCACCGCCCCCTCGTGCTCGATGGCGTCGTTGACCCCGAACTCCGCGATCACCGCCGTCGTCGGGAACGCCGCCCGCCGGCGGTCGACCTCGTCCCACCGGGCCAGGATCATCTCGGAGGTGTCCCCACCGACCCCCGCGACGGACGCCTGGAGTCGCAGACCGGCGTCCGCGCCCGCCTCGATCAGGTGCGCGGTCCAGCCGCGGCCTGTCTCGTCGCCGTAGCCTGCCACGAACGAGTCACCGATGATGCACACCGGGAGGTCGCGCGCTTCGCTCATGGCCACACCCTAGTGGCCCCTACGGGTGAGTCACCTCGCCGAATGGTCGCAAGTGCACTGACCACCTGAACCCGACCGGGGGAAACCTGAACGGAATCGACCACTCGCCGCGTCGGGCGGGGTCGCGTCGGGCGGGGTCGCGGCGGGCGGGGTCGCGGCGGGCCAGCGTCCGCGGCGAGTGGGGTCGCGGCGGGCCAGCGTCTGCGGCGGGCGGAGAGCACCCCGCGTCAGTCCAGGTGACGGGACTGCGCCCAGCGGGTGAGCGCGTGCCGGTTGGACTGCTGGGTCTTACGCAGCACGTTGGAGGCGTGGGTCTCCACGGTCTTGACCGAGATGAACAGCTCCTCGGCGATCTCCCGGTAGGTGTACCCGCGCGCCAGCAGCCGCAGGACCTCCTTCTCCCGTGGGGTGAGCGAGTCGACCTCCGGGTCGTGGACGGGCTCACCCCGCTCCTCGGGGCCGGGGGCGGCGCGGGCGAACGCGTCCAGGACGAACCCGGCCAGGCGTGGTGAGAACACCGCGTCCCCGTCGGCCACCCGGCGCACGGCATCGGCCAGTTCCCCGCCGGAGATGGTCTTGGTGACGTACCCGCGGGCCCCGCCGCGGATCACCGCGATCACGTCCTCGGCGGCGTCCGAGACGCTCAGGGCGAGGAAAGTGGGCCCGGTCGCGGCGTCGTCATCGGAGGGGGCGCCGGCGCCGCCCGGAGCGGCTGAGCCACCGGCAGCTGTTGAACCACCGGCAGCGGCTGAGCCACCGGCGACGGGCCCCAGGACCGAGCGGAGTACGGCGACACCTCCCCCGTCGGGCATGTGCACGTCGAGCAGGACCACGTGGGGCCGCACACGACCGATGCCGGCGACGGCCTCGGCCACCGATCCCGCCTCGCCGACCACCTCGATCCCGTCCTGACCGGCGAGTTCGGCCCGGACGCCACTGCGGAACACCGCGTGGTCGTCGACGAGGAACACCCGGCACATCCTGTTACCCTCCGACCTGTCGGTCATTCGCCCTCCGTCGGCATCTCGATCCCGATCTCCGTCCCGCGACCGAGCGTACTGCGCACCGTCACACTGCCGCCCCGGCTCTCCACGCGGTGCCGGATGGACTGGGACAACCCGTGTCGATCCCCGTCCACCTCATCGGGGTCGAAGCCACAGCCGCGGTCACGGACGAAGGCGCTGAGCACCTGACCGTCGTTCTCCACGAACACGTCGGCGGTCTCGACGCCGGCGTGTTTGGCCACGTTGACCAGGGCCTCGCGGACCGCCCCCAGGACCGCCTCCTCGGCGTCGCCGGCCGGGACGTCACCGCCCACCACCACCTGGTCCACGCGCAGCCCGTAGGTGTCCTCGACGTCCCCGACGATCACCTCGACGGCCCCGGCGACGGTGGCCGCGCCGGAGGACATCCGCGAGCCGGCCCCGAAGAGCCACTGCCGCAGCTCGCGTTCCTGCCGGCGGGCCAGCCGCGACACCTGGGCGGGGTCGTCGGAGCGTTTCTGGATCAACGCCAGCGTCTGCAGCACGGAGTCGTGCAGGTGCGAGGCGATGTCGCTGCGTTCGGCCTCGCGGATGCGGGCCGCGCGCTCCTCCTCTAGTGACCGCCACAGCCGCAGCCCCACGGGGACGCTGAGCAGCACCACGCCGACGAGGGTCGCCAGCACGGCCAGGAAGGACGACCGCAGGGCGGCGAACTCGACCTGTCCCAGGACGACGACTGCGAGTCCGACGACGACGAGGGTCGCACCGGCGGTGACCCTGGCCCAGTCGAAGACGGACCGGGGGGCCACCCGTCCCCCGCCGTCGTACTGCTGCCAGACCAGCCCGGCTCCCAGGACCACGATCAGGACGGGCACGATCACGTGCAGGCCCGTCGCGGTGGTCACCATGAACGACAGCACCGACCCCACCAGCGCGACGGCCGCGAGGGCCATGCCGCGTCGCTGCTCCCGCGAGTCGGTCGGGGCGTTCCCCTCCTGCGCCCGCGCCGACGGGGTCAGAGCCCACAGCGCGGCGTAGAACAGCACCCCCGCACCGGACAGGGTCGCGAGCAGCACCATCGCCAGACGCACGTGGGTGACCCGCACCCCCAGATGGGCCGCGAGTCCCGCGCACACGCCGGCGACCACGGCGCCGTCGGAGATCCTGCTCAGCGGCGGGTACCACCGGAACCCCGCCGGCTGCACGGCGGGCGGGCGCGGCGGAGCAGCGACCGGTGGGGGCGGCGCGGGGGCCGGTACCGGATCGGTCGCGTTGTCACTCATACCCGCCATGGTCACAGATCGCGCCCCCGAGAGGTATCGGGGATCTCCCCCGGTTCGTCCGGGTCCACCCCGGATCGTCGGTACACCCGGATCCGTCGGTACACCTGGCCCGGGACAGCTAGGGCGAGTCCTGCCGGCCGTCGGAGGAGACCTGATCCGACCCCGTCCCGGGAGCGGTCCCGCCGACCGCCCGGATGTCGTAGACCACGCTCGCCGGACTGATCCCGGATTCCTTCAACCCGGCTACCAGGTCACGCGATATCGCGTCCTTGACCGCCCGCGCACCGTGACTGCCCACGACGAAGCGGACGGTCACGAGGATCCAGTCCTCCTGCAGGGAGACGAAGACCTGCGGCCCGAACTCGCGGACGTCGACCGCGTAGACGCGGCTCATCCGCTGCATGCTCGTCATCGCCTCGCCGCTCAGCTCGTGCGTGTGCCGGTCGGCGCACGTGGCGAACAACTCGTCCACGGCGCGCAGATCCACGTCGAAGGGGAGGTTGACCGAGATCTCCTCCCACAGGAAGGGGAACCCGCGGGAGTAGTTGTAGACGGCCTCGTCGAAGATCACTCCGTTGGACACCGTCACCACCCGGCCGGTGAACTGTCGGCTCGGTACCCAGTTCCCGGTCTCCGCTCCGGTCATGGACGACGGGGCCCCCATCTCCATCACCGTCGTCCGCAGGAAGCCGAGCGACATCACATCGCCGCGTACCCCTCCGACGGCGATCCGGTCGCCGACCGCGAAGACCCTGCCCCGGAGGATGACGAAGTACCCCGCGAGGCTCGCGATGACCTTCTGCAGAGCGAAGGCCAGACCCGCGGTCACGAGCCCGATCCCCACCGTCAGGTCGGTGCCCGGGGTCACCCAGATCGAGAAGAGTCCGAGCACGGCCATCAGAGCCGTGAGGAGTTGCAACCCCTGTTTGGTCCAGAACCTGGACGCGGACCCGGCGGGCCCGGTGACCACCCTCATCACCGTCCGCGACAGCGAGTTGAACAACGAGAGCACCACCAGCAACAGCGCGCTGAGGAGCACCTTGAGGACGGTGCGGCCGCTGACGCCGATCATCGTCACGCCGAAGAGCTTCAGGGGATCGTTGGAACTCAAGAATCCCACGACGGTGTCGACCATGTCGCCATCATCCCCGCCCGGTGCTCTCAGGGTCGAATATCAGGGTCGGCCCCCGATGTGGAAACCCGGGCCGCCCACCACGATGGAGTCATGTCCAGCACGAGCACCACCGACGTCCCATCAGAGCTCCGCTCCCTGTGGCGGACCCGACCCGTCCGGACCCCGGACGACGCCAAGATCGCCGGCGTCTGTGGCGGCTTCGGCCGTCGCTACGGGGTAGACCCCGTCCTCTTCCGCATCGCCTTCGTGATCGCCGCACTCTGGGGCGGGGCCGGGGTGTTCCTGTACGCACTGTTGTGGCTTCTCCTGCGCTCCGCCGGGGACGAGGCGTCCAAGGGGGAGGCGCTGATCGGGAAGGGCCAGGCATCCGGCTCCAAGGTCACAGCTGTCGCCCTCGTCGTCGTCGTCATCCTCAGCGCCCCCACCTTCGGCGGTTCCGGGGCCTCGTTCTTCGTGGGCGCCGGGTTCCTCATGGCCATGCTCGCCGGCTGGTACGGACTCCACCGCCGCACCCCCGTACCGCCCGCCGGCTGGGCCGAGGTGTCCGCCGTACGGCCGCCGTCCGAGCGCGCCGGAGCACCCGGTTCGGCCTGGACGTCACGGGAGCCCGGATCAGGGCCCAGTGCCCCGTACGGCCCGCCGGTGCCGCCCTCGTGGGACCCACTCGGCGCCGCCCCGTTCGCGTGGGACCTGCCCGACCCCGGAGTCGCCCCCGCCCCCGGTCCCGCACCGGCCAGGCGCCGGTCCCGCCTGACCAAGGTCACCCTCGGCGTGGCGCTCATCGCGGTGGCCGTGGCCGTCGGACTCTCCACGCTGGGCGGGATGACCTGGCTCGACTCCACCAGGATCGCCGCGATCGCCCTGGCAGTGGTGGCCGGCGGACTGCTCATCGGCGCGGCCACCCGTAGGGGCCACGGACTGCTGGTGGTGGCCGGCCCGCTCGCCGGGTTCGTGCTGCTGGCCTCGCTGGTGCAGGTCCCCGAGGGCGGCTGGGAGGGCACCGGCGACCGGACCCTCCAGATCACTGAACCCGCCCAACTCGACACCCCGGTGAACCACGAGATCGGCAGCGTCACGGTGGACATGCGTGAGCTGGAGCTGGACCGCGATCGCAGCTACAGCATCGCCAACAACGCCGGCGAGGTCCGGGTCCTGCTGCCCGCCGGGATCTCCGTGGACTCGACCTGCAACGCCGACATCGGAAGCGTGGACTGCCCGGACTCCGCTCGGGTCGACCCCTCCGACCCCGTCCTGTCCCTCTACGTCTACAACGGCATCGGCAGCATCACGGTGACGCGATGAGCGCCCGGCCCGACGACGACCAGACCGACCGCAGCGACCACACCGAGACACCACCCACCGGGAGCCATGAGATGACCAGCAACGACCTGCACGCCGACACCGCCACCCGCCCCGACCAGCCTCTCCACGACCCGCTCCCCTACGGGGCCGGCTTCACCGATCCGCACCGGTCGGGGTACGGGACCCCCACCGGGTACGGGGTCGGTTTCGAGCCGGAGCCCGCTCCCGCCTCGACCGACGCGGTGGCCCGGCGCGAGCGTTCGGGATCACCGGTGCTCGCGGTGGCCGGACTGCTCTCGTTGGGGGTCGCCGTGTGGGCGGTCCTGGGCGCGCCGGTCATCACCTCCACGGTCGTGATCGCCGCGGGTCTCGTCCTGGCGATCATCGTGGGCCTGGTCATGGTGGTCCGGCGCTGAGCCCAACCCGACCCGGCGTGGCCCACAGCCGCTCCCGTCGATGAACTCGCGCGTGCGCTTCGGCGGGGGCGGGAGTTCATCGGCGGGGGCGGCTGTGTCAGAGCTGCACAGGTGCCCGGTTCACTCCCACTCGATGGTGCCCGGCGGCTTGCTGGTCACGTCCAGCACGACCCGGTTGACGTCCGGGACCTCGTTGGTGATGCGGTTCGAGATCAGCGCGAGGGTCTCGTAGGGCACCCGCGTCCAGTCGGCCGTCATGGCGTCCTCGGAGCTGACCGGGCGCAGCACGATCGGGTGACCGTAGGTGCGGCCGTCGCCCTGGACGCCGACCGAGCGGACGTCGGCGAGCAGTACCACCGGGCACTGCCACACCGAGGCGTCCAGACCGGCGGCGGTCATCTCCTCCCGCACGATCGCGTCTGCCGCGCGCAGGGTCTCCAGCCGGTGATGATCCACGGCGCCGACGATCCGGATGGCCAGACCCGGCCCCGGGAACGGGTGTCGGCCGACGATCGCCTCGGGCAGCCCGAGCTCGCGGCCCACGGCGCGGACCTCGTCCTTGAACAGCAGGCGCAGCGGCTCCACGAGCGAGAACTCGATGTCGTCCGGCAGCCCGCCCACGTTGTGGTGGCTCTTGATGTTGGCCGTACCGGCACCCCCGCCGGACTCCACGACGTCCGGGTACAGGGTGCCCTGGACGAGGAAGTCGACGGAGGCGGCGTCGTCGCCCTGGAGCTCGAGAGCCTGGGTCACGGCCCGCTCGAACGACCGGATGAACTCCCGACCGATGATCTTGCGCTTGGCCTCCGGGTCCGTGACGCCGGCCAGGTGCCCCAGGTAGGTCTCGGAGTCGTCGAGCGTGATGAGTCGGGCGCCGGTGGCGGCCACGAAGTCGTTCTCCACCTGCTCGCGCTCCCCCGCCCGGAGCAGGCCGTGGTCGACGAACACGCAGGTGAGTCGGTCCCCGATCGCCTTCTGGACCAGGGCGGCCGCGACCGCGGAGTCGACCCCGCCCGACAGGCCGCAGATCGCCCGACCGTGGCCGATCTGATCACGAACGGCCTCGACGAGCTGATCCGCGATGTTGGACGCCGTCCAGGTGGGCTCCAGCCCGGCGATCTCGGTGAGGAAGCGGGTCAGGACCTGCTGCCCGTGGGGGGAGTGCAGGACCTCCGGGTGGTACTGGACGCCGGCCATCCGGCGCTCCGCGCACTCGAACGCCGCGACCGGGGCACCGGAGGACGTGGCGGTCACCGTGAACCCCTCGGGAGCGACCGTGACGGCGTCACCGTGGCTCATCCACACCGGGTGGGTCCCGGGCAGTCCGCCGTGCAGCACCCCACCGGACACCGTCGCCTCGGTCCGCCCGTACTCGCGGCTTCCGGTGTGCGCGACCTCTCCCCCCAGCGCCCCTGCCATGGCCTGGAAGCCGTAGCAGATGCCGAACACGGGCAGCCCGAGATCGAGGACCGCCGGGTCGAGCGACGGGGCGCCGTCGGCGTACACGCTGGCCGGCCCCCCGGACAGGACGAGTGCCACCGGGTCCTTGGCCCGGATCTCCTCCACCGTCGCGGTGTGCGGGATCACCTCGGAGTAGATCCGGGCCTCGCGCACGCGTCGCGCGATGAGCTGCGCGTACTGGGCGCCGAAGTCCACGACCAGCACCGGCCGGGGCGGGGCGGGGGCTCCGGTCGTACCGGCGGTGAACTGGGAGTCGGTCTGAGCGTTCTCGGCCACGGACCCGAGTCTATGCCCCGCGGGCTCTCCGCCGAACTCGGCCACATCTCGCGGGGAGGCGTCCACACTGGACCACACCACGCCGGCCGGTCTCCGGCGAGCGCCACGATCGACGAGGGAAGTCACCATGGAGCGGATGACGGGCTTCGACGCGAGCCTGCGGTACCTCGAGTCGACGCAGCAGACGCTCGACGTGGGGAACAGGAAGGACTGAGGCATGGAACGGATGACCGGCCTCGACGCCAGCTTCCTCTACATGGAGACCGACGAGCAGATGATGGTGATCAACGGAGTGGTCCACCTCGACGTCTCCACCATCGACGAGGGGTACTCCTTCGAGCGACTCCGGTCCGGTCTCGCCCGGCGGGTCAAGGCCGTCCCCCCGTTCCGCCGGAAGGTCCACGACTCACCGTGGAACCTCGGCCACCCGGCGTGGGTGGAGGACTTCGACTTCGACATCGCCCACCACGTACGCCGGATCGAACTGGGGCCGGGCGAGACCGAGGAAGAGATGCTGGCCGTCTGCGGGCGGCTCGCCTCCACGCCGCTGGATCGCTCCCGCCCACTGTGGCAGGTGTGGATCATCGAGCGGGGCGACCCGAGCACGCCGACCGTCACCGCGTTCTGCCGTGTCCACCACGCGGTGATCGACGGCATGCTGGGCGCCGAGTTGCTCTCCACCCTCGCCGCCACGGACGCCTCCACGCCCGAGCAGGACCCGGCGCTCGTGCGCACCCACGTGGGCCGCGCCAACACCCTCCAGCTCGTCGCCGGTGGCGCTCGTGAACTGCTCGGCCGGCCACTGACGTTTCTCCGGTTGCTGCCCGAGACGGTGTCCGTGCCCGGGGCGATGAAGCGGGCGCGGGGCGGGGCGACCGGAGCGGAATCCATGCCCGCGCCGTTCACCGCACCGCGGACGCTGTTCAACCGCTCGCTCACCCCGCACCGGGCGGTGGCCACCGCGTCCCTCGATCTGGAGGCCGCCGCGCTGGTGACGTCGCGGTTGGGCGGGACCGTCAACGACGTCCTGCTCACCGTGGTCGGCAGCGCGGTCCGCTCCTACCTCGAGGTCCACGACAACGTCCCGGGCTCACCCCTGGTGGCGATCGTCCCCATGTCCACACGGGAGGACCTGACGACCGGCGGAGCCAACCAGGTCTCGGCCATGTTCGCCTCGCTGGCCACCGATGAGCCCGATCCGGTCGAACGGTACCGGCGGATCTCCGCCGCGGCCGAGACCACCAAGAGACAGGCCGGGACCGTCCGGCCGGCCCTGCTGGCCAACTGGGCCCGGATGAGCCCCCGTTGGCTACTCGACGTGGGGATGCGGGCCTATGAGACCTTCAGACTCGCCGATGTCCACCCGGTGATCTACAACCTGATCATCTCCAACGTGCCCGGCCCCCGCCACTCCCTCTACTTCCTCGGCGCGCGCATCACCCACATGCACCCCTTCGGCCCGCTGCTGCACGGGGCGGGACTGTCGGTGACCAGCGTGTCGGTCAACGGCCGACTCGACGTGGGCGTGGTCTCGTGCGAACACCTCGTGCCGGACCCGGACGTGGTGGCCGACGGGATCGAGGCCGCGCTCGACGAACTGGTCGAGCTCACCGCCCCGTGACCGGGTGGCGACCTGTCAGCTGACCCCGACGATCGGCAGACGCAGCGCGCCGGGCGCCGCCTCCGGCACGATCGGCGACGCGGGCGGCACCGGGGACACACGCTGGTAGGCCTCCCCCTGCGCGGGCCGGGTGTCGGCCTCGCCCTTGTTGGGCCACAGGGCCATGGCCCGCTCGGCCTGCGCGGTGATGCTCAACGCGGGGTTCACCCCGAGGTTCGCGGAGATCGCGGACCCGTCCACGATGTGCATCGTCGGGTAGTTCCACACCCGGTGATAGGGGTCCACGACACCGGTCTCGGGCGAATCCGAGATCGCACACCCTCCGAGGAAATGCGCCGTGAGCGGCATGTTCGCGATCTCACCCCACGTTCCCCCGGCCAGGCCGCCGATCTTGTCGGCGATCCGCCGCGTGGCCTCGTTGCCGGCGGGGATCCAGGACGGGTTGGGCTCGCCGTGGCCCTGCTTGCTGGTGACGTACCGGAGCGGGCCGCGGCGCTTGACCGAGGTCTCCAGCGAGTTGTCGAGGTTCTGCATGACCAGGGCGATCACCGACCGCTGGCTCCACCGTCGCAGGTGGAACAACTGGAGGAACATGGCCGGCTCGCGCCGGATCTCGTTCAGCAGGGTGCGCCAGCGCGGGAGTGGCCCGTCACCGTCGGTGAGCAGGGTCTGCAGGATCGCGATGGCGTTGGAGCCCTTGCCGTAGCGGACCGGCTCGATGTGGGTGTCGGACCGGGGATGGAACGACGACGTGATGGCCACGCCCTCCGAGAAGTCCTGCTCCGGCAGGTAGTTGGGGCGCATGGCTCCGAGGATCGACTCGGAGTTGGTGCGGGTGAGCTTCCCGAGTGCGTCCGAGAGCCGGGGCAGCGAACCGTCGTCCTTGGCGTAGTGCAGGAGGTGCTGGGTCCCCCAGGTGCCGGCGGCCACCACGACGTGCGAGGCCGTCATGGTGGTGGCGCGCTTGCCGCGGGAGGTCCAGGCACCGGTGCGCTCGAGAGTGACCTCCCACGTGCCGTCGGCCCGTTCGTTCAGGCCGCTGACGGTCGTGCGGTCGAGCACCCGGGTCCCCGCCCGCTCGGCCAGGCCGAGGTAGTTCTTGAGGAGCGTGTTCTTGGCCCCGTGACGACACCCGGTCATGCACTCGCCGCACTCGATGCAGGCCGTGCGATCCGGGCCGACACCGCCGAAGTAGGGGTCCGCGACGGTCTGGCCCGGCTTGCCCTCCCCCCCGGTCTTCTCACCGAAGAAGACGCCGACGGGCGTGTAGACGAAGGTGTCCTCGGCGCCCATGTCCCTGGCGACGGACTTCATGACCTCATCGGAGTGGGTGTGGGTGGGGTTGGTGACCACTCCGAGCATCCGGCGCCCCTGCTCGTAGAACGGGGTGAGTTCGTCCTCCCAGTCGGTGATGTGCCCCCACTGCCGGTCCTTGAAGAACGGGGTGGTGGGCTTGTAGAGGGTGTTGGCGTAGTTGAGAGAGCCACCGCCGACGCCCGCCCCCGCGAGGATCATGACGTCGCGGAGCAGGTGCACACGCTGGAGACCGAACAGCTTCAGCTTGGGCGCCCAGACGTACCGGTTGAGCCGCCACGAGGTCTTGGGAAAGTCCGAGTCCTCGAACCGACGCCCGGCCTCGATCACCGTGACGCGGTACCCCTTCTCCGACAGGCGAAGAGCCGTGACGCTGCCGCCGAATCCGGAACCGATGACGATGACGTCGGTGTCGGCGCTCGCGGAGGAGGCGGTGGTCGAGGGCGACGGCGTGGATGACGTCATGGTGAAGCTCCCTGGTGGTCGAGGTGTAGGTCACAGTACCCGAGCACCCAGAACCTACCCGACAGTAGCTCCCGATTTGTCCACCGCGTCAGGGGCGGACCGACAGGTCCACCTTCTGGAATCCCTTCACGTCCGAATACCCGCACTTGGCCATCGCGCGACGGAGGCCACCCATGAGGTTCCGGGTCCCGTCCGGGACACTCGTCGGCCCCTCGAGGACCTCGGCGAGGGGGGCCAGCGCCGTCTCGTCGTCGATCTCCGCGACGTGGCCGCGGGGGACCTTGGGGTGGGCGGACACGGCATCCCAGTACACACCCCGCCCCGGGGACTCCAACGAACCGGCCAGCAGTGGACCCAGCACCACGGCGTCGGCGCCACACGCGACCGCGCGGGCGATGTCACCGGAGGTGTAGATGTCCCCGTCGGCCAGGACGTGGACGTACCGACCGCCGGTCTCGTCGAGGTAGTCGCGGCGTGCGGCCGCCGCGTCGGCGATCGCGGTGGCCATGTGGACCTCCATGCCGAGCACCGAGCCGGTGGTGGTGATCCCCTCGACGCCGCCGTAGCCCACGATCACGCCAGCCGCGCCGGTGCGCATGAGGTGCAGGGCGGTCTTGTAGTCCACGACGCCGCCGGCGATCACCGGCACGTCCAGCCCACCGATGAACTCCTTGAGGTTCAGGGGTTCGTCCTCTCCGCTGACGTGCTCGGCGGAGATGATGGTGCCCTGCACGACCAGCATGTCGATCCCGGCCGAGACCAGACCGGGTGTGAGGTCGCGCGCGTGCTGCGGTGACACCCGGACGGCGACGGTCCCGCCCTCGTCGCGGATACGCCGGACCGCCGCGGCGAGCAACTCCCGGTCGATCGGTGCACGGTGCAACTCCTGGAGGCGCGCCACCGCCCTGTGTCCGGTCACGTCCTCGAGCGCGATCTCGCGGAGCTCGGCGATCGCCGCCTCGGGATCCGCATGACGCGCCCACAGGCCCTCACCGTTCAACACGGCCAGTCCCCCCAGCCGAGAGAACTCGACCGCCGACGCCGGTGAGACCACCGCGTCGGTCGGGTGGGTCATCACGGGCAGGTCCATCTGGTAGGCGTCGATCTGCCAGGCCGTCGACACCTCCTTGGAACTACGGGTGCGACGGGAGGGAACGATGTCGACCTCTCCCAGGCCGTACATCCGACGGGCCTCCCGGCCCATTCCGATCTCCACGACGTTGCGCACGCGCTCTCAGTCCTTGACGTTGTAGTTGGGGGCCTCGACGGTCATCTGGATCGCGTGGGGATGGCTCTCCTTGAGCCCCGCCGCCGTGATCTGGACGAACTGGGCACGGTGCATCTCCGGGATGGTGGCCGAGCCGGTATAGCCCATCCCCGCCCGGAGACCGCCGGTCAACTGGTGGAGCACCTGTGCCACGTCGCCACGGTAGGGCACGCGTCCCTCGATGCCCTCGGGCACGAGCTTCTCCTCGGACAACACGTCATCCTGGAAGTAGCGGTCCTTGGAGAACGACTTCTCCTGCCCCGGCTTGCCTCGCCCGCGCATCGCTCCCACCGACCCCATACCGCGGTAGACCTTGAACTGCTTGCCGTCCACGAAGATCAGTTCGCCCGGCGACTCGGTGCAACCCGCGAGAAGCGAGCCGAACATACATGCCGACGCCCCGGCCGCGATGGCCTTGGAGACGTCGCCCGAGTACTGCATACCGCCGTCGGCGATGACGGGGACGCCCGCGGCCTGCGCCGCCACCGAGGCCTCCAGGATCGCGGTGATCTGCGGGGCGCCCACCCCCGCGACCACCCGGGTGGTGCAGATGGACCCGGGTCCGATTCCCACCTTGATCGCGTCCGCACCCGCATCGATCATGGCCTGTGCCGCACCCCGGGTGGCGAGGTTGCCACCGATCACCTGCACCCGGTCGCCGAGCTCGCGCTTGACGCGCGCGACCATCTCGAGCGCGTTGCGGTTGTGGGCGTGCGCGGTGTCCACGACCAGGACGTCCACGCCGGCATCGGTGAGGGTGCCGGCGCGCTGCCAGGCGTCCTCGCCGGTGCCGATCGCCGCGGCCACCCGCAGCCGACCATCCGAGTCCTTGGTGGCGTCCGGGTGCTTCTCGGTCTTGACGAAGTCCTTGACCGTGATGAGACCGGTGAGGCGACCGTCACCGTCCACGATCGGCAGCTTCTCGATCTTGTGTCGGCGCAGCAGTCCCAACGCGGCCTCCGCGGTCACACCCTCGCGGGCGACCACCAGCGGAGCCCGGGTCATGACCTCGTCGACCCGGCGCGACTTGTCGACCTCGAACCGCATGTCGCGGTTGGTGATGATGCCCACGAGTTCGCCCCGCTCGTCGGTCACCGGCAGTCCGGAGATCCGGTAACGGGCGCACATCTCGTCGACCTCGGCGAGGGTGTTGGCGGGCGCACAGGTGACCGGGTCGGTGACCATGCCGGCCTCCGAGCGCTTGACCGTGTCCACCTGTGCCGCCTGGTCCGCCACGGAGAGGTTGCGGTGCAGTACGCCGATCCCACCCTGGCGGGCCATGGAGATCGCCATCCGCGCCTCGGTGACCGTGTCCATCGCGGACGACACCAGCGGAACCCGCAGAGTGATGTCCCGGGTGAGTCGGGTGCTCGTGTCGACCTCACTGGGGACGACCTCGGATGCGGCCGGCAGCAGCAGCACGTCGTCAAAGGTCAGGCCCACCATGGCGACCTTGGTCGGATCGTCGCCGCCGGTGCGCACGGGGCCTCGCGACTCGCTCATCTGCCGTCCTCCTGGGGGTCGTCTCGGTGTGAAGTCCGAGGATAGTGCGTCGATGCGCTCCGGCTCGAACCGTCGACCCCGCGCGGTGGTGGCCGGAGGGTACGGTGGGTGCGTGAACGATCCCCTTCGGCACGGCATGCCGCCCGACCCGTTCGCCGGCGATCCGGACGATCCGACCGCGGAACTGGCCGGCCTCGACCCTGTCGACGACGGCGTCCCGTCCGGTCCCCTGGACGCCGAGGAACGCCACGCCATCGAGGAGGACCTGGCCGATCTCGCCGAGTTCCGTGAGCTCCTGGCGCCGATCGGCATCAAGGGGGTCGCGGTGCAGTGCGAGGACTGCGCGGAGGAGCACTACCACGAGTGGGACATGCTCCGGGCCAATCTCATGCAGCTCCTCGAGGACGGCTCGCTCCTCCCCCACGAGCCCGCATTCGACCCGATCCCGGACGACTACGTCACGTGGGACTACTGCCGCGGCTACGCCGACGCGGTCCGAGCGATGCGACCGCGTCGGCTCTACAGGCGTCGCTGACCCCACCGAGCGCAGGTGACCCTGCTGACGCCGGCGGAGCCGCGGTCACTCCCGGCAGCTGAGTGAACCGCGCGGACTACGGCGTCGCCCGCGGGCCCGTCTGCGTCGGCGACGTGGTCGGGACCTGGGTGACCGTGGTCGTCCGGGACGGTGACGGCGACACGGTGTCCTCGGCGTCCTCCGGTTGTGGCTGGCCCGTCGTGGGCGCCAGGAAGTCCTGGATGCGCTGGGTGTCGATCGGGATCTGCAGTGTGGTGGAGATCCGGAGACCGTCGAGCGGCAGGGGAATCACCGGCATGCCGGGCGGCGGCGGTGGGATCAGGTTCGAGGGCAACGGGACCGGGATCCCGGGCACCAGCGTCGCGACCCCCTGACCCGGCCCGGGCTGCGGGGCCGGAGTCGGTGCGGGAGCCGGGGCGGGCGACGGGACCGAGCTGGGTGTGACCCGGCTCAGATCGCGCCTGATCGCGTCGCGGCGCTTCATCAGTTCCACTCGCTCCGAGGCGTCCGCGACCTCGTCGAGCCGGTCGCTCACCTCGGCGAGCAGTCGCTCGGCCCTGTCCCGGTCACCCTCACGTGCGGCGAGGTCGGCCGCGGTGAGGTCCTCGCTCAGATCGCCGACCAGCTCCACCTCACCCGCGCGGTCGGAGAAGATGGTCTTCGACACGCCCCACAGGGGGTCACCCGGCATCGCACTGTGGGCGGCGACCGACAGGCCGCCGACGATGACCGCCGCCACGACCGCGGCCCCGGTCACGGCCTGCCACAGGGCGGGGCGCTGGCCGTGGTGGTGGTCACCGGACCTGGCCCACCCACGCCGGGCGCGGAGGCGGGAGACGTTGGGCGCGAGCGCGACCGCGATCTCCTCCTCGTCCGGCAACTCGGGCAGTGGCGCGGAACCGACCTCGGCCCGCCACTCGGCGAGCAGGGCGAGGAGGGCATCCGCGTCGGCGGGACGGTCGCCCACCCCGAGTACGCCGAGGAGCTCGTCATCCCGCTCGACCTCTGCGGGATCCGGGCCGTACCCGTCGAGCGAGGCGGAGTCGTCCCGGCTGCCGGGGTCGACATCGTCGTCGTTCATCGCCATCGCTCCTCTCCGTCCTGCTCGATCCTCGCCCGGAGCTGCTTCATGGCCCGGTGTTGGGCCACCCGCACGGCTCCGGCCGTACTGTCCACGATCTCCGCGGTCTCCTCCGCGGAGAGTCCGACCACCACTCGTAGTCGGATGATCTCCCGCTGCTTCTCGGGCAGGGTCCCCAGCAACCGGGACATCGCCCTGGTCACCTCGCCGTCGAGAACGTGGTCCTCCGGCCCGATCTCCGACGAGAGCACCTCGGGGAGGTACTCCACGGGATCGGACTTGTTCCGTGCGGCGCCCCGGTGGGCGTCCGCGACCTTGTGGGCCGCGATGCCGTAGACGAATGCCATGAAGGGTCGACCCTGGTCCCGATACCCCGGTAGCGCTGAGAGCACCGCGATCAACACCTCCTGTGCGACATCGTCAGCCGACAGGTTGACCCTTTCCGAACCCCCGACGCGGGAGCGGCAATACCGCACCACACCGGGACGGACAAGCTCCAGCACCCGCGTAGCCGCAGTGCGGTCTCCTTTGACCGCGGCGGCGACGGCGAGTTCCAACTCGTCTGCTATACCTGTCATCGAATTCAGGGGGCCTCTCGTTACACAGATGTGTTACGGGGCACGGCCTTTCTGTCGGGGGTGCGACGCTCGCGCGTCGTGGTCTCACGCCCGGGCCGACAGCGGCCGTCGGGACGTGGGCACAGGATACTTCCGCGACCCCGGGGTGGGAGTCCGTCCGGTGAGGGACCAGCGTAGCCGGTGGGACCTCGGCGGGGCGACCGCGCGGGCCGGGAACGCCGAACGGGCCCCGGACCCGCAGGTGCGGGAGCCGGGGCCCGGACTGGCAGCCGTCAGTGGGAGTGACCGGCGTGCGAGTGCCCGCCGGAGGCCTCCTGCTCGGGCTTCTCCACGATCGCGGTCTCGGTGGTCAGGACCATCCGCGCGACCGAGCAGGCGTTGACGACGGCCGAGTGGGTGACCTTCACCGGGTCGATGATGCCCGCCGAGACCAGATCACCGTACTCGCCGGTGGCGGCGTTGAATCCGTCCCGCGGGCCGAGGTCGCGGACCTTGCTCACCACCACGGAGCCGTCCTCGCCCGCGTTGGCGGCGATCCAGAACAGCGGGGCCGACAGCGCCTTGCGGACCACGTTCACGCCGACGGCCTCGTCGGCGTCCGAGGTGTCCGCTGCGAGACGCTCGAGCGACGCCGCGGCCTGGACGAGCACGGAACCGCCACCGGCGATCACGCCCTCCTCGACGGCGGCCTTGGCCGAGTTGACCGCATCCTCGACCCGGAGCTTGCGCTCGGTGAGCTCGGTCTCGGTGGCGGCACCGACGCGGATCACCGCGACTCCTCCGGAGAGCTTGGCGATGCGCTCCTCGAGCTTCTCGCGATCCCAGTCGGAGTCCGACGCCTCGGCCTCGCGGCGCAGTTGCGCCACCCGGCCGTCGACGTCGGCCTGGTCGCCGTCACCGTCGACGATGATCGTCTCGTCCTTGGAGACGGTCACGCGCCGGGCGTGGCCGAGGACCTCGATGCCGCACTCGGAGAGCTTCATGCCCAGATCCGGGCTGACGACCTGGCCCTTGGTCACGATCGCGAGATCGTCCTGGAAGGCCTTGCGCCGGTCCCCGAAGAACGGGGCCTTGATCGCGACGACCTTGATGGTCTTGCGGATCGAGTTGACGACCAGCGTCGACAACGCCTCGCCGTCGACGTCCTCCGCCACGACCAGCAGCGGCTTGCCCGTCTCGGCGACCTTCTCCAGCAGCGGGAGCAGCTCCGGCAGGGAGCTGATCTTCTCGCGGTGCAGCAGGATCAGGACGTCCTCGTAGATGGCCTTCTGCTCGTCGGGGTCGGTGACGAAGTAGGGGCTGAGGTATCCCTTGTCGAAGGCGATGCCCTCGGTCACGGAGACCTCGGTGTGCAGTCCCTGGGACTCCTCGACCGACACGACGCCGTTGACGCCGACGGCGTCCATGGCCTCGGCGACCATGCGGCCGACCTCGGCGTCCCTGGAGGACACGGTGGCGACCTGCGCCACCCCCTCGGACCCCGACACCGGGGTGGCGGCGGACTTGAGGAACTCCACGACGGCTGCGGAGGCCTTCTCGATGCCCTTGCCCATGGCCATCGGGTTGGAGCCGGCCGCCACGTTCCGCAGGCCCTCACGGATGAGCGCCTGCGCGAGCACCGTCGCGGTGGTGGTGCCGTCACCGGCGACGTCGTTGGTCTTGGTGGCGACGCTCTTGACCAGCTGCGCGCCGAGGTTCGCGAACGGCTCCGAGAGCTCGATCTCGCGGGCGATGGAGACGCCGTCGTTCGTGACGGTCGGGCCACCGAAGGCCTTGGCCAGCACGACGTGCCGACCCTTGGGGCCGAGTGTGACCTTGACTGTGTCGGCGAGTTCGTCGACACCGGCGAGCATGCCCTTGCGGGCCTCCTCGTCGAACGCTATCAACTTGGACATTGATGGGACTCCTGGAGGGAAGAGGTTGTTCGGGACGGACGGATCGCGGGTGTGTGGGACCCCGGTGAGACACCTCCGCCCCGGCGGACCGGACACTGGCCGGCGCCACCGGGGCGGGGGTTACGGGTGCACGTCAGTCGATGACCGCGAGAACGTCGCGCGAGGAGAGGATCAGGTACTCCTTGCCCTCGTACTTGATCTCGGTCCCGCCGTACTTGGAGTAGATGACCTTGTCACCCTCCTTGATGTCCATGGGGATGCGGTCGCCGTCCTCGTCGAAGCGGCCCTTGCCGACCGCGACGACGGTGCCCTCCTGGGGCTTCTCCTTGGCGGTGTCCGGGATGACGAGACCGGATGCGGTGGTGGTCTCGGCAGCGGTGGCCTCGACGAGAATCTTGTCCTCAAGCGGCTTGATCGCCACGATGGATCCTCCGTGTGTAGATAGCTGATGTGTTCAGGGGGCGGGGCACCGGGGAGACGTCGTCGCGGGTGACGTGGCCGGGTCCTTGCCTATTGGCACTCTATATGCGCGAGTGCCAGCACTCAAGTGTCCCGGGTGCACGATCCGCTCCGGTTCGCGGACGGCGAACACCACACGGCTCGTGCCCACGTCCTGTCACGGGCTCCGACGGACGTCGCCCCGCCCGTACGAGCCGACGGGAAGCGGTGCCCCGCGTACCATCGGCGGCACGACCCAGCGCCGCCGGGAGGAGTCGTCGTCGATGTCCCGTCCGCCCTCCGGTGACGCGTCTCCGCCCGTGCGTCCGGCCCACGGTGGAACGCACGCGCCCGGCGGCGACGTCACCGCGAGCACTCCCGCTGTGGACGGGATCGCGATCGCCGCGATCGTATCGGCGGTGGGCAACGTCGTCTTCGGGTCATTCCTCGGGCTCTTCCTGCCCCTGCTCCCCGCGGCCTTCGCCCTGGTGTCCGTGGCCCTGGGCCACCTCGCCCTGGTCCGGATCCGCCGGACCGGGCGGTCCGGGCGCGGGCTCGCCAGGGCCGCCCTCGCGGTGGGATACCTGGGTTTGGTGGCCTTCGCTCTGATGGTGTGCGGCACCCTGATGTTCACCGGCTACGGTCTCGCCCTGATGGGCTTCTGAGAGTCCCCGTTCAGACCACCTGGGTGACCTCGACCGGCAGCCCCGGGTCGGCGGCCACCGTCAGGTCGCTGGGCCCGGCACCGACGGCCATGAGCGCGGATGCCACCGCTACGACCATCGCCCCGTTGTCCGTGCAGAGCCGCGGCCTGGGGACCCGGAGGTGGATCCCGGCATCAGCGCACCGCAGGGCGGCCAGGTCGCGGAGCCGCGAGTTCGCCGCGACGCCGCCTCCGACGAGCAGTGTCCCGACCCCGAGGTCGGTGCAGGCGCGTACCGCCTTCATCGTGAGCACGTCGGCCACGGCCTCCTGGAACGAGGCGGCGACGTCGGCCACGTCGAGCCGTTCGCCGTCGCGCTCGGCGGCCTCGATCCTCCGTGCCACCGAGGTCTTGAGCCCGGAGAACGAGAAGTCGTGGCGGGCGTCCCGCGGACCGGTCATCCCGCGCGGGAACGCGATGGCCGCGGGATCCCCCGACGCGGCCAGGCGGTCGATCACCGGCCCTCCCGGATATCCCAGCCCCAGGAGTCTGGCGACCTTGTCGTAGGCCTCCCCCGCCGCGTCGTCGACCGTGGATCCGAGCTCCACGACGGGCTCGGTCAGGGACCGGACGTGCAGGAGTTGGGTATGGCCTCCGGAGACCAGCAGCGCCACGCACTCCTCGAGCGGACCGCCGTCGAACCCGGCCACGGCCACGTGCCCCACCAGGTGGTTGACGGCGTAGAACGGTGTTCCCCATGCCGCGGCGTAGGCCTTCGCCGCGGACGACCCCACCAGGAGTGCACCGGAGAGTCCGGGACCGATGGTGGCGGCGACGGCGTCGGGGCGGTCCACTCCCGCCTCGGCGAGGGCGGCGCGGACGGTCGGGACCAGCGCCTCCAGGTGGGCGCGGGAGGCGATCTCGGGCACCACCCCGCCGAAGCGCGCGTGTTCGGACATCGACGAGGCCACCACGTCGGAGAGCAGCTCGGCGCGCCCGTCGTCGTGGACCCGCGCGACGGCCACACCCGTCTCGTCGCACGAACTCTCGATCCCCATGACGGTTCTCACGAGCCGCTCCCCTCCACTGTGTCCGACCCGGTGCGCGCCGGGCGCACCATCAGGTATGCGTCGGCCCTGCTCGGACGGTAGTACCGGGGTCTCAGCCCCGCCACCTCGAATCCGTGTGCCTCGTAGAGGCGACGCGCCGGGACGTTGTCGGTCCGCACGTCCAGCACCACCGGCGCCCGTTCCGAGTCCGCGACGGCGAGCAACCGCCGCAACAACGTGCGCCCGATCCCTCGTCCGCGGAACGCGGGGTCGACCCCGATGGTGTGGACCTCGAACTCCCGGTCCCCCTCCCGCCCGAGCGCCGCCAATACCGCGTACCCGACCAGCAGACCCCCCGAGCGGGCGGCCAGACAGGTGGTGTGCCGGGCACTGATCTCAGAGAGGAATGCCGCCGCCGTCCACGGGCCGTCGTCGCGGAACATGACCAGTTCGAGCTCGGCGCACCGCATCGCGTCGTCGGGGACCAGCACGTCGTGGACCACGTCATCGGGTGCCCGATCGCTCACCGCGGCGGCCCTCCGCCGGTGGAGGGTGCCCGCAACGCCGCCGAGGGCTCCACCCTGCGGGGTGGAACCGCGTCCGGTCGCCGTAGGTACAGGGGCTCGAGCGGGGCGGGGTCCGCTCCCACGAGGAGGTCCGCGGCCGCGGCCATGACCAACCCGGCCGGGTCCGGTGCGGTCACCGGGTCCGGGCCGTCGTCACCGGGCCGGACGCCGGCGTTCCCGGCGGTGAGCTCCCCGAGCCGCACGGGATCCCCCACCACGTGGTCGACACCGTCGACGGGGATCCCGGCCGCGGGACCGACCGCGGGGCCGGAGACCCGGGTGCCGTCGGGTGCGTACCGCGCATGATAGGCCTCGCGGCGCCTGGCGTCCGTGACGACGAGGAGTTCCCCGGCGACCCCCGCGGCACGCGCACGTTCCGCGAGCCCGTCGAGCGAACAGACCCCGTACACGGGGCGGCCGACCGCGTCGGCGAACGCGGCCGCGGTGACCATCCCCACCCGCAGCCCGGTGAACGGGCCCGGGCCCACACCCACCACGACGGCGTCGAGATCGGCCGGGGTGAACCCCGCCTGCGCGAGGCTGTCCAGGATGTGCGGGGTGAGCAGTTCGGCGTGGGCGCGCGCGTCCTCGGTGACCCGCGTGGCCAGGGTCGTGACGACCGGTCCGCCGTCACCGGGGGCGAGCCGGCACACCCCCGCGGTGACGGAGGGGGTCGAGGTGTCTACGGCGAGGACCAGCACGCCGGTCAGGGTACCGCCGGCCCGGTGCCCGGACCGGTCCGGTGCCAGGTGGCCGAGCGCACGTCGGTGTCCGGGCGGCGCTCGAGGGTGACGACCAGCGGGGAGGTGACCAGGGAGTCCACGAACCCGGCGCCCCACTCCACCACCACCACGTCATGGTCCAGCGCGGAGTCCAGGTCGAGTGATTCCAGCTGATCGGCCAGGTCCGCGGAGGAGGGTTGTTCCGCGTCCGGCGTCTGGCCCCCCAGCAGCCGGTAGGCGTCCACGTGGACCAGTCCGGGACCGTCCGGGGACGCCGGGGCGTGCCGGCGGGCGATCACGAAGGTCGGGGAGGTGACCCGGCCCCGGACGCCGAGACCGGCGGCGATTCCGGCGGTGAGCGCCGTCTTGCCGGCGCCGAGCGGCCCGTCGAGCACCACCACGTCCCCGGCCCCCAGCAGAGCCGACAACTCGGCGCCGAGCCCGCGGGTGTCCTCCACCGTGGGCAGCAGGCGCTCCCCCGGCACCCCGATCGTCACGACGCCCTGCTGTGGCCCGTCGATGGTCCACGGGTGCGCGAACGCCATTCGACGATCGCGTCCGCGATGAGGTCGCCGAGGACCTCCGACACGTGCGCCGGCTCCTCGAGCATCACCATGTGGCCGGCGCCCGGGACCACCACGAACTCGGCGTCCGGCAGCGCCTCGGCGATGTCCACAGACCGGTCGAGCGGGGTCAACAGGTCGCGGTCGCCACACAGCACCGTCGTACGCACGTCCCTCAGCACGGGTATGGCGGCGGTCTCGTCGTGCCGGGTGAGGGTCTCGAAGAAGTTCGAGATGGTCAGCACGTCTGTCGACGCGATGAGCTCATCCACGAACCTGGCGACGGTCGGGCTCATCCGGGCCGGGTCCCCGAACGAGCCTCCGTAGATGAACGGCGACATGATCGCGCCGAAGGCCTTCCGTCCGCTGGTGAACACGCCGGGGGTACGACCTGCGAGCCCGGCGACCCGGCTGACGGCCTTGCTCTCGAGCACCGCGCCCAGACCCGACTCGGACAGCTCGGCCATCGCGGTGGCGACCAGTCCCACCCCGAGGACCCGCTCTCGGACGGTCGCCTCGTGACGGGCGGCGTAGCCCATGACCGACATCCCGCCCATCGAGTGACCGATCACCACGATCGGACCTGTGGGCGCGGTCGCCGAGACGACGGTGTCCAGGTCCGCGGCGATCTGCGCGATGGTCGAGTTGGCGCGCGAGCCCTTACCGCTGAGCCCGTGACCGCGCTGGTCGTAGAAGACCATCCGGATCTCGGATCCGAAGCGGTCCTGCAGGTGACGGCGCTGGAAGTGCCACGAGTCCATGGACAGCGTGTATCCGTGGGCGAACACCACGGTCATCGGAGCGTCGGTCGGCCCGGCCTCACGGACCGCGAGCGGGACACCGTCGGAGGCGGCGACCATCGAACCGCGGTCCACCCCGAGCTCCCACATGTCTTCGCCCGCCCACGGGTCCCTGGCCTTCCGTCCCGGCAGGATCGTGGCCACCGATCCGATCGTGGCGGCGCCGAGGGCACTGAGACCCGCGGCGAGTCCACCGGGCGTCCGGATGTGCTCCGCTACGGCCTCGACGTCCTCCGGCGCTCCGCCGACGAGTTCGGGCGGCCTGATCTCGACCGGCTCCTCCGCCGGGGACCGGGAGGGCCGCCGGGGTAGCCGGATCCGCGGAACCGACCTCCGGGGCGACGCGTCCTCTCCGCTCATCGTGAACCCTTCCTCTGACCACCGGGCGCGCGGCGGCCGGTGAGAACGTGGTGTCGGGTCGCCCGACCCCGGACGGCCGTGACCACCTCGTAGTGGATGGTCCCCAGCGTCCGGGCCCACTCGGCGGCGGTGGGGTCTCCGTCGGAGCCCGTGCCGAACAGGACGGCGGTGTCACCCGCCCGTACCGCCTCACCCGGATCCGGGCCCAGGTCGACGACGAACTGGTCCATGCAGACACGGCCGACGTTCGGGTACCGGCGGCCACCGATCGACACGTCGAGCCGACCCGAGAGCAGTCGCCACACCCCGTCCGCGTACCCCGCCGCCACGAGCGCGACGGTGGTGTCCCGCGGGGCGAACCAGGTGTGCCCGTAGCTCACCCCCTGGCCTGCGGCGAGACGCTTGACCATCAGGACCTCGGCGGTGAACGTCATCGCCGGCACCAGGTCCGCGTCGAGCCCCTCGACGGGGTTCAGCCCGTACAGGGCGATCCCGGGGCGGACCATCTCGAAGCCGTCGTCCGGCCGGGTCAGGGTGGCAGCCGAGTTCGCGTGGTGGTTGACCGGGCAGTCCAGGCCACGGGCGCGGGCGTCGGCCACGCAGGCGTGCAACCGGTCCACCTGTTGGTCGATCACCGGGTTGCCCGGATCGTCGGCGTGGGCGAAGTGGGCCATCAACCCGGTGACCTCGACGAGCCCCCGGTCCGACGCGCTCACGAGCCGCTCGAGTAGTGCGGACCACTCGTCCAGGGTGATGCCGGAGCGCGCGAGTCCGGTGTCCAACTTGGGGGTCACCCGGGCGCGGAGACCCGTACGGCGTGCGGCCTCGAGCACGGTGTCGAGGTGGCCGGGGCTGGGGACGGCCAGGTCGACCCCGGCCTCGAGCGCCGCCGTGACGTCGTCGCCGACCCCGTACAGCCAGGCCAGGATCTCTGTGTCGATCCCCGCCGAACGCAGCTCCAGGGCCTCACCGATCGTGGTGACGCCCAGCGCGTCCGCGCCTCCGCGCAGGGCGGCGAGGGACACGGGGACTGCCCCGTGTCCGTAGGCGTCGGCCTTGACCACGGCCATGACCCGCGCCCCGCTCGCGGAGCGGACGAGGACGCGGGAGTTGTGCTCGATCGCGTCCAGGTCTATCTCGGCGCGGCACGGCGACGGGGGGACAATTGGACCCATTTCGTCCATTCTGCCAAACAACGGCCCCCGGCAGCGAGTCACGCACCGCGCAGCGCGGAGATCGCCGACGGCAGGGCTGCCAGCAGATCGCTCGCCCCGATGGGTGCGCCCGCCCCACCCGTACGCAGCGCCGCGATGCGCGAGGCCTCGCCGTGGGCGGTCGCCGCGGCGACCGCCGGCCACGCGGCCGCCCCCCCGGCCCCCATGCCGTTCGCGAGCAACGCCCCGACCATTCCGGACAGCACGTCCCCGGAACCGGCTGTCGCGGCCCAGGAGGAACCGGCGTCGACCGACCAGGTGGTCTCGCCGTCGTCGACGAGCGTCACCCGGCCCTTGAGCAGCACCGTCGCCTCCACACCCCGGTCCCGCAGACCCGCGACGTAGCGACGCAACGCACCGGGACGGTCCGCCCGGTCCCACCCGCCGGTGAGCCGGTCGAACTCGCCGGCGTGGGGGGTGAGCAGCACCGGCGCGGTCGCGCTCCGGAACAGCACGGGATGGGCGGCGAGACAGGTCAGGGCGTCCGCGTCGAGCACCGTGGGCCGACCTGCGGACAGGACCGCGTCGATGTCGGACACCGTGGCGGTCCCGTTCCCGGCGCCGGGACCCACCACCCAGGCCTGGGCCCGGCCCGCGTCGGCGACGGTCGGGTGACACACCACCTCGGGCCGGGCGGCGAGCACGGCGTCCCCTCCCGACCCGACGTACCGCACCATTCCCGACGTCGCGGCCACCGCCGCCGACGCGCACAACACGGCGGCTCCCGGATACCGGTCGGAGCCGGCGCGAATCGCCACCACGCCCTGGGAATACTTGTCGTCGTCGGGACCCGGCACCGGCCACGACCGGCCCACCTCCGGTCGACTCGGTCCGACAAGGGTTCCCGGTCCCGCCGGCTGCCCGGGCAACCCGATGTCCACCACCTCGACGCGGCCGCAGACCGGGGAGGCGAGCAGGTGCGCCCGGCGCAAGAGCCCGAAGGTGACGGTGACAGCGGCCGGGACATGCGGCTCGTGAACGGTTCCGGTGTCGGCGTCGACCCCGCTCGGAAGGTCCACGGCCACCCACGGCACCCCGGCCGTGGCCAGGCTCTCGACGATCCCCGCCGCGGGAGCGCGCAGTGGCCCGGCGCCCGCGAGCCCCACCACGCCGTCGACGGCGACATCGGGAACGGGGACGGGAGAGCCCAGCGCCTCCGCGTGGTGGATCCGCCCGCCGGCGCGGCGAAGGGCGGCCAGACCACGATCGTGCACGCGGTCCGGGGCCAGCACCACGGCGTCCACCCGGCAGCCGCGGCCCCTCAGTACCGCACCGGCGTAGAGCGCGTCGCCACCGTTGTCCCCACTGCCCACGATCAGCAGGACCGAGCGCCCGTAGACCCCACCGGTCCGACTCCGCAGGAGCTCGGCGGTGTGGTGCGCGACCCCCGCGGCCGCGCGACGCATCACGGCGTCCGGGTCCCCGGCCGCCGTCGCCGCCTCGATGAGCGGACGCTCGGCGGCCCGGATCGCCTCGACGTGGTACGCGCGTGACATGACTATCAGCCCCTGATCGGTGTCAGACCCGGGGCCGGGTCACTCCACCGTGACGGACTTGGCGAGGTTGCGGGGCTTGTCCACGTCGTACCCACGCGCGGCGGCGACCTCCGCGGCGAACGCCTGGTACGGGATCGTCGCCAACAGCGGCTGCAGCAGCGTGGTCGAGGCCGGGATGGGGATGAAGTGGTCCGCCAGCGGCCGCACCACCTCGTCGCCCTCCTCGGCGATCACGATGGTCAGCGCTCCCCGGGCCCTGATCTCCTGGATGTTGCTCACCAGCTTGGAGTGCAGGACCCCGCGTCCCTCGACCGGCGGCATCACGATGAAGACCGGCAGACCGTCCTCGATGAGCGCGATCGGCCCGTGCTTGAGCTCGCCCGCCGGGAAGCCCTCGGCGTGCATGTACGCCAGCTCCTTGAGCTTGAGAGCGCCCTCGAGAGCCGTC
This sequence comes from Dietzia sp. PP-33, assembly GCF_033790845.1. NCBI lineage: Bacteria > Bacillati > Actinomycetota > Actinomycetes > Mycobacteriales > Dietziaceae > Dietzia > Dietzia sp. PP-33. Next base: position 345,974 of record NZ_JAMYEI010000003.1, read on the forward strand.
GGATAGCCGACGTGGCGGCCGAGGAACAGCACCGACTTCGAGTCGGCCAGCTCCCGCGCGATCTGACGGACCGGGTCGAGGGAGTCGACCACCTTCTGGATGTCCTCGGGCATCTTCTCGAGCTGACGGAACTCGGCGGCCACCTCATCGGGGAACTTGGTGCCGCGGGCCTGGGCGAGCGCCAGACCGACCAGATAGTTGGCGGTGATCTGCGCCAGGTACGCCTTGGTGGAGGCCACCCCGATCTCGGGGCCGGCGTGGGTGTACAGGACGGCGTCGGCCTCGCGCGGGATCTGCGAACCGTTCGTGTTGCAGACCGCCAGGACGCGGGCCTTCTGCGTCTTGGCGTGCCGCACCGCCTCCAGGGTGTCGGCGGTCTCGCCGGACTGGGAGATGGCCACCACGAGGGTGGACCGGTCCAGGACAGGGTCGCGGTAGCGGAACTCCGAGGCGATCTCCACCTCGCAGGGCAGGCGGGTCCAGTGCTCGATCGCGTACTTGGCCACCATGCCGGAGTGGTAAGCGCTGCCGCAGGCCACGATGAACACCTTGTCGATGTCCCGAAGGTCCTGGTCGCTCATCCGCTGCTCGTCCAGCACGATGCGACCGTCCTGGAAGTGGCCGAGCAGCGTGTCGGCGACCGCCTGCGGCTGCTCCGCGATCTCCTTGAGCATGAAGTAGTCGTAGCCGCCCTTCTCCGCGGCGGCCAGATCCCAGTCGATGTGGAACGGGCGCCCCTCGGCGGGCTCGCCTGCGAGGTCGGTGATCTCGTAACCGTCGGCCCGCAGCACCACCACGTTGTCCTGGCCGAGCTCCACCGCCTCGCGGGTGTGCTCGATGAAGGCGGCGACATCCGAGCCGAGGAACATCTCGCCCTCTCCCACGCCCAGGACCAACGGGGTGGACCGGCGGGCCGCGACGAGGGTGTCCGGGTGGGCGGCGTGGCTGAACACGAGGGTGAACGCGCCCTCGAGGCGGTTCAACACGGCACGGCACGAGGCGACGAAGTCCCCCTCGTTCGGCCCGGCGGCCATCTCGCACGCGAGCAGGTGCGCGGCGACCTCGGAGTCGGTGTCGGACTCCAATTCGATTCCCGCGGCCTCCAGCTCGGTTCGCAGGGGCGCGAAGTTCTCGATGATCCCGTTGTGGACGATCGCGACGTCGCCCGACACGTGCGGGTGGGCGTTGCGATCGACCGGGCGCCCGTGGGTGGCCCACCGCGTGTGGCCGATACCGGTGGTCCCGGGGAAGCCGTCCCGCCCTGCGGAGTCGAGCGCAGCCTCGAGATTGGCGAGCTTGCCCTCCTTCTTCTCGACGCGGGACGAGCCCGCCCCGTCGAGAACGGCGACACCGGACGAGTCGTACCCGCGGTACTCCATCCGTCGCAGGGCCTCGACCACAACCGGGAGGGCAGCCTGATGCCCCACATAACCGACGATTCCGCACATGGCCGCTAAGTGTAGCCAGGCCGTCCCGACGCCCCGGCACCGTCGGTCCCCCGGAGGCGATACTGTGGCCCCCGTGGCCACCAAGACCAAGGATCTACTCAGCAAGGTGAATCGCCGGGGCCCCTACGGGGTCGACACCGGCGATCTCGGGTTCACCGGGACCCCCGGCGCGGTGTTCGTCCCACGTGACGCGCCGTCGCCCGCGCCCCTGGTGGGCTTCGCCCATGACTGGACCAAGGGGCCGCGCGACTACCTCGACACGTGCAAGCACCTCGCGTCCTGGGGCTTCGTCGTGGTGGTACCGGCGACCGACAGGTCCCCCCGACCGAACCACCAGCACTTCGCCGACCACCTGTCGGCCGCGATCGAGGACGTCCTGCAGGCCACGCTCGGCCGGGGGACCGTCCGCGCGGATCCGCGCCGGATCGGCCTCGCCGGTCACGGCCTCGGCGGCGGGGTCTGCGCCCTGCTCGCCTCCCAGCGCACCGATATCGACGCGGTGGCCATGATCTTCCCCACCGAGACCGTTCCCGACGCCGCCGACCGCGCGATCACCATCGACGCCCCGGCGCTGCTGCTGTCGGCGTCCGGTGGAGTGCACGCCGAGGACGCACGGGCGCTCCACCTGGGCTGGCGCGGCCCGATCGTGCACCGCCGACTGGAGAAGGCCATCGAGACAGGCCTGGTCGAGGCCGCGCCGCTGCTCAAGTACGTCGGCCTCGCGGACCCGGACCGCCGCACACAGCGCGCCGTGCGCCCGCTTCTCGCGGGGTATCTCCTGACCGCGCTCGCGGGTGATGACACCTACTCGGCGTTCGCCGATCCGGAGGAGAAGTTCAAGGACACCGTCACGGTGACCGACCAGGTGCTGGACGAGGAGGACGACGACCTCATGGCCGGCCGCCCGCCGCTACTGAAGCTCGTCAAGCGCTTCACCGGAAGCTGAGCAGGCCCCGGCCTCGTCAGACCGCGGCGACGAGCCCCGCGAGGCGGTCGGCCACCTGACGGGCGAAGTCCGCGTCCTCGGCCTCGACCATCACGCGGACCAGCTGCTCGGTCCCCGACGGGCGCAGGAGCACCCTGCCACCCGATCCGAGTCGCGCCTCCTCGGTGGCCACGGCGTCACCCAGGACCGACGACGCCACGACGGCGGCCTTGTCGTTCACCGGCACGTTGACGAGGACCTGGGGAAGCACCGTCATGACCCCGGCGAGCTCTGCCAGGGACTCACCCGTCTCCGCCATCCGCGCCATGATGCGCAGGCCGGTCAGGACGCCGTCGCCGGTGGTCGCATGTGCTGGCAGGACCAGGTGCCCGGACTGCTCACCGCCGAGGCTGTACCCGCCCTCGCGGAGGCGTTCCAGGACGTACCGGTCCCCCACCTTGGTCTCCGTCACCTCGATCCCCGCGGCCCGCATGGCCACCTTGAGACCCAGGTTGCTCATGATCGTCGCCACGAGGGTGTCCCCGGCGAGCTCCCCGGCGTCCCGCATCGCCAGCGCGAGTATCGCCATGATCTGGTCGCCGTCCACGACCTCGCCCGAGGCGTCGACGGCAAGGCAGCGGTCGGCGTCACCGTCGTGCGCCAGACCGAGGTCGGCGCCGTGTTCGCGCACGGCCGCGCGGACGTCGTCGAGGTGTGTCGATCCGCAACGGTCGTTGATGTTGTAGCCGTCGGGGTCGGCGTGGATCTCGATCACCGTCGCCCCCGCCTCGCGGTAGGCCCGTGGCGCCGCGACGCTGGCCGCGCCGTTCGCGCAGTCGACCACCACGACGAGACCGTCCAGCCGTCCCGGGGTCGCGGCGAGCAGATGCGCGACGTAGCCGTCCACCGCGTCCTCGGACGACGCACGTGAGATCCGGCCGACCGCCGCCCCGGTGGGTCCGGTGATGGCGCCGTCGGTCAGGGCGGCCTCGATCCGGTCCTCCACGTGGTCTCCGAGCTTGTGCCCGCCGGCGGCGAAGAACTTGATCCCGTTGTCGGGCATCGCGTTGTGGGAGGCCGAGATGACCGCACCGAGCTCGGCACCGTGCTGGGCCGTCAGGTGGGCGATGGCCGGGGTCGGCAGTTCCCCCACGCACAGCACGTCCACGCCCTGGCTGGCCAGGCCCGCCGAGAGGGCCGCCTCGAGCATCTCCCCCGACACCCGGGGGTCCCGGCCGATCACGGCCAGGGGGCGGGGCGAACCGGTCCGCGCGCCGGACCCGTCGGTCTCGGCGGCCAGGACGGCGGCCGCAGCCGCACCGAGACGGACCGCGAGGTCCACGGTGAGCGTGCGGTTCGCGAGCCCGCGCACCCCGTCGGTGCCGAACAGTCGGGTCATGGTGCGTGATCCTTCTGGGGTAGTGGGCCGCCGCCGCACCAGGGGTGGGCGTCGTGGACCGGGTAAGGGTACCCCCGGTCGGGAGGTCCCTCGGTAAACGAAGCAGAGCAGGCCCCCGCGACTGCGGGCGCCTGCTCTGGGGTACCGGTCGCGCCGATCAGCGCTTCGAGTACTGCGGCGCCTTACGGGCCTTCTTGAGGCCTGCCTTCTTGCGCTCGACGGCGCGGGCGTCCCGGGTGAGGTAACCGGCCTTCTTGAGAGCCGGGCGATCGTCCGGGGCGTACTCGATGAGCGCCCGGGCGATGGCCAGGCGCAGGGCGCCGGCCTGGCCGGACGGGCCGCCACCGTGCAGCAGGCTCACGATGTCGAACTGCTCCTCGCGCTCCACGAGGACCAGCGGCGACTTGACGAGCTGCTGGTGCACCTTGTTCGGGAAGTACTCCTCGAGGGTGCGGCCGTTGAGGGTGAACTGACCGGAACCCGGCACGAGGCGGACGCGGGCGACGGCCTCCTTGCGACGGCCGACGGCCTGGATCGGACCGGAGGAGACCACCGGCGCCAGCTGGGTCTCGGCGTCGGCGACGTAGTCGGTCCCACCGGCGTAGTCGGCCTCGCTGTAGTCCTCGGCGACCTCGGCGGCGAGATCCGCCACCGTGTCATCGGCGAGCTCGGCCTCGGGGGTGATGTTCTCGTCGGTCACTGGGCCACCTGCTTGATCTCGTAGGGCACGGGCTGCTGGGCGGCGTGCGGGTGATCGGGACCCGCGTACACCTTCAGCTTGGAGGCGACGGCACGGCCCAGCTTGTTGCTCGGGAGCATGCCCTTGACTGCCTTCTCGACGACGCGGTCCGGGCGGGAGTCCATGGCCTTGCCGAGGGACTGCGTCTTGAGCCCACCCGGGAAACCGGAGTGGCGGTGATGGAGGACGCGCTCGCGCTTGTTGGACGAGATCGCGACCTTGTCGGCGTTGATGATGATGACGAAGTCGCCGGTGTCGGCGTTCGGGGCGAACTGCGGCTTGTGCTTGCCACGGAGGATGTTGGCGACCTGTACGGCGAGTCGACCGAGAACCACATCAGTGGCGTCGATGACGTACCAGGCGCGCGTCACGTCCCCGGGCTTGGGGGTGTACGTGGACACAGGCGATACCTCTGTCTGTCTGTTGGGCTGCCGGCCAGTCGGACGCCCTCCCCCTCGCGCGGCGGCCGGTGGTGACCCGCGGAGGCGGTCCGCCGGTCCCCGACTACGAGGACGACACGGACGCCAACCGCCGAGACTACCGCCCGTGGGGTCGACACTCCAACTCGCCGATCACGGGCGACCGGCGTCCATCAGTTAGACTCTCTCCGGTTCCCGCCCTCGTAGCTCAGTGGATAGAGCACGGCTCTCCTAAAGCCGGTGTCGGAGGTTCGATTCCTCTCGGGGGCACCACGGGTGCGTCGGGCCCGTCTGCCGCACCTCCGGAGCGCGATCTCCGCCTCCGCGAAAAACCCCCACCCCCTCTCGCGCCCCTCCCCCGGCGTCCGCATACTCCACGCGCCCGACACCTTGAGCACGACGGCCACCTCCACCGGGAGCACGACGGCCACTACGACGAGTGCACGACCTGTTCGTGCGACAACTGCACCGACAGCTGTGCCGTGTGCACGTGCCCCGACTGCACCTGCGAGACCTGCAACCACAACGTGTGCTCGTGCAGCAACTGCGGGGAGCGCCACGAGTGTGCGAACTGCGTCTGCGACGACTGCAGCTGCTCCACCTGCAACCACGCCGCCTGACTCCCCCCCCGACACGTCTCGAGCCCGCTGACCACACGTCAGCGGGCTCGGGTCATCGCCGGGGTCAGCGTCGCAGGGTGGCGGCGAACGCCCCGGTCAGCGCGAGGATCGGCAGACCGATGAACAGGTGCACGATCGCCGCCGCGAGACCATCGAGGAACGGGACCGTGACCAACAGCGGCAGGGCCACCGCGGCGAGGATCAGCAGACCGACGGTCCAGGAGAAGAACTGCTGCGGGTTCGCCGTTCCCACCAGGAGCAGGTACCAGAGGATCCCGGCCAGGATCGCGGCCACCGCTCCGTACACGGCGTACATGGTGGGGGTGTTGCCCCCGTTCGCCCACTGGTGCCCGAATCGGTTGAACACCGCGTCGACCACCCAGGAGATCAGCCAACCGGCGATCGCGGCCACGAGCGCCGTGGCGGCGACGCTGCCCATGAACTTGCCCACGTCGAGCGCGGGACCGCGGGGCTCACGTCGCTCCGCGTACGCGGGTTCGTTGGCGTAGGGCTCGTCGTAGCCGGGGTCACCGCTCATCTGCGAGTAGGCGCGCGAGTCGTGCTGCCCCATCCGCCGCGTCTCATCGTCTTGTCCGGGATACATCGTGAACCGCCTTCGAATCGCGTGTGATGGTCACCGAGGGTAGTCGCTTTCCGTCGTGCCGACGTCACACCTCGACGACACCGGCCCGCCCGACCGTGACGAACGGTCGGGCGGGCCGGTGTGCAGCTCCTCCGGGGCGGCAGGAGTCAGTGGTTGATCGTCTTCTCCACACCGACGCCGGTGAGAGAGCGGACCTCCATCTCCACGCGCTTCTGCGGGAACTCGTCCTTCTTCCCCATGAAGGTGCCGATGATGCCGAGCAGGAACGCCAGCGGAATCGACACGATGCCGGGATTGGACAGGGGGAACAGGGAGAAGTCGACGCTGGTGATCATCGACTTCTCGCCGCCCGATACCGCCGGCGACAACGCGATCAGCACGAGCGTGCTGATCAGCCCGCCGTACATGGACATCAGCGCACCGGTGGTGTTGAACCGCTTCCAGAACAGCGAGTACAGAATCGTCGGCAGGTTCGCCGAGGCCGCGATCGCGAAGGCGAGGGCGACGAGGAACGCGATGTTCTGCCCCATCGCACCGATGCCCATGACGATGGAGGCGAGGCCGATCACGACCACGGTGATCCGTGAGACGCGCAGCTGGGCCTGTTCGGTGGCCTTACCGTGCTTGATCACGCCGTTGTAGATGTCGTGCGCGAACGATGCCGACGCGGTGATCGCCAGACCCGCGACCACCGCGAGGATCGTCGCGAAGGCCACCGCCGAGATGATGCCGAGGAAGATCTCGCCGCCCAGCGCGAAGGCCAGCAACGGAGCTGCCGAGTTCACGCCCCCGGGTGCCGCCTCGATGACGTCCGACCCGACCATCGCCGCGGCACCGAAGCCGAGGACGAGGGTGAACAGGTAGAAGGAGCCGATGAGCGCGATCGCCCAGGTGACCGAGCGGCGGGCCTCCTTGGCCGTGGGGACCGTGTAGAAGCGCATCAGCACGTGCGGCAGGCCGGCGGTGCCGAAGACCAGGGCGATCGACAAGGAGATGAAGTCGAGCTTGCTGGTCTCGGTGGCGCCGTACTGCAGCCCCGGCTGGAGGAGGTCCCTACCGGAGTTCGTGACCGCCTGCCCGAGGAGCTCCGAGAAGTTGCCCCGCACCGCGACCAGGACGAACAGACACATGATCAGCACGCCGCCGACGAGCAGGACGGCCTTGACCATCTGGACGTACGTGGTGCCCTTCATCCCGCCGACGAGGACGTAGACGATCATCAGGAGTCCGACGGCCGCGACGACGATCGCCTGACCGGTCGAGTCGTTGATGTTGAGCAGCAGGGCGACCAGTCCGCCCGCTCCCGCCATCTGGGCGATGAGGTAGAACAGGCAGACCGCCAGGGTCGCCAGCGCGGCGGCCATGCGGACGGGCCGCTGGTTGAGTCGGAAACTGAGCACATCGGCCATGGTGAACCGACCGGTGTTCCGCATCAGCTCTGCGACGAGCAACAATGCGACCAACCAGGCCACCAGGAAGCCGATGGAGTAGAGGAAGCCGTCATAGCCGTTGATGGCGATGGCGCCGGCGATGCCGAGGAACGAGGCCGCCGAGAGATAGTCGCCGGCGATCGCGAATCCGTTCTGCGGCCCCGTGAAGGTCGACCCACCGGTGTAGAAGTCCTTGGTGGATTTGGTCGACTTGGAGGCGCGCAACACGAGGGTCATGGTGATGACGATGAAGACGCCGAACACGACCATGTTGAGCAGCGTGCTTCCGACCTGCTCCCCCGGTGTGAGTTCGTTGATGTTGATCAGCCAGTCGTCCATCAGGCCACCTCACCTTCCAGCTCGTGGCGGATCGCTTCCGCGCGGGGGTCGATCACGCGGTTGGCGAACCGGATGTACAGGAACGTGATGAGGAACGTGGTGACGAACTGCGCCAGCCCGATGATCAGTCCCCAGGTGATGTTCCCGAAGACCTTGGTCCCCATGAAGTCGGTCGCGTAGACCGCCAGGAGGACGTACAGGAAGTACCAGATGAGGAAGGCGATCGTCATGGGGAAGACGAACGCCCGGAACTTGGTGCGCAAATCCTGGAATTCCGGGCTGGAGTGCATCGCCTCGAAGTCAGCCGCTTCCGGGCTGCGTCGTGACGATCCTCCCACCGGGGGATCAGCTGGTTGGGACACGGAGGTCCTCCGTTTCAGATCTTTCGAGACACACCTCGGTAGTGATGCGCCTCACAGACTAGGACGCCAGAAGTGTGACACGTGACACAGGGGTTTGCAGGTGCGACCATGCCATCCCGGGCTGAGGTGCAGAAAATGGTGGTCGCAGCACCCCCATCCGTGGGCTATCGCTACCTCATCCGGGGGGGATCGGTCGCTCGCCGGCCGGTTACGCGCTGCCCCGCTGTCCGACGGCGGCGGCGAACACCCGGACGATCTCCTCGGACGTACGCGCCACGTGACTGCTGCCCCCGGTCGTCCGTGAGACCTCGGCGAGCGTCTCCGGATCGGCATCGTCGAGCAGTCCGACGGTCACCACGACCACCGGCTCGGACGGGTCGACCATCTCCCGGAGCCTGAGGAGGAAATCTTCCCTGGTCAGGTCCGACACCGTGTCGTTGGCGCCGTCGGAGATCACGATGATGGAGTTGATCATGTCGGGGTCATAACCCGACCGGACCGCGGCGTAGGCGTCGAGCACGGTCCGGTACAGGTCCGTGCCACCGCCCACCAGGCCGGGGAGCGACCCGAGGGCGCCCGCGAGCGAGTCACGGTGGACCCCGTCGGCGGTCGGGGCGTCGAGGCGCTCGAGCGGGGCCACCTCGAGGTACGGACTCTCGCCCCCGCCCGCATCCCCACCGAACGCCCACAGGCCGAGCGCCGCGTCGTCGGGGAACTGCCCGAGGCCCGTCGTCGCGGTCTCGACGAGCGTCCGGATCCGGGTGACGCCGGTGTCCTCCATGGCGAAACCCATGGAGCCCGAGGTGTCCACCAGGACGAGGGACCGGCCGGGCATGGCGAGCAGGCGCCATTTCTGCAGCGTGGCATGCACCCTGTTCGGGTCGCGGACCACGAGCGCATCGACCTCGCCGACCCCTGCCCCTCCGGCCAGTGGTGACCGGTCCGCTGGGCGGAATCCGTCCTCGGCGAGACCGGCGACGAAATCGGACGAGCCGGTGGCGGCACGGAGTTCGGCGGCGGCGTCGGCCACCTCCTCCCTACGGGCGGGGTCCTGGGTGGTCACGGCGAGGGGATACGCGAGGAACACGGCACCGGTGCGCGGAGCCCCCAGGACCAGCTCCGACCCCGGGGAGTCACGGTCGGCCAGTACGGCCTGTTGTTCGGTCACGATCGCCGCCCCGCCCGCACCCCTCACCCGGTCGAGCAGCTCGCGCGCGGTGGGCGACGCGTCCTGGCGGCCCGCCTGCCCCTGTGCGAGCGCGGCCATGGCGGTGCCGAGCGCCTCCGAGGTCGAGCGCATGGTCTCGGTCTCCGAGGTCGCCGCGAGGATCGGCGCGTCCGCGATACCGGAGCGGACCGGGTCCCCCATCGCCAGTCGGGGCGTCGCGAGCACCGCCGTCCACGTGGACATGTCGAGCGCGCCCCCATCCGAGGCGATGATCACCGGGGTGGACGCGAGGGAGTTGAGGACGGTCTCGAAGGGGATCTGCACCTCCTGGGACACCTGCGCGAGCCGGACCGTCGAATCGGGTACCCAGATGTCTGGTGGCTCCTGCCGGGACGCGACCCGGGTCGCCATGTCCGCGGACGTGACCGCCGAGACCTCGTAGGAATAGCACCCCTCCGCCCCGTCCGCGAGGGTCTCCACGTGGGCGACGATGCCGGGCTCGGCGGCCACGGAGACCTCGGCCGCGTCGACGCAGAGCCCGCCCAGCCCAGCCCTGGACAACCCCGAGACGACGAGCCCTACGACGAGGACGGACGCGAGGAGCGCCAGCCCTGCCAGGACGACCCTGCGTGCCGACTGATTCCCACTCCGCGACGACGCACTGTGCCTGGCGGCCATCGGTGGCATTCCCCCTGCTGTCTCCGGTCCCCCCGGGGCGTGTACCGGGCGCCGCGTCGGGCGGATCCGGGCGCTGGAATGTTACCCGGCGGACCTCGCGGACGGGGCGGTCATCTCCCGCGGAACACTGGAGGTCGTCTCTGCTCGCGCGCCGCACGTGCCTCCGCCATGTCCTCGCTGTGCCAGGCCAGTTGTTGGAGCTCGGTGTGCTCGTCACGGGGTAGCAGCCGGGCGTCATCGTCGTTGATCACGGACTTGATGTGCCTCAGGCTCAGCGGGGCGAACCGCGAGATCTCGGCCGCGAGCTCCATCGCCGTGTCGAGTCCACCGATCTCGTTGGCCAGCCCTATCCGGGCCGCCTCCTCCGCCCCGACCGGGCGTGCGGTCATCAGGACCGACCGCGCGTGCCCCCCACCGACGACATTGGCCAGCCGCTTGATGGTCCAGTTGTCCAGGGCCAGGCCCACCTTGACGACCGGAACGGCGAACACCGCTCCGGGCGCCACCACACGCAGGTCCGCGGCCAGGGCCAGCTGGACCCCCGCGCCCACCGCGGGTCCGTTGACCGCCGCGATGACGGGCACCGGCACCGACTCGACCGCACGCAGCATGCCGGCGTGGGCGTCATAGAAGGTCGTGCTGTAGACGCCACCGGACAGATCGGCGCCCGCACAGAAGGCCGTACCGGCCCCGGTCACGACGATGGCGCGGACCGGGTCCTCGGCCTCGGCCGCCTCACCGGCGGACTCGATCGCCTCGCGCAGCGCCGTACAGACCTCGGTGTCGAGGGCGTTGCGGGTGGCGTGCCGGTCGATGGTGACGACGGCGACGGCACCGTCCCTGCGTGTGGCGATCATGGTGGCGGGGCCTCCTCGTACGTCGCGGGGGTACTGCTGACCACCCTGCGTCCGACGATACCCGCTGGTGAGCGTGCCCACCGTACGATGCGGACATGGCGCGAACCGGAGCTCTGCAGATCCTCGACATGGTCCTCGACGACAGCTCGTTCCGGTCCTGGGACGGAGCTCCGCTGCGGTCACCACAGGTCGACTCGGTCCCCGGCTACGAGGCCGCCCTCGAGCGTGCGACGCAGGCCTCCGGGGTGGACGAGTCGGTCATCACCGGAGAGGGGACCCTCCTGGGCAGGCGAGTTGTGTTCATCGCCTGCGAGTTCGACTTCCTGGCCGGATCGATCGGCATCGCGGCGGCCGAGAGGATCGTGTCGGCGATCGAACGCGCCACCGCGGAGCGTCTGCCGATCCTCGCCTCGCCGACCTCCGGTGGCACCCGGATGCAGGAGGGCACGATCGCCTTCCTCCAGATGGTCAAGATCTCCGCGGCGGTCGCCGGCCACAAGTCCGCGGGCCTGCCCTACCTGGTCTATCTGCGACACCCCACCACCGGTGGCGTGTTCGCCTCTTGGGGTTCGTTGGGCCACGTGTCTGTCGCCGAACCGCGGGCGCTCATCGGGTTCCTCGGCCCGCGCGTCTACGAGGCCCTGTACGAGGCCCCCTTCCCCGACGGTGTCCAGGTCTCGGAGAACCTCGCGCGCCGCGGGATGATCGACGGCGTGCTCCCACCGGAGGGGGTCCGGGACCTCACCGCACGGGCCCTGCGCGTGCTCTGTGAGGACCCGCCGTCCGCGGACGAGCCGGCGCCCCCGCCCGGACCCGTCCCCGACCCCGAGACCGATGACGCCGGCCCGCCGGACGCGTGGGACGCCATCACCCGCTCCCGCCGCCGCGACCGCCCCGGTGCGCGCGCATTCCTCGCCCGGGTCGCCCCGGACCGGGTACCGCTGTCCGGGACCGGTCAGGGCGAGGACAGCGGTTCGCTGCAACTCTGCCTGGCACGCTTTCGCGGCCAGTCGGCCGTGGTCCTGGCGCAGGACCGTGACGCCGAGACCGAGACCAGCCCGCTCGGTCCGTCCGCGCTGCGGTCGGCGCGGCGCGGCATGCGGATCGCCGCCGAGGTGGGGGTCCCGTTGGTCCTGCTCATCGACACCCGGGGGGCCGCGTTGTCCCGCGAGGCCGAGGAGGGGGGTCTGGCGGGCGAGATCGCACGCAGCCTGGCGGACCTGGCGACCCTGCCCACCCCGACGGTCTCGGTGATCCTCGGGCAGGGCACCGGAGGCGCCGCGCTGGCCATGCTCCCGGCCGACCGGGTGTTGTGCGCGCGCCACGGCTGGCTCGCCCCACTCCCACCCGAGGGGGCGAGCGCGATCCTGTACCACGAGACCTCGCGGGCACCCGAGGTCGCCCGATCGCAGGGAATCACCTCGGCCGACCTCCTCCGCGCGGGGATCGTGGACGTCGTCGTCCCCGAGCGGCCCGACGCCGCGGATGAGCCGGACGCCTTCTGCGACCGGCTGGCGGACGCCGTCGCCTCGGCCCTGGTCGAGGTCCGGAGGCGTCCCCCCGAGCGGAGGTACGCGGAGCGGATGTCCCGCTATCGGGACCTCGGCCTGAGACTAGAGTGAAACACGTCACAGGCCACCGGCGCTGATCGGGGGCTTCACTCCCGCACGAGAGGGGCTCACCCGATGTCGGACTCCACGACCTCGTCGACCTACGCCGAGGCCCACCGGCTCTCGATCACCGATCCCGACGCCTTCTGGCTGGAGGCGGCCGGGGCGATCGACTGGACCACGCCCCCCACCACGGCCGTCGACTCCTCGCGCCCGCCCTTCTACCGTTGGTTCCCCGACGGGGAGCTCAACACCTCCTACAACTGCCTCGACCGCCACGTCGAGGCGGGACGCGGGGGTCAGGCCGCGTTCATCTACGACTCGGCGGTCACCGGGGTCAAGGAGACCATCACCTATGCCCAGCTGCTCGACCAGGTCGAGGCCTTCGCCGGTGCGCTCGCGGCCGAGGGTGTGGGCCGCGGGGACCGGGTCGTCATCTACATGCCGATGGTGCCCCGCGCCGCGGTGGCCATGCTCGCGTGCGCCCGGCTCGGGGCGGTGCACTCCGTGGTCTTCGGCGGTTTCGCGGCCCCGGAGTTGGCCATCCGGATCGACGATGCCAGGCCGAAGGTGGTCGTCACCTCGCCCGGCGGCATCGAACCCACCCGGAAGGTCCCGTACTTCCCGATGGTCACCAAGGCACTCGACCTCACCCGACACGCCCCGGGCGCGGTGATCGTGGCGGGCCGCCCGGACCAGTTCCCGGACGCGACCTTCCCCGAGACCCCCGGAACCACGTGGACCGACTGGGACGCGGCGGTCGCAGACTCGGAGCCCGCCGCCCCGGTTCCCGTCGCGGCGACCGACCCGCTGTACATCCTCTACACCTCGGGCACCACGGGCCTGCCCAAGGGTGTGGTCCGCGACAACGGCGGCCACGCGGTCGCGCTGGCGTGGTCGATGTGGAACGTCTACGGGGTACGGCCGGGCGACGTCTGGTGGACCGCCTCGGACGTCGGCTGGGTGGTCGGCCACTCCTACATCGTCTACGCGCCACTGCTGGTGGGGGCGACGTCGATCATCTACGAGGGCAAACCCGTCGGCACCCCGGACGCCGGCGCCTTCTGGCGGGTCCTGTCCGAGCACAGGGCCACCGCCCTGTTCACCGCTCCCACCGCTGTCCGCGCCATCCGCAAGGAGGACCCGGAGGGCGTGGAGATCGGCAGATACGACCTGTCCGCCCTGCGCACCCTGTTCTGCGCGGGGGAGCGCCTGGACCCGGACACCTACCAGTGGGCGACGGACAAACTGGGCACCCCCGTCGTGGACAACTGGTGGCAGACCGAGACCGGCTGGCCCATCGCCTCAAATCTGCGCGGCCTCGAACCCATGCCCATCAAGGCCGGCTCCCCCACGGTCCCGGTGCCCGGGTATGACCTGCACGTCCTGGACGCCGAGGGCATCCCCCTGCCCGCGGGTCGGGAGGGGAACCTCGCCATCAAGCTGCCCATGGCGCCGGGGACCCTCACGGGATTGTGGGACGACGACGAGAGGTTCGTCTCCTCGTACATGTCCGTGTTCGAGGGGTACTACTCGACCGGGGACGGCGGGTACGTGGACTCCGACGGGTACGTCTACGTGATGGGCCGGACCGACGACGTCATCAACGTGGCCGGACACCGCCTGTCGACGGGTTCGATGGAGGCGGTGATCGCCACTCACCCCGCCGTGGCCGAGGCCGCGGTGATCGGGGTGAGGGACGAGCTCAAGGGCCAGCGCCCGGTCGGCTATGTGGTCCTCAAATCCGGGCAGGTCCGGGACCCGGAGGAATTGCGGGCCGAGCTGGTCGCGATGGTCCGCGAGGAGATCGGCGCGGTGGCCACGTTCCGGGACTGCACCGTGGTCCAGGGTCTGCCCAAGACCAGGTCGGGCAAGATCCTGCGCAAGACCATGAGGCAGATCGCCGATGGTCAGGAGGACGTCCGGGTCCCGTCGACGATCGAGGATCCCGGGGTGCTCGACGCCCTGACTCCCTTCCTGCGGCAGCAGGGGTAGAGCTCGAGCCTGCGGCAGCAGGGGTAGGGCTCGAGCCTGCGGCAGCAGGGGTAGGGCTCGAGCCTGTGGCAGCTGGACGGTTCCAGACGACGCACGCCCCGACCTCCCTGGTGGGTGGTCGGGGCGTGCGCGCGTCGTGCGACTAACTGGTCAGGCGTCGAGCAGGTCGATCACAAAGACGAGGGTCTTCCCGCCGAGCGGATGCAGGGCCGCGGAGGTGCCGTAGGCCTTGTCCGGCGGGATGACCAACTGGCGGCGACCGCCGACCTTCATGCCCGGGATCCCCTCCTGCCAGCCCTGGATGAGCCCGTTGAGCGGGAAGGTGATGGACTCGCCACGGTCCCACGAGGAGTCGAACTGCTCGCCGGTCTCGTAGTCGACGCCGACGTAGTGGACGGTGACGTTGCCACCGGCCACCGCCTCTGCGCCGTCCCCCACCGTGAGGTCCTCGGTGACGAGGTCCGTGGGCGCGGGGCCCGTCGGCCTGTCGATCTCGGGCTTGTCCATGGTCTCTCCTAGGTGGTCAACGCTGACCGATCGGCGTGAACGTCCGCTCGGCCGGGCCGGTGTAGACCTGGCGCGGGCGGTTGATCTTGGTGGACGGATCCTCGCGCATCTCGCGCCAGTGTGCGATCCAACCGGGCATCCGGCCGAGCGCGAACAGCACGGTGAACATCTCGGTCGGGAAGCCCATCGCGCGGTAGATGAGACCGGTGTAGAAGTCCACGTTGGGGTAGAGCTTGCGCTCGACGAAGTAGTCGTCGGCCAGTGCTGTCTCCTCGAGCTTGAGCGCGATCTCCAGGAGCGGATCGTTGCTCTGCGACAGCAGCGCGTGCGCGTGCTTCTTGGCGATCTGGGCGCGCGGGTCGTAGCTCTTGTAGACGCGGTGGCCGAAGCCCATGAGCTTGACGCCGTCGACCTTGTTCTTGACGCGGTCCATGTAGTCGGTCGCGTCGCCGCCCTCGGCGTCGATCCGCTCGAGCATCTCCAGCACAGCCTGATTCGCGCCGCCGTGCAGTGGCCCGTACAGCGCGTTGATGCCGCCGGTGATGGAGGCGTACAGCGGGGCCTCGGAGGAGCCGACCATGCGGACGGTCGAGGTGGAGCAGTTCTGCTCGTGATCGGCGTGGAGCACCAGCAACATGTCGAGTGCGTCGGCGACCTCGTCGGTGACCTCGTAGTCCGGCCCGAACGTCATCCGGAGGAAGTTGCGGACGTAACCGAGAGAGGGATCCGGGTCGACGGCGTCGTGGCCCGAGCGGATGCGCTCGATGGCACCGGCGAGCGTCGGGCCGCGGCCCAGCAGCCTGGCGGTCGCCAGGTCGACGGCCTTGGGGTCGTCGATGTCCAGGTCGTCGCCATGCGTACCGAACAGGCTCACGCCGGCGGAGAAGACCGGCATGGGGTGGGTGTCCCGCGGGAAGGCCTGCAGCAGCGGCATCATCTGGCCGGGCAACGTGGTCTCGCCGAGCACCTTGTCGGTGAACTCGGCGAGCTGCGCCTCGGTGGGGTCCTCACCGTAGATGAGCAGATAGGAGACCTCGAGGAACGAGGCGCCTGCCGCGAGTTGGTCGATCGGGTACCCGCGGTGACGCAGGATCCCCTCGCCACCGTCGATGTAGGTGATCGAGGAGGTGCACGCGGAGGTGTTGACGAACCCCACGTCGAGCGTGGTCATCCCCGTCTTGGCCAACAGCGGACCGAGCTGCACCGCATCGCTCCCGACGCTGGCGTCGACGACGTCTAGTTCGAGTTCACCGCCGGGGTAGGACAGTGTTGCCTTGCGGTCCGAACCGTTCGAGCCTGCGGTCACGCGATTCCCTCTCCGACGACTGGTCCCGGCGGCCAAGTCCCGCCACGAATGTGCTGTGCCACACCCTACCGTGAGGCCTGCCGTGGTTCCGAAGCGTGCTCCGGCCCACTCCCCCCGGGCCCGTATCCACGGGCGGACCACCACCGGGCGGTGACGACGCTCATCAGGGCTGCAGTCGCCGAACCGTCCACCCGTCCTCCCGGCGGAGGCACTCGACCCGGTCGTGGAAGCGGTCCCGGCCCCCCTGCCAGAACTCCACTCGGTCCGGGCGGAGCCTGTAGCCACCCCACCGGTCGGGCATCGGGACCTCGTCGACGTCCGCCAGCCTCTCCTGCGCCACCGCGTAGAGCGACTCCAACTCCTCGACCGTCGCCGCCGGCTGGGACTGTTCCGAGGCCCAGGCCGCCACCTGCGAGCCCCTGGGGCGCGTGCGCCAGTACGCGAGGCTGTCCGCCCGGTCCAGCGGATGGCAGGGGCCCTCCACGTGGACCTGCCGCTCCACCACCAACCAGGGAAAGGTGGCGGATGCGTAGCCGGACTCGGCCAGCTGGGTGCCCTTGCGCGAGCTCGTCGTCGTGAAGAAGGTCAGGCCCTGCTCGTCGGCACCCTTGCACAGCACCGTCCGGGTCGACGGCCGACGGTCGGTACCGACGGTGCCGAGCACCATCGCGTTGGGCTCACGCACCCCCCGACGCCCGGCCTCGTCGAGCCACGCCGCGAACAGCGGCAACCAGTCGCCCTGCAGATCGGCCACATCCAACCGGGGGTGCAGGCCGTAGCCGACCCGCATCGTGTCGAAGTCGGCCGGTTCGAGTACTGGATCCTCCATGTCCCAGACGCTACTCCGGGCCCGGGACGGCCCGGACTACGATGGAGACGATCCGACATCCCACGACAAGGAACGGCACCCCAAGAGCATGAGCGATCAGCTGCCCACCATCCCCGCCGACCTCAAGCCCGCCGACGGACGGTTCGGGTGCGGCCCGTCCAAGGTCCGTCCCGAGCAGATCGCGGCCGTGTCCGACGCCGCCACCACCGTGATGGGCACGAGCCACCGGCAGGCGCCGGTCAAGAACGTGGTCGGCCGGGTGCGCGAGGGCCTGTCGTCCCTGTTCTCCCTGCCCGAGGGATACGAAGTGGTGCTGGGCAACGGCGGGACCACGGCGTTCTGGGACGCCGCGGCGTTCGGCCTGGTCAGGGAGAAGTCCCTGCACCTGACCTACGGGGAGTTCTCGTCCAAGTTCGCCAAGGTCACCGGTGGCGCGCCGTTCCTGCAGGACCCCGTCGTCATCTCCGCCGAGCCCGGGTCGGCCCCGGAACCGACCTCGGACCCGTCCGTGGACCTGATCGGCTGGGCCCACAACGAGACCTCCACCGGGGTGATGGTCCCCGTGTCCCGCCCGGCGGGTTCGGAGAACGCCCTGGTCGCCATCGACGCCACGTCCGGCGCGGGCGGCCTCCCGGTCGACATGAACGACGCCGACGTCTACTACTTCGCGCCGCAGAAGTGCTTCGCCTCCGACGGCGGCATCTGGGTGTCCATCATGAGCCCGGCCGCCCTCGAGCGGGTCGCCGAGATCGCGGCCACCGATCGTTGGTGCCCGGACTTCCTGTCGCTGCCCACCGCGGTGGACAACTCGGCCAAGAACCAGACCTACAACACGCCGGCGGTGGCGACCCTGCTGATGTTCGCCGACCAGATCGAGTGGATGAACACCCAGGGCGGCCTGGACTGGTGCGTGGCCCGGACCAGGGACTCGTCGTCGCGGCTCTACGACTGGGCCGAGGCCAGCGAGTACGCCACGCCGTTCGTCACGGAGCCCGGGCACCGCTCGCAGGTGGTCGGCACGATCGACCTCGACGAGAAGATCGACGCGGCCACGGTGGCCAAGGCGCTGCGCGCGGGCGGCATCCTCGACACCGAGCCCTACCGCAAGCTCGGCCGCAACCAGTTGCGCGTGGGCATGTTCCCGGCCATCGACCCCGAGGACGTCACGCGGCTGACCCGCTGCATCGACCACGTGGTGGGCCAGCTCGCCTGACCCGACGTCCCCGCGTCGCCCACGGACGCACCCGCACGGTTTTTCCGCAGCCCACCCGGCCCGTCACCGCGCCGGGTGGGCTGCGCTGCCCTACCATGTGCAGCAGCGCCCAGGACCCGGGTGCGCGCCACATCGAGCCGCCCACGGGACCACGAGGAGTTCAGGAGGCGGCATGCGGAAGCTGAGGATCATCGGGGTGGATGCCGACTCGTCGGTGGTCGAGTGTGAGGCCCCGGACTCCGATGAGAAGTTCACCCTCCCCCTCGACGACCGGTTCCGCGCCGCCGCGCGAGGCGAGGCGGTGCCCTCGGTCGACGCCCGGCGCGTGCCCGTCACCGGCACACTGCGCCCGCGCGAGATCCAGGACCGTATCCGGCACGGCGCGGCACCCGAGGACGTCGCCGCCGACGCCGGGGTGCCGATGTCCCGGATCGAGGGGTTCGCCGTCCCGGTCCTGCTCGAACGTGCGAACGCCGCCGACCTGGCCCGCTCGTCGCATCCGGTGCTGCCGGACGGACCCGCGCTCGACACCCTCGCCGAACGGGTCGAGTCCGCTCTCGACCACCGCGGCATCGATCCCGACGTCGTCGCCTGGGACGCCTGGCGCGACCGGGCCGGCGGGTGGATCGTGCGTACCTCCTGGCCCGCCGGGTTGTCCGACGACGCCTCCGCCACCTGGTCCTTCGTCCCCGACTCCCACGGGGGCTCGGCCCGGGCGCTCGACGGCGAGGCCGAGCACATCCTCGACCCCTCCCGGGCCACCGCCCTGCGCACCGTCTCCTCCCCTCCCCCTCTCCCGCCGGGCCCCCCGCCGATCCGTGCGGTGCCCGCGCCCGGCGCCTCCCCGCGGCGGGAGCCCGCGGCCGATCCGGAGGAGCAGTCCCGGCCCGCCGCCGAGCACTCCCCCGGGTCGACGACGCCCGTCGACGACCACTTCCTGCAGCACCCGCCGGCCGAACCCGAGCGTCGCACCACCCGTCGGCACCCCACCATGCCGTCGTGGGAGGACGTCCTGCTCGGGGTCCGCGGTAAGGACGACTGAGTCACCGTCATGAGCCACCACGTCGCGACCTTCTGGTACCTGGGCACGGACGACCCCGCCGCGCCCATCAGGTCGGGCCACCCCTCGGACCCCGGGTTCGCCCGGCGACTGCTCTCCCGCCTCTTCCCGACCGTCACCGTCGCCTCGCTGGGGGCGTTCCCGCTCAACCGTTCGGCCTCGACCGGACCCGGGGAGGTCTACGTGGGGTCGTTTCCCGGGCTGACCGTCCTCCAGATCCAGCTCGAGGAGGCAGGGCCGCCGTCGGCGACCGAGGACAGGTGGTTGAGCCTCGTCGAGGCCCCCACCGTCCTGCTGTTCTCGCACGACCCCGACACCGGGGTGAGCGGGTTCGCGCGCTGGGAGTCGGGCCGGCTCGTCCGCTCGTTCGCCGGGGCCGATGACCGGATCGTCGAGGACGAGGGCATGCCCCTGCCGTTCGAACGGCCGTACTGGGCGGGTGAGTTCCCGCTGGAGGGGGCCGACCACACCCCGCTCGCGCTGCCCTTCTCGCCGTCGTCGCTACTCCACGCAGCACACCGCGCCTGGCTGGGTTTCGACCTCGACCCGGGCGGCCTCGACGTCCCCGTGCACGGGTTCGCCACCGACGGCCGCCGCGAGGTCCGCCAACGCGCCGCGCCGACCGGGGCCGCACTGCACGTCGTGGGTGCGCCCGGACGCGCCGAACTCCATGCCGCCAACCAGAGGGGCGGCCGCGGGGACGACGCCGCGGCCGGCGGGAACCCGTCCACCCCGTACGCCGACGACGACTACGAGCAGGCACCGTTCACCCGGGCGGTGGCCCGGGTGTCGAATCCGGCCGGCGGAGCCGCCCGCAGAGCCGCCGGGCTGCTCGGGGGCACCGTGCGCGGACTGGCGGCCGCGGTGTCCCGCACGCTCTCGAACCGGCGGTAGCCCAGGTGCCGGTCCCCCGGGTCGACGCGAGGCGAGCGGTGGCCGCCCGGTGGTCCCCATGATCGTCGCGAAATCGGTACTGCTCTTCGGCCTGGCGGCACTGTTGGAGATCGGCGGTGCGTGGCTGGTGTGGCAGGGCGTCCGCGAGCACCGCGGGTGGCTCTGGATGGGCCTGGGCGTGGCGGCCCTCGGCGCGTACGGGTTCGTCGCCACCCTCCAACCCGATGCCCACTTCGGCCGGATCCTGGCCGCCTACGGCGGGGTCTTCGTCGCCGGTTCGCTCCTCTGGGGGATGGCGGTGGACGGCTTCCGCCCGGACCGCTGGGACGTCACCGGGGCGCTGTTGTGCCTGGCCGGGGTCGGGATCATCATGTACACCCCGCGCTGACCGACCCGGGCGACCGTCCTCACGAGCCCGCGCGGGATGCCGGGTCAATGCTCGCGATCAGTGCTCCCGCGAGCGCTCGTAGAACGCCACCGCCGCGGCCGTCGCCACGTTGAGCGAGTCCGTCCCCGCCGCCATGGGGATCGAGGCCCTGACGTCACACGCCCGCATGGCGTGCTCGGTGAGTCCGGGCCCCTCCGCCCCCAGGACGAACGCCACCTTGTCGGCCGCGACCGCGCGCGCGAGGGGAATATCGGCCGAGGGGGTCAGTGCCACGCTCCGGAAGCCCCGCGCGCGCAGGTCGTCGAGGGAGTGCTGCCACGTGGTGGGGGTCCCCGGCAGGTGCGCGAACGGCAACCGCAGGACGTGTCCCATGGACACGCGCACGACCCGCCGGTAGAGCGGGTCCCCGGTCGAGGCGCCGAAGAGCACCCCGTCGACCCCCAGTGCAGCGCAGTTGCGGAAGATGGCCCCGAGGTTCTCCGGGTCGTTGACGCCCTCGAGCACCACGAGGGTGCGGGCGCCGTCCACCACGGAGCCGACCCCCAGTGGTGCCGGTCGTTCGGCCGCCGCCAGGATGTCGCGGCTGGACCGGAACCCGATCACCTCACTCAGCACGTCCTTGGTGGTGCGGAGGTAGACGGCGCCGGAGGCCCGCTCGTCGGCGTCCCACCCCTCCGCCGCGGCCTCGCGCCGCAGTTGCTGCAGGCGCGTGTCCGTGCCGAGCAGGACGTGTGGCCGGAACCGCGACACCAGCATGCGGCCCACCACGTAGGTGCCCTCCGCGATCACCAGACCCCGGCCACCGGGCAGATCGGGTCGGCGGTCGGAGTGGTTGAGGTCGCGGAGATCGTCCAACCGGGGATCGGCGGGATCGGAGACGTCGACGACGAGCACGGGGCGGGACCCGGTCAGTTCAGCGCGTCGGTGATGGGCCCGATGCCGAAGTAGACGACGAACGCGACCGCGACGATCCACAGGATCGGGTGCACGGTGCGCCCCCTGCCGGTGGCGGTGGCCATGACGACCCAGGCGATGAACCCGATGCCGATGCCGTTGGCGATGGAGTAGGTGAACGGCATCGCCACGATCGTGAGGAACGCCGGCAGCGCGACCGCGAAGTTGCTGAGGTCGATGGCCCTGATCTGGGCGATCATCAGCGCACCGACGATCACCAGGGCGGGCGCCGCGGCCTCCACCGGGACGACCTCGTACAGCGGCGTGAAGAACATCGCCAACAGGAACAGGCCACCGGTGACGATATTGGCCAGGCCGGTCCGGGCACCCTCCGCGATGCCGGAGGCCGACTCGAGGAACACCGTGTTCGACGACGACGAGGTCAGACCGCCGGCGACGGCACCGAACCCCTCGACCACCAGAGCGGCCTTCATGTTGGGCAGGTTGCCCTTGGCGTCCATGAGCTCGGCTTCCTTGCCGAGGCCGGTGAAGGTGCCCATGGCGTCGAAGAAGTTGGCGAGCAGCAGGGTGAAGACGAACAGTCCAGCGGCCAGCGGCCCGATGCGGATGAACGCGCCGATGAGGTCGACCTGTCCGATCAGGGACAGGTTGGGCAGTCCGCCGAGTGAGTCGGGGATGCCGGGCACCGCGAGACCCCACCCGGTCGGGTTGGGCTCACCGTCGACGAAGGAGGGCCCGGCGTTCGTGATCGCCTCGACGATGACCGAGAAGATCGCGGTGACCACGATGCCGATGAACAGACCGCCCCGGACCTGACGCGCCACGAGGACGCCACAGAGCAGGAGGCCGACCACGAAGACGAAGGTCGGCCACGAGGCGATCGATCCCTCGATGCCCAGTCCGACCGGGACCGTGGTGCCGGCGGCGTCGGGGATGCGCCGCACGAAGCCCGAGTCGACCACACCGACCATGGCGATGAACAGGCCGATACCGACGGCGATGGCCGCCTTGAGTTCCGCGGGCACCGCGTTGAACACGGCGGTGCGGAAACCGGTCACCGCCAGGATGACGATGATGACGCCCTCGATGACCACCAGACCCATCGCCTCGGCCCAGGTGACCTGCTGGGCGATGGTGACGGCGACCAGCGAGTTGATGCCGAGGCCGGTGGCGAAGGCGAACGGGTACCGGGCGATCGCACCGAACGCGACGGTCATCACGCCGGCGGTGAACGCCGTGACCGCGGCGATCTCGACGATCGACAGTTGGTTGCCCTCGACGTCGACACCCGAGCCGAGGATCAGCGGGTTGAGGATGATGATGTAGGCCATCGCGAAGAAGCTGACGAGCCCGCCGCGCACCTCGCGAGCGACCGTCGAGCCGCGCTCGCTGATCTTGAAGTACCGGTCGACCGCCCCGAGCCGGGCTGGGGGCTGCGACGGGGCCTCGGTGCTCTGCGACATCTGGAGACCTTCCTGGCGGTGGGTGAGGAACCGTCATAGAGTAACCGGCCCCCCGCCTGCGGTAGCGTCGCGGTCATGACGGACCAGTCGACCGACCCGCGGGTGCCGGGGATCCCGGCCTACCTGCTGGATCCGCGGCCCGTCGTCATCATCGGGACACTCGCGTGGACCATCGCCCTCCTGGCCGCGATGCTCGTGGACGAGGTCGACATGCGGACGGTCGTCCTGTGCGCGGTGGGCGTGGGCGTGGGCGCGCTCGGCACCCTCGTCTACGCCCTCCAGCGACGCGCGGTCCTCCGGGGCAGCGCGGGCGCACAGAGCGGTCTCGACTTCGACCAGGTCTGAGGGCCCGGCCCGGTTCCCGGGGTCAGGTCCGGTCGGCCCCGTCAGACCCGGCGCCACTGTCCGGCCGGCCGGTCTCTCCCGCGTCGTCCTGGTCCGCGTCGCCCTGCGCGGCGGTGTCCTGTCCCGCTGTGTCCTGTCCGATGTCGCCCCGCGCTCGTGCGGCGGAGGCCGCCAGTTGCTGGGGCAGGACCACCACGTCCACGGCGGCGTCGTCGTACGCCTCGGCCACCGGGGCCGCGGAGTCCGCACTCACCTGCACCTCGCTGTGGGCACCGCAGCCGTACTCGAGGTGGACCACCTGTCCGTCAGCCGAGTACTCGTTGGCACACACACCGAACATCGCCCCCAGCGCTCCGGCGACGGGGACCAGGAAACCGCACGTGCCGCAGTGGTGCTTGGCGCCCCGCGCGATCTCGGTGTCCGGCCCGCGCTCGGCGGCCCACCGGGCGGCGGCCGCCGATCGGCCCTCCCTGCTCAGGTGCCGGGGCCGACCGAGTCCCACGGGTCCCGCGACCTCGTCGACGTCGACGTCTCCGGTGAGGAACTGACCGGGGACCAGCCGCTCGTCGTCCTCCGCGGGCGGCAGGAGATCGCCCGCGCCGAGATCACCCGGGCGGATCCTCTTCTCCCACGGCACCCACTCGGGGGCCACCACGGAGTCGGGACCGGGCAGGAGCGAGATCTCGTCGACCGTCAACTCGCCTCCGGGGACCAGGGCGAGCACACAGGCCCAGTACCACCCGCGGTACCCGGCGAGGTCCGAGGCGAACCGGTGGGTGGTGGTGAAGGGCGCCTCGACGACGATCCCGAGGTGGCCTCCCACCCCGTCGGCGGCGAATTCCTCGACAGCCGCCCGTGCCACGTCGACGCCCGAGGCCAGACGGGCACGCAGTGCCTCGTCGAAGCCGGACGCCTGATCGGTGCTCACGGGGACCGCCTCCTGATCCGTGCCTACCTCGGTGTTCACCCGACCCATTATGCGCATGATGGCGTCGACGTCGCGGCCCGGCCCGTCGTACGGCATCCTTGGGGCATGCGCAGCGTCTCCGGCCCCGTCGGCCCTCTCGCCGTCTCACTCCTCCTCGTCGGCGCCGTCGCGGCCTGCTCCGCGACCGGTTCCGACGACGCCGGCGGAACGACGTCCACCGGCGCCTCACTCGCGTCGTCGAGCCTTCCGGTCGATTCCGGCTCCGGTTCCGGCGGCTCGGCCCGCGCGCAGGTCCCGGTGGGCCCGTCGGACCCCCGGCCCGCACGGGGTTCCGTCGAGGTCGTCCGGACCCTGGAGCACGATCCCCGGTTGTTCACCCAGGGCCTGCAGGTGGTGGACGACCGGGTCTACGAGTCGACGGGCCGGCTCGGGGGCTCGGTGGTGCAGCGCCGCCCCCTCGACGGTGAGGGGCCCGTCGTGACCGTGCCGATGGCCGACGACGAGTTCGGAGAGGGCCTGGCCGTCACGCCGGACACCCTCTGGACCCTGACCTGGACCAACGGGACCGCACACAACCGCGACCCGGAGACACTGGAGGTCCGCTCCGAGGCGTCGTACGAGGGCGAGGGATGGGGCCTGTGCAGTGACGGCTCGCGGCTGATCATGAGTGACGGTTCCGACGAACTGACCTTCCGGGACCCCGTCACCTTCGAGCCCACCGGGTCGGTCAGGGTGACGTCCGGCGGGACACCCGTGGAGCGCATCAACGAGCTCGAGTGCGCGGACGGCACCGTTCTCGCCAACGTGTGGATGACCGACGAGATCATCCGCATCGACCCGGCCACCGGAGCGGTCACCTCCATCTACGACGCCTCCGGACTCGAGCAGCCCCGACCAGCCGACCCGGACGGGGTGCTCAACGGGATCGCCGCGCTGCCCGGGTCCGAGAACGTCCTGCTCACCGGGAAGCTCTGGACGTCGATGTACGAGGTGCGCCTCATTGGGTGACCGTTCCCCCGGGCCGGCACGACGGGCCGCCGCCACGACGGGTCGGGGTGTGCGGCGGGTCTTTCACGCCGACGGAGCGGACCGCTCGGGGCTCTCGCAGCTCAGCTACGTCACCGTCGCCAACTTCGCGTGCGACGCCATCCTCGCCGTCGCCCTGGCCAACACACTGTTCTTCTCCGCCGCCACCGCCGAGTCCCGCGGCAACGTGGCCCTCTACCTCCTGGTGACGGTGGCGCCGTTCGCACTGATCGCCCCGGTGATCGGGCCGGCTCTGGACCGCCTGCGCGGAGGGCGGCGCCTCACCGTGTCGCTGACGTTCACCCTCCGGGCGGTGCTCGCGGTGGTCCTCGCGCTCAACTTCGACTCCTGGCTGCTGTACCCGTTGGCGCTGGGGATGCTCGTGTTGTCCAAGACGTTCGGCGTGGTCAAGGCATCGATCACCCCTCACGTCCTGCCACCCGCTCTCGACCTGGTCAGGACGAACTCCCGCCTGACGGTGCTCGGTCACATCTGCGGGTCGCTGATCGCCGGCGGCGTGGCCGGGGCCGTGGCGTGGGTGTGGGACTCCCACGCCGCCCTGTGGTTGCTCGCGGGGGTCGCGCTCGTGGCGGCGTACGTCGCGATGACCATCCCCGCGCACGCCGAGGCCTCCCTGGACGAGGAGTCCGCGACCTTGCGCGTGGACGGCGGCCATCCCCTCACCAGCGGACTCAAGGCTGTCCTCACCAGGCCCCTCGGCCGGAACGTGCTCGCCGACCTGTGGGCCGTGTCCATGGTCCGTTTCATGACCGGTTTCCTCACCCTGTTCCTGGCCTTCGTGGCCAAGGCCCAGGAGAACGCCTCGGCCGCGGAGCAGGCCGGGATCCTCGCGATCGCGGGAGCGGCCGGCGGACTCGGTACCTTCGCGGGCAACGCGGTGGGCGCCCGCCTCCCCCTGGGCCGACCGGGCCGGATCACCTCGACCGCGGCGGGGGCGGCACTGGCGGCGGCGGTGGTCGCCGCGCTGCTCGGCACGATCTGGGCGGCCGCGGGTCTCGCGCTGATCGCGGCGGTGTGCAGCGCCCTCGGCAAGGTGGCCCTCGACGCGTCGATCCAGACCGACATCCCGGACTCCGCACGCTCCTCGGCGTTCGGACGCTCCGAGACGGCCCTGCAGTTGGCCTGGGTCTCCGGGGGCGCCCTCGGCGTCCTGCTGCCGCCGGACTTCGCGATCGGGTTCTCCGCGATAGCGGCCGTGGGCGCCCTGCTGTTCGGTCAGTCGCTGCTCACCGCGCACGGGTCCACCCTGGTCCCCGGTCTCGGCGGCAACCGACCGAGGTTCCCGGGTGTCCCACGCGACCCCCGTGCGTTGGGCGCCCGACTGCTCGGCAGAATGGAGGAGTGAGCTCCCCCAGCGATGCCCCCTCTTCCGGCCCCCGCGTCCGTCCCGTCACCTGGGCGATCCTGGCGTGGATGATCATCATGGTCGCCGCGATCGTCGGTGCGTGGCAGGGATCCGTCTCCCGCCACGGGGCGCTGCCCGCGATCACCGTCGCCACCGATCGCGACCACGTCGAGGTGCTCCCGTTCACCGCCACGGACCTCGACGGCACCAGCTACAGCAACCCGGTGGGCGAGTTCACCGTACGGGGTGAACACACCCTCACCGTCCGGCTCCCGGTGGAATTGCGCCGGGCCACCCTCGACGTCTACGAGATCCGCGCCGACGGGGTGCGCGAGTACACCGTCGGACCGGACGGGCCGGGCGAGCTCCTCATCCCGGTCACCCTCCCTGACGAGGGCCGGATCGAGGGCCTGGCGATCCGCGCGGTCGCGATCGTCTACGCGGCCGACGGCTCCGAGACCATCCTCAACGGCGAGTGGTCGGTCGGCGTCACCTACGAGGGGTGAGCAGGCCGGTCACGCGTCCAGTTCGCGGGCGACCGCACGGAGCACGGACGCCACGCGCCCCGACACCTTGTGGTCGGGACGGTGGCCGCGACGCAGCTCCGGCTGGACGGTCGTCTCGAGCACCTTGATCATGTCCTCGACCATCCCGTGCAGCTCGTCGGCCGAGTGCCTGGGGCCGCCACGAGGCGCGCGGTCCTGGACGACGGAGGGCTCCTCGTGGACGACCACGCGCAGGGCCTGCGGGCCGCGCCGGCCCGAGACCATGTCGAACTCCACGCGCTGGCGGGGCCGGAGGGTGTCCACCCCTTCCGGGAGCACGTCCGAGCGGACGTAGACGTCCTCCCCGCCCTCGTGGGACAGGAAGCCGAAGCCCTTCTCCGCGTCGTACCACTTGACCCTGCCACTGGGCACCGCGAACCACCTCTCCACACGGGCGTGCGCACGCACGCCCGGCAACCTCGACCAACCTCAGAGACTACCCTCGCCCACGCGTTGGTCCGCCGCCCCCGCGGGGCCGGTAGCCTCCCCGTGTGACCTCAGACGCTCGACGACCCGCCGACGACCCCGATCCCTGGGCACCCCGCACGGCCGAGCCCGCCCCGACCCGCCCGCGACGCCGCGGCCTGTTCGTCGCGGCGCTGGCCATCTTCGCGGTCGGAGTGGTGTTCACGGTTCTCGCCGCGGCCACCCCGCTCGTCCTCGGTCGGGACGCACCCACCGTCCTCTACGTGGGTGCGATGGTCTTCACCCCGGTCGGATTCCTCCTGGGCCTGCTGTACGCGATCCTGGGCTCGCGGCCTCCCAGGGTGTGACCAGACCCACCACTTCTCGAACTCGCTGGTAACGAGCAGATAACGCCGAGGCCGTCGACCTCTGCGACCTGGTTTTATCTCAGAATGGTGACGATCCGGCATCAAGCCGCTACAGTTCGATGCAGACTCGTCAGCGAGTTGGCATCGGACGCACCACCTAACCCCGCCCTGCGGCCGATGCGACACTGACCGTTACCGGGCGGGGACGGGGGACCCGATCAGGGCCCACCACGGGCCGGCGACCTCAGGTCGCCTGGGGGTGAAGCCGCCGCAGGCGGCCGGGCGCACTCGTCCGAACCCGACAGCTCACCCCGTAGGCACAGAGTGAAAAGGACTGACGCGTATATGACCTCGAACACCGGACGCCACCGCGCTGCCACCCCCGCCTCCGCGCCCAGGACGGCGGTGAAGGTCGTCCTCGCGGGCACCGCGTTCTCCGCCGCCGGGCTCGCCCTCGCACCGGCCGCGAGCGCCGCCCCGGACTCCGACTGGGACCGTCTGGCCCAGTGTGAGGCCGGCGGCAACTGGGGCATCAACACCGGCAACGGCTACCACGGTGGCCTGCAGTTCTCGCCGAGCACCTGGGCGGCCTACGGCGGCACGCAGTACGCGCCGACCGCCAACCAGGCCACCCGCGAGCAGCAGATCGCGATCGCCGAGAAGACCCTCGCCGGCCAGGGCTGGGGAGCGTGGCCCGCCTGCTCGGCCAAGCTCGGACTGAACTCCGCCCCGACGCCCCGTGACGTCGCCCAGGCGGCCCCCGCCCCCGCTCCCGCGGCCCCGGCCGCCCCCGCGGCACCGGAGGCCGTCACCGCCGCCGACCATGTGGCGACGCTCTCCGCGTTCGCCGAGGGGCGCGGCATCGCGCTCCCGATCACGGACGGTTACCAGGCCAACAAGGATCTCGTGGACGCCGCGTACGCCGACAACCAGTCGGCCGTGGACGGCTTCTTCTCCACTTACCTGGCCAACTGATACCGCTCGACCAGACCGCGACGACAGGGCCGCCACTCCCTACGGGGAGGGCGGCCCTGTCGTCGTGTCCCGCGCGTGCCGGGGGTCAGCGGGGCTGGTACACGGTCCTGTGGACCACGGGGTCCGGGTGGACGTAGTCCAGGCGCCGCTGCGGCAACGGGAAGATCTCCTGTCCGAAGGGGGACAGTCCCCCCGCCACGAGCGCAGCTAGTTCGGTCACGGGGTGCTCGCCGAACGAGTCGTCGGGCCATCCCGGGTTGTCGTAGGTCAGTTTCTTGGCAGCCACGTGTTCATTCTCTCACCTCGGGCCCGATCCGTCAGCAACCGGGTCTGATCCCACCGTCACCGGTACTCGCCGGCCGCCGGACCTCACTAGGCTGGTGCGGACATGTCCCCCTCGCGCGTCACGACCCGACACCCCACCAGCGGCGAACCCGATTTTCCCGCCTGGTTGGCCGGCCTGTCCGATGACACCCTCGTCCGCCTGTGCGAGCTGCGCGCGGACGTGGCCACCCCTCCCCCGGCCTCGCTCGACGTGCTCGCCTCCCGGCTGCGGCTGCCGGCGTCGACGGCGCGCGCGATGAACACCCTGACGTGGCCCGAGCTACTGGTGCTGTCCACCGCTGCGGCGCTCGGCGCCGATTCCGGCCCCGTTCCACTCGGCGCGGTGTCGGGACGGCTGGGTGTCGACGACGACGAGCCGGCTCTCCGCGCGGCAGTGGGCACCCTCCGGGATCTCGCGCTGTTCTGGGGCGACCCGGCGCACGCCCGGATCGTCCCCGTCACCGGCGCGGCGGTCGAGGCGGCTCCGGTGGCCGCTCCCCGTCCCGGAGAGCCAGTCGGGGCCGGGCTCGACACCGCGTGGAGCGGCCTGTCGGACCGGGCACTGGGAGTTCTCGAGGCCATCGCCCGCGGCCGGACACCGGTCGGGGCCCTCGGTCCGGGCGCCTCGGACGCGGTCCGCGCCGCGGCGGCCGAACTCGCCGATGCCGGACTCGCCGAGCTCACCGGAACCGAGGACGGCGAGGTTGTCGTACCCCGGGCCCACTCACTGGACCGGGCCCGGCACGGAGCCCGCCCCGGCGGCTCCTCGCTGCTCGACGTGCCCGCCTGGGCGGGGCCCGACACGAGGAACGGCGGCACCGCGAAGACCGGGTCCACCAGGAAGAGCACCTCCGCCACCAGGGTCGACGCCTCCGGGGGCGTGGCCGCCCTCGACCTCCTGCACCGATGCGACGCTCTCCTCGCGACGCTGTCCGTCCACCCGGCCGCCACCCTGAAGGCCGGAGGAGTGGGTGTCCGCGAGCTCCGCCGTGTCGCCCGGGCCGCCGGGGTCACCGAACACGAGCTCCCCCTGCTGCTCGAGGTCCTCGCGGCCGCCGGCCTCATCGGGGTGGGCGACGCCGACGTCGGCGACACCGCCTTCGACTCGGTGTGGGCGCCCACGGAGGCCGCTGATATCTGGGCCGCCCGGGATCGCGCGCGGCGCTGGGCGGAGCTCGTCCTGGCCTGGTGGTCGATGCCGCGCGCGGCGTGGCGGGTCGGTGCCGAGCTCGAGGGAGGGGGCACGGTCCCTGCGCTCGGCGACCCGATCGGCCCGCCCGCGGCGGGCGAACGAGAGAGGGTCCTGCGCGCGCTCTCCCGGCTCGACCCGGCGTCCGACCCGGGCGACGCCCTGCTGCCGGAGGTGGTGCGCTGGTTCTCGCCGGTGTGGTTCTCGAGAGCCGGGTCCCGGCCGTGCACGCAGACGGTCGCCGAGGCGAGACGGCTCGGCCTCGTCGTCGGGACCACCGCCACCAGCGCGGCCAGGCTCCTGGTCGCCGGTTCCACCACCCCCGACAGCCCGACGGTCGAGGACCTCGAGCCCGTCCTGACGGCCGCACTCCCCGACCCCGTTTCCGAGGTGATCGTCCAGGCCGACCTCACCATCCTCGCCCCCGGACCGCTGGTCCCGGAGCTCGCCGCGGACTTCGCGCTGCTCGCCGACGTCGAGTCCGCGGGGGCGGCCACCACCTACCGGGTGACCGAGGCCTCGATGCGCAGGGCCCTCGACTCGGGCCGTACGGCCGCCGGGATCCGCGACCTGTTGGAACGGACCTCGATCACCCCGGTGCCCCAGTCCCTGGACTACCTCATCGAGGACGTGGCCCGCAGACACGGCCGACTCCGGGTCGGGGCCGCGCTGTCGTTCATCCGCTGTGACGATCCGACGCTCGTGGCCCAGGTCCTGGTGTCACCGGTGGCCGAGAGCTGCGCACTGCGGTCGGTCGCCCCGACCGTGCTCATCTCCCAGGCACGTCCCCTGGATCTCGTGGAGGCTCTCCGCGACCACGGATACGCACCGGTCGTCGAGGACACCTCCGGCGCCGTCGTCGCCCTCACCCGTCCGGCCGCCCGCGTGCGCGCCACCCCCTCTCCCCGCGCTCCCCGCGTCCCGACGCGGACCGCGACCCCCACCGAGCTCCGCGCCGCGATCACGGCGATGCGCTCGGCGGACCGCGTGCGTTCGGCCCGGGGCGGCACGGGGAGCGGGTACACGGGTGAAGCCGCGATCGCCCGTCTGCACGAGGCCGCGGGCTCCGGCACCGCGGTGACGGTGTCCGTCGTCGACGCACAGGGCCGCTCGACGTCGCGACTCGTCATCCCCGCCTCCGTCACCGGGGGCCGGATCGAGGGGATCGAGCCCGATTCCGCCGAGGCCGTGACACTGCCGTTGCACCGCGTCATCTCGGTGGCCGACCTGGACCCCACCCGCTGACCCCACCCGCCGACCCGACCCGCTGAGGAGATTTCCGGGACACTGGAGGGTCGGGTCCGGGCGGACCCGCGAGAACCGAGGAGAACCGTAGTGAGTGGTGGACCGCTGATCGTCCAGTCGGACAAGACAGTACTGCTGGAGATCGACCACGCGCAGGCGGGCGACGCCCGCCAGGCGCTGGCCCCGTTCGCCGAGCTCGAGCGCGCTCCCGAACACGTCCACACCTACCGGGTCACCCCGCTGGCACTGTGGAACGCACGGGCCGCCGGCCACGACGCCGAGCAGGTCGTGGACGTCCTGGTGACCTACTCCCGATTCCCCGTCCCCCAGCCGTTGTTGGTCGACATCGCCGACACGATGGCCCGGTACGGTCGGCTCCAACTGGTCAAGAGCCCGGTCCACGGACTGGTCCTGGTCTCGTTGGACGCCGCCGTGCTCGCCGAGGTCAAGCGTCACAAGAAGATCGCCCCGATGCTCGGGGCCGAGATCGACGCCGACACGGTGATCGTCCACGCCTCCGAGCGCGGCCGGCTCAAGCAGGAGTTGTTGAAGGTGGGCTGGCCCGCCGAGGACCTGGCGGGCTACGTCGACGGCGAGGCCCACGAGATCGCCCTGTCCTCGGAGGAGGAGCCGTGGGAACTTCGCGACTATCAGCAGATGGCCGCGGACTCCTTCTGGGCGGGCGGGTCCGGCGTGGTGGTGCTGCCCTGTGGGGCCGGCAAGACCATGGTCGGAGCCGCCGCGATGGCGCGCGCCAAGGCCACCACGCTCATCCTCGTCACCAACACCGTCGCCGGGCGGCAGTGGAAGCGCGAACTCCTCGCCCGCACCACGCTCACCGAGGACGAGATCGGGGAGTACTCCGGCGAACGCAAGGAGATCCGCCCGGTCACCATCGCCACCTATCAGGTCGTCACCCGCAAGACGAAGGGCGTGCACCGGGCACTGGAGTTGTTCGACTCCCGCGACTGGGGACTGATGATCTACGACGAGGTGCACCTGCTCCCGGCACCGGTGTTCCGGATGACCGCGGACCTGCAGTCCCGTCGCCGTCTCGGGCTCACCGCCACGCTGGTCCGTGAGGACGGCCGGGAGGGCGACGTCTTCTCCCTCATCGGCCCCAAGCGCTACGACGCCCCGTGGAAGGACATCGAGGCGCAGGGGTGGATCGCCCCGGCCGACTGCGTGGAGGTCCGCGTGACCCTCACCGAGAACGAGCGGATGATCTACGCGACCGCCGAGGCGGAGGACAAGTACAAGCTGTGCTCGACCGCCCGGACCAAGATCGCGGTGGTCAAGAGCATCCTCGCCCGGCACGCCGGCGCCCCGACGCTGGTGATCGGCGCCTACCTGGACCAGCTGGAGGAGCTGGGGGACGAGCTCGATGCGCCGGTGATCCAGGGTTCCACCTCCAACAAGGAGCGCGAGAAGCTCTTCGACGCCTTCCGTTCGGGGGAGATCTCCACGCTCGTCGTGTCGAAGGTGGCCAACTTCTCCATCGACCTGCCCGAGGCGAGTGTGGCCGTCCAGGTCTCGGGGACGTTCGGTTCCCGACAGGAGGAGGCCCAGCGGCTCGGACGCCTGCTGCGGCCCAAGCAGGACGGCGGACAGGCGCACTTCTACTCCGTGGTCTCCCGGGACACCCTCGACGCCGAGTACGCGGCCCACCGCCAGCGGTTCCTCGCCGAGCAGGGGTACGCCTACCGGATCATGGACGCCGACGACCTGCTCGGCCCGGAGCTCCCCGAGGTCGGCTGAGCGCACACGCGCCCCGGACGACACCGGCCGCCCGGGACGTACCACCCACACCAGGGGGCCTGGGATACTGGGGTCATGGCCACCGATCGCACGCCCCGAGCACCGCACGAGCAGTACCGCCTCGCCGACGTCCCCGTGGACGACGCCTGGGTGCGCAAGAACAACGAGAGCCTGGCCGAGGTACGTCGCCTGCAGTGGTCCGCCGGGATCCTCGGCGCCGTCGTACTCGCCGCCGGGATCGGTGTACTCCTGTACTCGGACCTCGCCGCCTGGGGGTGGTTCGTCGCCGGAATGGCCGGCGTCTTCGCAGTCGGTTGCCTCGCGATGATCGGGTACATCCCGCGCAAGATGGGGTCCATGGCGCACACCTACGCCACCTCGGAACTGGTGCCGGCGATCGTGGCCGAGGTACGTCCGCGCGGGCTCACGCTCCTGGCGCTGGTCGACCGCGCCGTCGACCGCTCCGCCGGCTCGCTCCCGACCCTGGCGGTCCGCAGCTGCGAGAAGATCCCGGGGCACGACGTCCGCGTCGGTGAACGTGTCCCCTGCGTCGCGGTGGTGGGCAACCGCAGCGCCCGTGGCGGGGACAACCTCTACCAGTTCATCTCCCCCATGCCCGTCGCCTGGGCCACCCCGGACACCGACGTCCTCCGTCGCCTGGTCAAGGAGATCCCCGCCGGCGAGTGGGAGACGCTGCGCCAGAACCGCGACCGAGTCGAGGAGGTCTCGACGTCGCCGGCGAACCTCCTGCCCCTGGACTGAGGCCGCCCAGCCCGGGTCGATCCGCCACACCACCCGATCGACACCCGTCCTTTCCGACGACTCCTCCCTCCACGCCCGCGCCCGGGCCGGTACCTCACCCTGCCGTCCCACGCCTGTGAGCGAGGTGTCACGGAGCCGTGATCCACCGCCACGAGGGCGCAACACGCGCGCCCTAGCGTGGTCGGCATCGGCTCGAAGGAAGGACCCCACATGACCGAGCACATCGTCGTCGTCGGACACGGAATGGTCGCGCACCGGTTCGTCTCCACCCTCGGTACCCGTTGGGCCACTGCCGACCTCGCCGTCACGGTGATCGGTGAGGAGACGGACCCGGCATACGACCGCGTCGGACTCTCCTCCTACGTGGGTGCGTGGGACCGCGAGTCGCTCCACCTCGAGGACGCGCTGCACGGCGCCGACCCGCGCGTGACCGTCCGGTCGGGCCACCTCGTCACCGGGATCGACCGCGAAGCCAAGGAGGTCGAACTCTCGTCGGGCGAGCGGATCTCCTACGACACGCTGGTCCTCGCGACCGGCTCGCGGGCGTTCGTGCCCC
Organism: Dietzia sp. PP-33; assembly: GCF_033790845.1. Taxonomy (NCBI): domain Bacteria; kingdom Bacillati; phylum Actinomycetota; class Actinomycetes; order Mycobacteriales; family Dietziaceae; genus Dietzia; species Dietzia sp. PP-33. The sequence continues at coordinate 380,934 of NZ_JAMYEI010000003.1, forward strand.
CGGTCCCCGGGCATGATCTCCCGGGATGCCACGTCTACCGCACGCTCGACGACCTCGACGGGATCCGTACGGCCGCCGAGAGTGCCGGGTCGGGCGCCCACGGTGTCGTCATCGGCGGCGGGCTCCTCGGGCTCGAGGCCGCCAATGCGGTGAGCCTGCTCGGGCTCACTCCGCACGTGGTCGAGCGCAACGAACGACTCATGCCGCTCCAGGTCGACTCCGGCGGTGGCCACGTCCTCGCCTCGCTCATCCGTGAGCTCGGGATCGACATCCACCTCTCGGTGACCGGCACCGAGATCGTCCAGACGGAGGACGGCCTCACCGTCCGACTCACCGACGACGCCGGCGAGACGACGGTCATCGACTCGGCGTTCGTGGTGTTCTCCGCGGGAGTGCGACCGAGGGACGAGCTAGCGAAGCTCTCCGGTCTGGACACCGCCGAGCGGGGCGGCATCCTGACCGACCTCGGGTGCCAGACCTCCGACCCGGACATCTACGCCATCGGGGAATGCGCGGCCATCGACGGCACCTGCTACGGCCTCGTCGGCCCCGGGTACACCTCCGCCGAGGTCGCGGCGGCCAAGATCCTCAGCGGCGAGGGCGAGTTCACCGGAGCCGACCTGTCCACCAAGCTCAAGCTCCTCGGGGTGGACATGGCGAGCTTCGGTGACGCGCACGGCGTCACTCCCGGTTGCCTCGAGGTCGTGGTCAACGATCCCGTCGCCGGAACGTATTCGAAACTGGTCATGAGCGATGACGCCAAGACCCTCCTGGGTGGCGTGTTCGTGGGCGATTCCGAGCCGTACTCACTGCTCAAACCCCTCGTCGGCCGCACACTGCCGTCGGACGACCCGATCTCACTGATCTCTCGCTCCTCCAGCGGCGACAGCGGGGTCGGGGTGGAGGCGCTCCCCGATGAGGCGCAGATCTGTTCGTGCAACGCGGTCTCCAAGGGCGACCTCCGCGAGGCGATCTGCGGGGGCGCGTGCGACGTGGCCGAACTCAAGTCGTGCACCCGGGCCGGCACCTCGTGTGGCTCGTGTATCCCCCTGCTCAAGCAGGTTCTCGAGGCCGAGGGCGTCGAGCAGTCGACGGCGCTGTGCGAGCACTTCGACCAGTCCCGGTCGGAGCTGTTCGAGATCGTCACGGTCTCCGACATCCGGACGTTCTCCGGGCTGATCGAGCGCTTCGGCCGTGGGAGCGGTTGCGACATCTGCAAGCCCACGGTCGCGTCCATCCTCGCCTCCACCAGCTCCGACCACGTCCTCGACGGTGAACAGGCGGCGTTGCAGGACACCAACGACCACTTCCTCGCCAACATCCAGAAGAACGGCACCTACTCGGTGGTGCCGCGGATGGCCGGTGGGGAGGTGACGGCGGAGCAACTCATCGTGATCGGCGAGATCGCCCGCGATCACGACCTCTACGTCAAGGTGACCGGGGGCCAACGCATCGACATGTTCGGCGCACGGGTCGAGGAGCTGCCGAAGATCTGGAAACGGCTCGTCGACGCCGGTATGGAGTCCGGTCACGCCTACGGCAAGTCACTGCGGACCGTCAAGAGCTGCGTGGGCACCTCGTGGTGCCGCTACGGCCAGCAGGATTCGGTCGGGATGGCCGTGCAGATGGAGAACCGGTACCGCGGACTGCGCGCGCCGCACAAGATCAAGATGGCGGTCTCCGGCTGCGCTCGCGAATGCGCCGAGGCCCGCGGCAAGGACGTCGGCGTGATCGCCACCGAGACCGGGTGGAACCTGTACGTCGGCGGCAACGGCGGCGCCACACCCCGGCACGCCCAGCTCCTCATCGGTGACCTCACGGACGAGCAGCTGATCCGCTACGTCGACCGCACGGTGATGTTCTACGTCCGTACCGCCGAACGGCTGCAGCGCATGGCGCCGTGGCTCGAGGAACTCGATGGCGGGATCGACCACCTCCGTGAGGTGGTGATCGACGACTCGCTGGGGCTGGCCGCCGAGCTCGAGAGCCGCATGGAGACCCACGTGGCCGGCTATGTGGACGAGTGGTCCGCCGTCCTGGACGATCCCGACAAGCTCGCCCGTTTCGTCTCCTTCGTCAACGCCCCCGAGGCCCCGGACCCGACCGTCGAGTTCGAGGAGCAGGACGGCCGCAAGGTCCCCGTCCTCCTCGGCTCTCCCGAGATGCCCGCACGAGTCTGAATCACCAGCCCTCCCCGAAAGGACACCGTCATGACCGCAACACTGTCCCCCGCCGAGATCGTCGTCTGCCCACTCGACCGCCTCATCCCGGGGCGGGGCGTCGCCGCCCTGTTGCCCGATGGCCGGCAGATCGCCGTCTACCTCCTCGCCGACGGCAGCGTCCACGCCCTGTGCAACATCGACCCGATCGCCCGGGCGGCGGTGATGAGCCGCGGCCTCGTCGGCGACCGCGCAGGAGTGCCCGTGGCGATCTCCCCCATCGGCAAACAGGCCTACTCGCTGGAGGACGGGCGCGGGATCGACGACGACACGCACGGGCTCTCCGTCTTCCCGGCCCGGGTCGTCGACGGCACCGTCCTGGTCTCCACCGAGGCCGCGATCCGCCACCAGCGTCGCCAGGTCGCCGCGTAGCGCGGCGCTCCCCCGCTCGGACGGGGGATACACAGTCAGGCGCCACCGCGGGTATCCGCGCGGTGGCGCCTGCCTTTCGTGACGTGCGCCTACACCGAGAGCCGATACCCCCGCTTGACCACTGTGGTGATCAGACCGGGGTCGCCGAGCGAACGCCGAAGCCGGCCCATGGCCGTCTCCACGGCGTGTGCGTCGGCGCCGTCGCCGGGCAGCACCGCGAGGAGCTCCTCGCGGCTCACGCACTTGCCGGGCCGGTCCGCCATCGCGCGCAGGAGTGCCAGCGGCGCCGGCGAAAGTTCGATGGGCCGACCGTCCATCAGGACGCCGGCCGCACAGACCGTGAGCTCGTGTCCGCTCACCACGACGGGCCGGGACCGGGCGGACAGTTCCTCGGTGACGTGCCTCATGAGCGCGCCCAGTCTCATCCGGTCGGGCATGGTCACGGGCACCCCGAGTTCGACGAGTGGCTCCGCGGTCACCGGCCCCACGCAGAGCGCGGCGACCGGACCGGACAGGGCATCCACGACGTCGTCGTAGATCCCCAACACATCGGCGCGCTCGAGCATCGACATCACCGCCGGCGCGGCGGTGAACGTCACTCCGTCGACTCCCGCGCGGGCGATGGTGCGCACGAGGTCATCGAATGCCTCCAGGTCCTCGGGCAGCTCCCATCGGTAGATGGGCACGACGATCACCTCGGCTCCCGCCTGGCGGAGGCCCTCCACCAGGGGGGCCATGGGATTCCAGTCGGAGCTCGCCCCCTGGAGCTGCACGGCCACGGTGAGACCGTCGACCCCTCGCTCCAGCAGCATCTCCAGCAGTTCGGGGGTCGCCTCGCTCGCCGCCGACGCGTGTTCGCGCAGCCCGGCGGCCCGGAGCGCCCCGGTGACCTTGGGTCCGCGCGAATACAGCGGTACCCGATCCATGAGTGCGTGCAGGTCCCGGGAGAGACCCCACTCCTCGCACACTTGTGTCCACCACCGGACGCCGGTCGCCGTGGTGAGCACCATCAGGTCCGCGGGAGCAGAGAGCACCTGGTCGGTGGCCGACCGGACGAGTTCGTCCTCGGCCACGGGGATCATCCGGATCGCCGGTGCGTGGATGACCGTCGCGCCACGACGTTCGAGCAGAACCTTCTGCTCCGACGCCCGGCGTGCAGCGGTCACCGCGACCGTGCGGCCCAGAAGAGGGAAATCCTCGGTGGTGGTCACAGTATCCATCCTGCCGCAGTCGTGTGTCGTTCGTGTTTCCCCGCCCTCATCGCAGGGCGCTCGGGATGTGGGGACCGGGCCGTCACGCGCATTCACGCAGCCATCCGCAGATCCCGTCCACCGCCGCCGCGCAGCCCCCGCAGCCGGTACCAGCGCGGGTGCGGGAGGCCATCGCCGCGGCGTCCCGGTCACCCTCGGACCACGCATGGACGAGGTCTGCCTTGCTCACCCCGTTGCAGCGGCACACCACGGCCGCGGCGGGCATGGTCGACGGGGTGTCGGTGGTCGCGGCGGACGCCCGCCCGAGCACCACGGACAGCACGTCGTCGGGCACGGGAAGTGCGTGTTCGTAGAGCTGGGTGAGAAAGCCGACGGGTTCGGGATGGCCGACGAGAACGGCACCGGTCACCCGAGCGTCCACCACGTCCACCCGCGCATACCGGCCGCGGGAGGGCTCGCACACCACGGTCACCTCCACCTCCGGGTCGTGGACATCCCCCGCGAGTTCACCGAGGGAGACCACGTCGACCCCGAACGCTTTCAACCTGGTGACCGCGACGCCCCCGGGGTAGCGCGCCCCGGGGTCCGCGCCCGTGATCCGCGCCGACACCACCCCGGCCTGGTCCCAGGCGGGTCCGACCAGGCCGGTCACGCACCCGCGGTGTTCGGCGCAGTCGCCGATCGCGCTGATGGCCGGGTCGCTGGTCGCGAGCGTGTCGTCGACGACGACCCCCCGGCCGACCTCCAGTCCCGCGGACTCCGCCACCGACGTGCGCGGGCGGGTGCCCGCCGAGAGCACGACGGTCCGGCACCCGATCTCGGTCCCGTCTTCCAGTCCCAGCGCCGTGCCGTCCCACCGCGCGGCGCGCGCGCCGGTGACGACCCGGACGCCGAGTTCGTCCAGCGCACGGATGAGCACGCGCCCGCCGCCGGAGTCCAGGTGCGAGTCCATGGGCCACGCGCGAGGGTGGACGACGACGACGTCGCGCCCCGACTTCGCCAGTGCGCAGGCCACCTCGAGACCGATGAACCCGCCTCCCACCAGTGCGACCCGACCGGGGTTCTCCTCGAGGTGGCCGGTGAGCCCTCGGCAGTCGGCCGCGTCCCGCAGCGGGAACACACCCGCGGCGAGCGTCCCGTCCGGTCCACGGACCCCGTCGATCGGCGGGATGGTGGGCTCCGATCCGGTCGCCAGCACCAGGTGGTCGTAGGGCACGCGCTCCCCGTCGGCGAGCTCCACCTCCCGGGTCGCGCGGTCGATCCCCCGCACTGAGGCGTCCGTGCGCATCTCGATGCCGTTGCGTCCCCACCACCCGGAGGGTTTGAGCCGGGTGGCACTCGGGTCGCCCATCCCGCCCGCCACGACGTGCGAGAGCATGATCCGGTTGTACGGTGCCTCCGGTTCGGCGCCGAGGACGGTCACCGCCACCCGCTCGGGATCCGGCTCGGCGCGCCGAAGCTCCTCGGCGAGGCGCGCACCGGACATTCCGGCCCCCACCACCACGACCCGCATCACGCCGCCGACTCCAGCCGGACGGCGCACGCCTTGAACTGCGGCATGCGGCTGTAGGGGTCGAGCTCGGGCAGGGTCATCAGATTCGCGCGGGCGGCCCCGGCGTAGTGGAACGGCAGGAAGAGTGTGTCGGTCCGCATGTCCTCGTCGCATCGCACGAGCGCCTCGACGGCGCCCCTGCGGGACACGACCCGGGCACGCGCACCGTCGTCGAGTCCCGCGGCCCTCGCCACCACCGGGTGGACCTGGACCCACATCTCGGGATCGGCGGCGGCCAGCTCCGGAACGCGTCGGGTCTGCGCGCCGGACTGGTAGTGCGAGAGCACGCGGCCGGTGGTGCCCACCAGCGGGTAGTCCGCACAGGTGTCCTCCGCGGGTGGGTCCACGGCGGCGACGGCGAAGCGGGCGCGACCGTCCCCGGTCGCGAAGCCGTCGAGGAACATGCGCGGCGTCCCCGTGGGCGAATCCGCGCCGCACGGCCAGTACAGCGCCTCTCCGGCGTCGAGGCGGTCCCAGTCCACAGCCGAGTAGTCCGCCTTGCCCCCGGCGGACGCGCGGGCCAACTCGTCGAAGACCACGCGAGGGTCGGTGGGGAAACGCTCCGGACCGCGACCGAGCCGGCGTGCGAGCTCGTTCCAGATCCATAGTTCGTCGCGGGCGCCGTCCGGCGGAGTCACCGAGCGGCGACGGCGCAGCACCCGGCCCTCCAGGTTGGTCAGGGTGCCCTCCTCCTCGGCCCACTGCGGGACCGGGAGCACCACGTCGGCGATCTCCGCCGTCTCGGAGAGCACGAAGTCCGCCACCACGAGCGTGTCCAGCGATCGGAGCCGGGCCGTGACCCGGTCAGCGTCGGGCGCGGACACGACGGGGTTCGACGCGTGGAGCAGCATCGCCGAGGGTCCGCCGGGCTCTCCGAGTGCGTCCAGGAGCTCGAAGGCGGAGAGCCCGGGGCCGGGGATCTCCTCGGGATCCACGCCCCAGACCGAGGCCACGTGCGCGCGGGCGGCCGGATCCGTGATCATCCGGTACCCGGGCAGCTGGTCGGCCTTCTGCCCGTGCTCCCGGCCGCCCTGGCCGTTGCCCTGGCCGGTGAGAGTGCCGTAGCCGGTGCCGCGACGGCCGGGCAGTCCCAGCGCGAGGGCGAGCGCGATCACGGCCCCGACGGTGTCCGTGCCCCGTGAGTGCTGCTCGGCGCCGCGGGCAGTGAGGATGTAGGCGCCGGTCCCCGCGTCGCGCGAGCGCGCGAGCAGTTCCACGGTGCGTTCGAGTTGCGCGGCGGAGACCCCCGTGACCCGTTCGGTGCGGTCGGGCATCCAGTCCGCCGCGATCGCCCACGCGTCGTCGAAACCCGATGTGCGGGCGGCCACGTAGTCGGTGTCCAGATGCCCGCTCACCACGGCCACGTGGAGCAGTCCCAGCGCCAGCGCCGCGTCGGTGCCCGGCCGGAGCCGGAGGTGGATCCCGCCACCGTCGACGGCCCGGTGCGCGGTGGCACTCAGTCGCGGATCCGCCACCACCATGCCGCCGACCGCCGCGGCCGTGTCGAGGTGCTGGACGAACGGCGGCATGGTGTCGGACGGGTTCGCACCGATCAGCAGCACCGCGCGGGCGTCGTCGAGATCGGTCACGGGGAAGGGCAGGCCCCGGTCCAGACCGAAGCTGCGGTTCGCACCGGCCGCCGCACTCGACATGCACCAGCGTCCGTTGTAGTCCACGAGCCTGCTCCCCAGCGCGAGCCTGGTGAACTTTCCCAGCGTGTAGGCCTTCTCGTTGGTCAGGCCGCCCCCGCCGAACACCGCGACGGCGTCGGGGCCCCCCGATTCCTGTGCACGCAGGATCCCCTCGGTGACCCGGGTCAGCGCCGTGTCCCAGTCGGTCGGACGCAGCTGCCCGTCCACCCGGATCAGCGGCGTGGTGATCCGATCCGGGTGGTCGAGCAACGCCGCCGACGTCCAGCCCTTCCGGCACAGCCCGCCCCGGTTGGTGGGGAACTGCTCCGGGGTGATCGTCGCCGGTGCCTCGCCGGCGGACGGGGTCACCGTCATCGCGCACTGGAGTGCGCAGTACGGGCAGTGGGTGTGTGTCTGGGAGCCGATCGTCGGCGACGCGTGCACCATATGTCCTCTTCGTCGTCTGGCGTGCTCGGTCAGGTCCTGGTGCCCACGGGCACCCGGGGCTCGGGGGGAGTCGCGGCGACGGCGTCGACACCCGCGGTCGCCCGCATGTAGACGACGCGGGTGACGAGTGCGGCCACCACGTAGAACACCATGAACACCACGAACGCCGATGTCGCCGAACCCGACGACTGGTACGAGGTGCGCAGGGTCATGTTGATGAGGAAACCGCCGAACGCGCCGACCGCACCGGCGACCCCGATGAGTGCTCCCGCGTGGGCACGCGACCACGACATCCGCGCGGCCTCTCCGAGCCCGAGATCGTGGCTGCGAGCCTCGAAGACCGACGGGATCATCTTGTACACCGAGGCGTTGCCCACCCCGGTGAGGCCGAAGAGCGTCAGGAAGGCCACGAAGAACAGGACGAGCGCGCCACCTGCGAGCCGCCCGTCGTTCGTCGCCTGGATGTTCGAGGTGACCACGAGGGCCACCGTGGTGACCGCCATCGCACAGAACGTCACAAAGGTGACCCGGGCGCCCCCGAAGCGGTCCGAGACCCGACCACCCACCATGCGGGTGAGCGAGCCCAGCAGCGGACCGAGGAACGTGATCTGGGCGGCGTGCAGCGCCGCCTGGGCGGGCTCCTGCCCATTTCCGGTGAAGGTCATGGTGAGCATCTGACCGAACGCGAAACTGAAGCCGATGAACGAACCGAAGGTACCGATGTAGAGCAGTGAGAGCACCCACCCGTCCTTGTCGCGGACCATGTCCTTCATGCTCTGCACGTCCACCGTCTGGTGGGCGAGGTTGTCCATCTTCAGAGCCGCGCCGATCCCCGCGACGACGAGCAACACGATGTACACGCCGATCACCCAGTGCGGCGAGCGGTTGCCCGCGAGGGCGATGACGACCAGACCCACCACCTGGATCGTGGCCACGCCGAGGTTGCCCCCACCTGCGTTGAGGCCCAGGGCCCACCCCTTCTCACGCTGCGGGAAGAAGGCGTTGATGTTGGTCATCGAGGACGCGAAGTTGGCGCCACCGAGGCCGGCGATCGCTCCCACGATCAGGTACATCCACAGCGGCTGACCCGGGTTCGCCATGATCCACAGCATCGCCACCGCCGGGATGAGCAGGACGAACGCCGAGAACATGGTCCAGTTCCGGCCGCCGAAGGTGGCGGTGGCCATGGTGTACGGGACCCGCAGGAACGCGCCCGTGAGCGTGACCACCGCGGAGACGAGGAACTTGTCGGGCGCGTCCAGTCCGTAGACGTCCTGGGGCATGAACAGCACCATGACGGCGAACAGCGTCCACACCGAGAAACCGACGTGTTCCGCGAAGACGGACCAGTAGAGATTGCGCATGGCGGTCTTTCTCCCGCCTGATTCCCACTGCGCGTCATCCTCCGGATCCCAGTTCTCTATGACGTGTGAGCGTGGCATGAGGTCGACCCCCTCTGATGACGTGGGCACCCCCTCGGTGCTCCTGCGGACCGACCGTAGGCAGGCCCTGTTTCCCCGGCGCTACTTGGGATGACGTGGCGGTCACGGTGTCCTCACGTCAGCGCGTTCCGGCCGTGAGGGGTCGGCCGGCATGGTGGGATGACTCCCATGTCACACCTGTTCTCATCTCGCCGAGTGGCCACCGCACTGTCCGCTCTGGCTCTCGTCGCAGGGCTGGCGCCCTCGGCATCCGCACAGCCCGCCGAAACGTGGCGGGCCCCATTTCCGCCCCCGGCACCGATCCCGGCCGATGCGTGGTTCGTCGACTCACAGTCCACGAAAGGCCCCGGCGAGCCCGGGTTCTGGGAGCCTGGTCCGAATGCGCTACGGGTCATCTCGCAGGCCCCCGTCGACTCCCCCACCTGGTGCGACGGGTATTGGAACCGAGCCGGAGTGCGGTGCTGGCAGGTCGGCCCGGGAGGAGGGGTCGCCGAACTCCGGAGGATCTCTCTTCTCAGTGACCTGTGGAACGGCTCCTCGGCGCCCTGGGGCCAGGCCGCTTACCGGGGTGGATACCGCATAGCGGTGGATATGGGCTGGGACTTCAACTCGGGCGGGATCTTCATCCCCACCGGATCCGGGACCACGTACTCCACCATGATGCCCCTGGGTTCAGACTCCCCGGACGCGAACGTATGGGTGGCCCCGGGGGCTCTCCCCGGAAGCTGACGCGGTTGACGGCGCGAACTAGCCTGAGGGTCCAGCTCGCCCCGGTCGAAAGGATCCCCCGCCGTGCCGTTTCCCCTGGATGTCCCCGAATGCGACCTGCGTAGGCGCCACAGCCAGAAGTGGGTGGCCTACCCGGAGGACGTCCTGCCACTGTTCGTCGCGGAGACCGACGTCCTGCTGGCCCCGGCGATCCGGGAGCGTCTCGCCGCCGCCGTGGCCGACGGCGACACCGGGTACTTCGCCGAGATCGAGCGACTCGCCAGCGTGTGCGCCCGCTACTACTCCCGGTTCGGCTACTACGTCCCCGACGGATCGGTGGTGCCGGTCAACGACGTCGGCGTGGGCGTGCGCGAATCGCTCGCTCGGGTCCTGCCGGCCGGCAGCGGCGTGGTCTACACACCGCCGGTGTACATGCCGTTCGCCCCGTGGATCCGGCGCGTGGGGATGTCGCCGGTCGCGGTGCCGCTGGTCGACCACGACGGCGAGGACCCGCGCCTGGACCTGGCGGGCGTCGAGCGCGCGCTCGTCGACGGAGCGCGTGGCGTGCTCCTCAGCCACCCGCACAATCCCACCGGTGTACTGCACTCCGACGAGGATCTGGCCGCGCTCGCCGACCTGGCCGCGCGGTACGACGCCGTGGTGGTCTCCGACGAGATCTGGGCGCCCCTGACCATGCCGGGGGTCGGGTTCCGGTCCTTCCTCGCCGTCTCCGAGACCGCCCGCGAGGTGGGGCTTGCCATCTCGTCGGCCTCCAAGGCCTTCAATCTGGCCGGCCTCAAGTGCGCGTTCGTCGTCAACGGCAACCCGCAGCGGTTCGAGGTCCGGCGCTCCGCGCTGTCGGGGGCGGTGGGGCACTTCGGCGCACTCGCTGCCGAGGCCGCACTGACGGAGTCCCTCGACTGGTTGGACGAGCTCCGCGCCGCCCTGGCCTCCAATCTCGACCTGATGGAGCGGCTCATGGCCGAGCACCTGCCCCGCGCGCGCTGGCGCCGCCCCGACGCCGGTTTCGTGGCGTGGCTCGACCTGCGCGCGTACCCGGGTCTCGGGGAGGATCCCGCCGCGGCGTTCCTGGAGCACGGCCGGGTCGCCCTGAGCAACGGGCCCGCCTTCGGCTCCCAGGGAAAGGGGTTCGCGCGCGTGAACTTCGCGTGCTCGGAGGAACTCCTGACAGAGGCGTTCACCCGGATGGGGAGGGTCGCCGCCGCCGGGGGCTGACCGCCTTCACACCGGTCCACCCGTCCCGCTCCCGTCCCCGGCGGCCGTCCGGGCGGCGGGGACGGTGGGAGCGGCGGGGCCGTGGCCGCGGCGCCACAAATACACGGTCATGGAGGCCGTGAGTACCGTCCCGCCGTCACGGCACCGCATCTCCATCTCCAGCTGCACCCGGCCCCTGGTCTCGTCGAGGCTCACGTCGGAGATCTGCACCGAGCCGGTCAGGGTGTCCCCCGGACGCACCGGTGCGGTGAAGCGCAGCCGGTCGAAACCGCGACCCGCGATCACCGCCCACCTCGTGTAGATCGCCTCCACGCAGAGTCGCTGGAGCACGGCCAGTGTGTGGATCCCGCTGGCGATCACGCCACCGTGGTGCCCGCCCGCGGCGGCCACCGGATCGGTGTGGAACCACTGTGGGTCCCACTGTTCGGCGAACCGGACGATCTCCTCCTCCGTCAGCGTGAGGAATCCGAGTTCGACGCGGTGGCCCGGAGACAATTCGTCAGCGGTGACGAGATCATTCATTCCGCGTTCCCTCCGCTATGTTCCGCCTTCGTTGTCGGCCTTTCGGGACTCCGTGAATTGTTGCCCTCGGTATGGCTATCCCTTAATGGTTGCCGTACTCTCATTAGGCAACCCTAACTAGCCCGGAGGATCAATGGAGACGACCATTTCCGCCCCTCTGTCGAGAGCATTACACGACTCGACGATGGTGGCGCACGAACAGGCCGAGAACGCCCCGTTCATCACCCGCCTGATGTCCGGCGAGGGCACCCCGGACGGTCTCGTCGCCCTTCTCCGGCAGTCCCTTCCCGTCTACGAGGCACTCGAGGACGCGTGCCGCCGGGTCGGTTCGGACCCACGCCTGGCAGCGATCCTCGACCCGCGGCTGGAGCGGACCGCCGCCCTGCACGCCGACCTCGAGGCGCACCGCGTGCAGGGTCGCTCCTGCGACGTCCTGGTCCCCGCCGCCGAGATGTACGCGGCGGAGCTCCGCGCGTGCGCCTCGGACCCCGCGGCCCTCATCGGTCACCATTACGTCCGTTACCTGGGCGATCTCTCCGGCGGGCAGATCATCAAGACCATGGTGCGCCGCCACTACGGTCTCGAGGAGGGCTTGAGCTTCTACGAGTTCGACATCGCCAAGCCGAAGGTCTACAAGGACGGCTACCGGGCCGCGCTCGACGCGCTCGCGCTGAGCGAGGCCGACCGCGCGTCCGCCCTCGCTGCCGCCACCCGGGCTTTCGAGCTGAACCACCGGATCTTCGTCGACCTGGAGGCCGCGGGCATCCGCTGACCGACGCCCTGAACTGCCACGACGGGGACGGCCCCGACGCCCGTGAGGGGCGTCGGGGCCGTCCCCGTGAGTCGCGCGGTTGCTACATGAGGCTTCCGAACAGGTTCGTCATGCCGGCGAGCGACCCGCCACCGATGGTGCCGGAGTCGTCGTCATCATCATCGCCGTCGTCGGTCGGCGTGAAGGTGATCGGAACGGACTGCTCATACGAGGCCTTGGTGGCGCCACCGGCCGGGTACGTGTAGATGCCGTAGTTGCCCACCGCGTCCGCCTGGGCCTTCGAAACCGTCAGGACAGCGGTGAAGCTGCCGTCGGCGGCGATCTCGATGTAGGGCAGCTCGCCCCCCTGCGCCGTGAAGCTCGGCTCGGGCAGGGCCCAGCGCTGATCGATCACCTTTCGAGCGGTCGACGCCGCGCCGGCCGAGGGCTTCCACTGGTCGGCGAACTTGCCGAAGACCACGTACGCGCCGGACGGCTGGCCTGCAAGCGGCGGGCGCGTGCCCACGACGGACGGGTCGTTGAACCCGGTGCCGGTGACGGTCACCTGGTGCTCCCCATCCTCCGGGAGGGTCGTCTGCGAGACCTGGATCTGCGGGTCGCCGATCGGGTTCTGGGTCTCGTCCTCGGTCAGGTCATAGGCGATCTGCACAGGCAGTGGCGCCTTGGCGTTGTTCAGGCCACCGCAGCCGGTGCTGTAGTAGTGCGGACGAACCGACTGGCCGATGGCGCTGATGAACTCGGAGGGCCATGCGCCCCACACGTCCGGAGCGGCGCAGTCGCGCGCCTGCCCGCCATCACCGTCGTACTCGACTCCCGCGTACTGCGGCGCGAGGGTGACGGTGCCGTCCTCGGCGACACTCGCCGCCCCCTGGCCGAACGTCACGACGTTCTTGCGGCCGGCGTTGACCTCCGGCGTCGGGTTGCCGTCCATGTCCTGGGCCGCGCCGATGATGACCTCGAACGCGAGGGATCCGGAACCGTCGGCGTTGACGGTCAGCGTCGGGTCCGAGAGCTTCTCGTCGGGTGCGTTGAAACTCGCCGGGTACCCGTTGAACGTGAAGTCACCGTCCCAGTCGATGGTGACGGTGCCGCTCTCATCACGTGCACCCTCCCCGTCGGTGAACTTGACCGCGTTCGGGGTCTTCCCGTTCAGACTCGTCGGTAGCGAGGTCGCCGGGAAGGGTGCGGGCGCATATTCGGTCTGCGTACCGCCGGACACGGAACCCTGGAGGACCTCCGCGTCTCCGACCGCGTCGAAGATGCGCCACGGTCCGAAGAACGAGGTGGCGCCGACCTGGGCGTATCCGCTGATCCCCCACACCAGCGAGGCGTCGGAGACGGTTGCCGTCGGGGTGGTGGGTTCAGCGTGGGCCGCCGGGGCGGCGACGACTCCGGCGAGCAGCGCGATCGCTGCCCCCATCACCGTGCCCCGTCGACCGGCGAGCGCGAGCCGGGATCGAGATGACTTCACATCAGTCCTTTCGTCGAACTGTCTGGTAGAACAGCACTGCCGCGAGCGCGAGCAATGCGGCCCCCACCCACCACTGCCATTGGTGGGTGGGGTTTCCCGCCTCTCGGGAGGCGGAAGTCTGTGCGTAGACCACGTCGGAGCCCTGGAGCGGCGCGTTCGCCGCCACCGGGATCGTCGACTGGTCCGAGAGCGGGGCGGGTGCCGGGGCCCCGGACCCGGAACCACCTGGGGAGGAACCGCCTGGCGCCGTACCGGTGGACATCGCCGGGATCGATGCGACCGTCCCACCGACGGTGCCGGCCGTCATCGGCGCACCCGCTGTGTAGGACTCGGCGTGGTGCTGGCCGAACACCTCGTCGACCTGTCCACCGGCGGAGGAGTCGGGAGCGGGCGCCCGGTCGGGGACCGCCGCGTCCCGGGACGCCTGCCCAGCACCGGGCTGGGCGGGTTTCCACGCCTCGTCCATCCACGCTGCGGCGGTATCGCTGATGTCGGTGCCCGCCGCCCGGAGGATGTCCTCGACGGTCCGGTCGATGACCTGACCGAGCATTCCCTGTGAATTCCCGGAATCCGGCATCTCCTCGGGTTCGGAGGAATTCCAACTCACCGCAATCGGGAGGGCCGGCTTCGACTCATCGGATGTACCGGTGGAATACCAGAAAGCTCCGGAGCCGGCGTCCGTGGCAAAGTCCACGAATTCTTCGGGGAATGATCCCCAGTGAGTGCCATTCCTGGCCTGAGGGGTTTCGCCGGCTTCGGCGGAGTATGACACCCCGAGGTATTCCGGGGTCACGGAGAACCCCTTTTCCCCATCCAACTCGACGCTATCGCGGGGCAGGTTCGCGATGACAGCCGTGTGGGACGGGATCGGAACCGACACCTCCGGGTTGTCCTGCGAGCTCCGGTGCCCGCCCAGGGTCGCGGTGACGACCGCCCTCGTGGGCGTGACGGTGAGGACGGGGTCGGTGATGCTGAGGAAGACCAGACCCGAGTAGTACAGGACCGAAACGGTCCCCTCCCACTCGATCTCGGCGGTCCCCGCCTCGGCGTCGACGGTTCCGGTGCCCTCGTCGAAGACCGCCTCGAGACCGCTGTACCTGCTGGACGAGGCGTCGCGGATCGGCCTGCCGGACTGGTCGGTCTGCGTGCCCGCCCAGGTGGCGGTCGTCGCGGCGCCCCCGGCCGATCGCTTCTCGATCGTCACGTCGCCCGACGTGGCATTCCAGGTCTGCTCGGTGATCGTCGCCCCGGATCCGGCGAGCGCCGACGAGCTGTCCCCTGCCGAGAGGAAGTTCAGCCCGGGACCGTGGCTGGGCCCGGAGCTCTGCTTGGTGAGCCCCCACCGGAACTGGGCGTCGGTCAGCTCGAGGACCGAGCCCTGCGCACGAGCCGCGGGAGCACCCATCAGCGCCGCCAGCACGAGGGCGAGCACCAGGGCCAATGCCGTAACCGGGCGGGAGGTCGGGTACAACTGCCTGTTCATCGGGGGTCCCTCTGCTCGAGAACGGTCGTGGTCTGATCGGAGTGCCCGGCCATGGCCGGGTGGGGGTACGGCGTGAGCGGGTGGTCGTCCCGCTCGGTCGGGCCGAGGGGATCCCCCTCCCCGGCCTCGGCGGTGTCGGCCTCCGCTGTATCGCCCTCCGCGGCACCGGCGTCCGCTGTGTCGGCTTCCGCGGTGACGCGCTCACCCGACTTCGCGAGGATCCGGCGATTCACCGCGACCGCGGCGACGGCGAGCAGCGCCAGGGCGGCGAGGGCGAGGAAGACCCACCCCGCGGAGCGACTGAGACCAGAGGACCCGGCGGTCGGGGAGATATCCGTCCGCACCGCGAACCTCTCGGTCGCCTCCAGGCCGGAACCGGCACCGGCAGCCCGGATCTCGTGGGTGCCCGGCTCCATCTCCCCGGGCAGCGAGAGCACCCCGGCCACCTCGCCGTCGACTCCCGCGAGCACCGGGCCCACGGCCGCGTCCCCGTCGCCGAGCACCACGTACACCTGCTCACCCGGCCAGAACCCCGCTGCAGCGAAGCCCATCGCGCCACCCGGCCGGGCGGCCTTCCTGTCGACCTCGATCACCGCGGACGTGGTCCCCCCGGGCGCCGCGGCGGGGACGCCGTCGGTCGTGGCACCGTCTGCGGCGTTCCCGCCTCCCGTCCCGGTGTCCGCGCCGCCCACCCCGGCCTCGGAACCGGCCTGCTGCTGCGGGGATCCCGCGCCGGGAGCCGAGGCGGCCTGCGCCGGAGCGCCGGCGCGGGAGCGGACGGCGGCACGACCGGCGGTGGCGGGACGCCCCGCCGGCGCGTTCGCTTCCGGCGCCTCGGCAGCCGGGGTCTCGGCTGCCGGCGTCGACGCACCGCCGCGGAAGGTGACGGGGGTGAAGGTCTCGTTCGCGCCGTTCCGCACGCCGTGCGCGCCCCAGGTGAGGAATCCGCAGGTGACCTCGGTGCAGTCGATGCTCTTTCCGCCCGCTCCGGTGAACGTGGGGCCGGGGACGGTGAGGTTCACCCGGAACGACCCGTCGGCGCCCATGGTCCCCTGTGCTTCACCTGCCGTCGATGATCCGGGGAACGCGATGAACGCCTGGAACCCCTGGTTGCTGCGCGACTGCTCATCCGGCATGTAGTCGTAGGTCCGACCTGTGGACCCACCCTTCGACGGCCCCCAGCCGGACCCGTCGACCCAACCGAATGCGACGTACACGCCGCCGAAACCGCCCTCGATCGCCTGGAACCCCGACCCCGACACCGTGAACCCGGTCCGGCCCGAGGTCGACGCGACGGCGCCCCCGAGCGAACTGGATGCCGACAGGCGCGCGGCGGCGTTCGCCGGAGCCTCGGTGAGAACCGCGAGAGCGGCGGTACCGAGCAGCGCCACCGCCAGGACCGTGAGGATCCGGACCACGGTGGCCCGCACTGCAGTTGACCGGGTGTGGGTCACGAGAACTCCTTGACGAAGGCCGAGTCGAGGGCCGCCCCGGCAGCGGGCGCCACCGGCGTCCGGGTGGGGCGGGAACCGCGTCGGTCCGGGGTGACCAGCAGATCGCCGGTGACGGGGTGCCGGTGCACGAGGACCGGTTGCCGATAGACCTCCTCGACGAGCTCGGCGGTGAGCACCTGGTGGGGTGGGCCCGCGGCGCGGATCCGGCCGTCCGAGATCATGACCAACCGGTCGGACCAGGCCGCCGCCAGCTCGAGGTCGTGCAGCACCACCACCACCGCGCCCCCGCCGTCGGCGACGGTCCGTGCGAGTTCCAGGACGATCTCCTGATGGCGTAGGTCCACGGCCGCGGTGGGCTCGTCCAGGAGCAGCACGCCGGCCCGCTGGGCCAGCGCCCTGGAGAGGGAGGCCCGCGCCTTCTCGCCCCCGGACAGCGTCGGGAAGGTCCGGGAGTGCAGATGGGTGGTGTCGGTGGCGGCCAACGACTCCTCGATGATCGCCTCGTCGTCGTCGCCCTCGGGCAGCGACGCCCAGGGGGCGCGCCCCATCGCCACGACCTCACGCACGGTGAAGGGGAAGGCCACCGAGTTGGCCTGGGTGAGCAGGGCGCGGCGGCGGGCGAGGTCGCCGAGGCGCCAGCGCCGCAGGTCGGTCCCGTCGAGCACGGTGCGCCCCCGGTCCGGCTGGGTATCGCCCGCGATCACGCCGAGGAGCGTGGACTTTCCGGCACCGTTCGGGCCGACCAGCGCGAGCACCTCCCCCGCGTGGACGTCCAGGTCCACGGCGTCGAGCAGGACCCGACCGCCGATCCGTACCGTGACGCCCTCGGCGGACAGCACCGGGACACGCCTTCCGTTGACGGTCATCCCCACCCTCCCGCGGTGCGACGGGTGCGGTGCAGTAGCCAGAAGAAGAACGGCCCGCCCACGGCGGCGGTGACCATGCCCAGCGGCAGCTCCGCGTAGTTCACAGCGGTGCGGGCGAGCAGGTCCGCCGCGAGCAGGCACACCGCGCCGCCCAGTGCCGACGCCGGCAGCAGCAGCCGGTGCCCGGGCCCGGCGATCATGCGGATGAGGTGCGGCACCACCAGGCCGACGAAGGCGACGATTCCGCAGAAGCTGACCGCGGCGGCCGTGAGCAGACCGACGAGCAGGATCGAGATGATCCGGAGGCGCTCCACGTTCACGCCCAGGTGCCGTGCCGGTCGCTCACCCAGGGACAACAGATCCAACGGCCGCGCCAGGCGGGCCGCCAGCACCACTCCGAGCAGCGCCAGCGGCGCCACCACCAGGACGTGTTCCCATCGGCTGCCGTTCAGACTGCCCAGCTGCCAGAACACGATCTCCTCGCGGGCCTGGGTGTCGCCGAGGAACATGAGGAACGCGAGCGCGGCCCCGGCCACCGCGTTGACGGCGATCCCGGTCAGGACGAGGGTCACGACCTCTGTCCGGCCGCCGGTGCGGCTGAACAGGTACACGGCGGTGGTGGTGATGATGCCGGCGACGAAAGCGCAGACCACGCTGGTCCAGGCGCCGAAGGAGGTCAACCCGAACACGATCGCGGACGCCGCACCCACGGCCGCGCCGGCGGACACCCCCACCACGCTGGGCTCGGCGAGCGGGTTGCCGAAGGCGCCCTGCATCAGCGCCCCGGCCACCGCGAGGGCCGCGCCCACGACCATCGCCATGGCCACCCGCGGGAAGCGGACGCTCCACAGCGTGGCGTCGGCCCGGGGATGGCTCGCGGCGGGCCCGATGTCGAGTCCGATCCCGCGAAGGAACCCGGAGGCCACTTCGCTCGCCGGGATGGACAGTTGGCCGGAGGCCGCGGCCACCACTGCCAGGACGGCGAGGGTCACGGTCAGCCCGGCGACCAGCAGGCCACCGGTCAGCATGCGGTTGGCCCCGCCGCGAGCCCGGTCGAGGCCGGGGTCGGTGGCGGGCCGCGCGGTCCGCGGCACGTCGGTGAGCGTCACAGCTCGTCGGGGGCGTAGAGGGCCACCGCGAGCGCGTTGAGCACGGCGGGGGTCCGGGTACCGAAGGACAGGACCAGGTCGTCGTTCATCGCGATGACCCGTCGGTTTGTCCCGGCGGGGGTCTGGGCCATGGCCGGGAACCTCTCGAGGAGACCGTCCACGCCGCCGACGGACTCCAGGCCCTTGTTCATCATCACGATGACGTCCGGCTGGGCGGCGATGAGCCCCTCGTCGTTGGCGGGCTTGGCGCCCTTCCACCCGACCTCCGAGGAGACGTCGTAACCGCCCGCGGCGGTGATCAACTCGTCCGCGCCACTGTCCTGACCGAACATGTAGTAGACGCCGGCCGATCCACGGGCGTAGAGGAACACCGTGCGCAACCGGGTGGTCTCGGACTCGGGGACGATCCCCCGGATCGACTCCTCGGTCTCGAGGATCCTCGCGCGGGTGCGCTCGGCCAGTTCGCGCCCCTCGCCGGGGACCCCGAGGCCGTCGGCGACGGACTGCGTGAGGGCCTCGACGTTGTCCGGGGACCGGTGGGAGTCGACTACGACGACGGGGACCCCCGCGTCACGCAGTTGCAGGATCACGTCCCACGGACCGAGCGAGGTGTCCGTGATGATCACGCTGGGGTCGAGCTCGAGGATCGCCTCTGCATTGAGCTGGTGACCGTCCTGCGTGACGAGCGGCCGGTCGGCGATCTCGGGGAATGACGAGGAGATGTCGCGGCCGATCACGTTGTCGCCGAGACCGAGCTCGAAGACGATGCGCGAGATAGTGCCGTAGATGTCCAGGGGCAGGATCCGCGAGACGTCCGCCACCTCGACCGCCGTGCCCTGGTTGTCGGTGATCACGGCCGGCAGCTGCGGGACAGGGTCGGTGGCGACGGGGTCGACCGGATCGTCGACCAACTCGAGTGCGAGCTCGCCGGTGAAGGATCGCGGGTCCTCGGTCGCCGTGACCTCTGACGCCAGCGGGATCCCGGAGATCGTCTCGGGGCCGCCACCGAGCCCGGTCGCGACGCCGCAGGAGGTCAGGGCGAGAGCCAGCACGGCGACGACGGCCAACCGGAGCGAGCCTGTGCGCTGTCTGAACATGCGGCAACGATAGCATTTGAACTGAGGTGAGCCTAACCTTTTATTGGACAGGCTTACCTAATACGGAAACCGGCAGTACAGCGCGTCATTTCCCGGTGGATACCCCGTCCGCGACGGCGCGAGCCCGTCACCCGAGGCCCCTAAGACCATTCCCAGATTCGGGTGAAAAGAACGATGCGGCCGCCCCCGGTATCGGGGACGGCCGCATCGCGTGCGCGCGGTCCGATGTGACCGCGGACGGCGGTCAGGCCTGCTCGGCCGCCGCCTTCTTCAGCGACTCGGTGGGCGCGAAGCGCTCGCCGTACGTCGCGGCCAGCTCCTCGGCGCGGGCGACGAAGCCCTTGTAGCCCGAGGCGACCTTCTCACCCGGTGCCGCGTAGTTCTTGGCGTACTGGCGGGTACCGCCGGTCCACGCCGGGAACCCGATCCCGATGATGGACCCGATGTTGGCGTCCGCGTCATCCACGATCACACCCTCGTCGATGCACTTCTGCGTCTCGAGCACCTCCGCGAAGAGCATGCGGTCCACGAGGTCCTGCAGCGGCGGGGCGTTGTCCGGTGAGGTGTTGAACGCCTCGCGCAGACCCGACCAGATGCCGGCGCGTTTGCCGTCGGCGTAGTCGTAGAAGCCCGCGCCGGCGGCGCGGCCGGACCGCTCGAGCTCCTCGACCATCTTGAGCACCACGCGGTCGGAGGCGCTGGGCACGTACTCCGTACCCTCGGCCTCCTCCGCCTCACGGGTGGCCTGACGGATCTTGACCATGAGGTTGAGGTTCAGTTCGTCGGACAGCTGCAACGGCGCCGCCGGGTAGCCGGCGATGCGTCCGGCCTGCTCGATGGTCGACGGCTCGATGCCCTCGTCGAGCATGCCGATCGCCTCGTTGACGAACGTGCCGATGACCCGGGAGGTGTAGAAGCCACGCGAGTCGTTGACCACGATCGGGATCTTGCGGATCTGCAGGGTCAGGTCGATGGCCTTGGCCAGAGTCTCCGGGGTGGTCTTCTCACCCTTGATGATCTCCACCAGCTGCATCTTGTCGACGGGCGAGAAGAAATGCAGGCCGATGAAGTCCTCGGGCCGCGTGACGCCCGTCGCCAGATCGGTGATGGGCAGCGTCGAGGTGTTGGATCCCAACAGCGCGTCCGGGTTGACGACGTCCTGGATCTCCTGGAAGACCTTCTTCTTCAGCTCGGGCGACTCGAAGACGGCCTCGATCACGAGGTCGCAGCCGGCCAGGGCCTGCGGGTCCACCGCCGGGGTGATCCGCGCGAGCAGCGCGTCGGACTTCTCCTGCGTGGTGCGACCCCGCTCGAGCGCCTTGGCCTCGATCTTCTCCGAGTACGCCTTGCCCTTGTCGGCGGAGGCCTGCTCGACGTCCTTGAGCACGACCTCGATGCCGGCCTTGGCGCAGACGTAGGCGATGCCCGCGCCCATCATGCCGGCGCCCAGGACGCCGACCTTCGTGAACTCGGTCTTGGGGATCTCCGAGCCGTCCGCGGCCTTGGGACGCGCACCGCCGGAGGAGCAGTGCTGCATGTCGAAGAAGAAGGCCTGGATCATGTTCTTGGCCACGGTGCCGGTGACGAGCGAGACGAAGTAGCGCGCCTCGATCTTCTCGGCGGTGGCGAAGTCCACCTGCGAGCCCTCGACGGCCGCGGCCATGATCGCCCGGGGCGCCGGGGAGGGCGCGCCCTTGGTCTGCTTGCGCATGTTGGCGGGGAAGGACGGGAGCACCGAGCTGAGGGCGCGGTCCTCGACCGTGCCCCCGGGCAGCGTCCACCCCGTGCGATCCCACGGCTGGCTCGCCTCGGGCTCGCCGTTGATCCACGCCTTGGCCGCGTCGATCAACTTCTCGGGCTCCACCACCTCGTCGACGAGACCGGCGTCGAGCGCCTTGGCGGGCGCGAAGGACCGGCCCGACATGAGGATGTTGGGCACGGCCTGGGCCAGGCCGAACATCCGCACGGCGCGGACGATGCCGCCGCCGCCGGGCAGCAAGCCGAGGGTGACCTCGGGCAGGCCGACCTTGGCGCCGCGGGCATCGGCCATGACGCGGTGGTGGCAGGCGAGCGCGAGCTCGAGCCCTCCGCCGAGCGCGGCTCCGTTGATGGCGGCCACGACCGGAACGCCGCAGGTCTCGAGGGCGCGCATGCGCCCCTTGATCCCCATGGACCGCTCGAACAGCTGCTCGGCGTCCTCGGGGCCCGCCTTGATCATGGACTTGAGGTCGCCACCGCCGAAGAAGCTCTTCTTGGCCGAGGTCAGCACGACGCCCTTGATGGTCTCCTTCTCCGCCTCGATACGGCCGACGGTCTCGGAGAAGTCGTCGATGAAACGGGCGTTCATGGTGTTGGCGCCGTGGTCGGGGTCATCCATGGTGAGGGTGACGATGCCATCGCCGTCCTGCTCCCACCGGAACATGTTTTCGCTCACTGGTTTATTACTCCTGTATGACTGTGGTGTCGGTGGGGCGGATCAGACGCGCTCGATGATGGTGGCGACTCCCATGCCGCCGCCCACGCAGAGCGTGACGAGGGCGCGCTTGCCGCCGCTGCGCTCGAGCTCGTCGAGCACGGTGCCGGTGATCATCGCACCGGTGGCACCGAGGGGGTGTCCCATGGCGATGGCTCCGCCGTTGACGTTGAGCTTCTCGTCGGGGATGTTCATGTCCTTCTGGAACCGCAGGACGACCGAGGCGAAGGCCTCGTTGAGCTCCCAGAGGTCGATGTCGTCCGGGGTGAGTCCGGCGATCTCGAGCGCCTTCTTCGCGGCCGGGGTCGGGCCGGTGAGCATGATCGTGGTGTCGGCGCCCGAGGTGGCAGCGGCCACGACCCGGGCGCGCGGCGTCATGTTCATCTCCTTGCCGGCCTTCTCCGAACCGACCACCACCAGCGCGGCACCATCGACGATGCCGGACGAGTTGCCACCGTGGTGGACGTGGTTGATCTCCTCGACCCAGTGGTACTTCTGCAGCGCCACCGCGTCGAAGCCGCCCATGTCGCCGACCATGGCGAAGGACGGCTTGAGGCCGGCCAGCTTCTCGACCGTGGTCCCGGGCCGCATGTGCTCGTCGTGGTCGAGGATGGTGACGCCGTTGATGTCCTTGACGGGCACGACGGACTTGGCGAAGCGCCCCTCTTCCCACGCGCGGGCGGCCAGGCGCTGCGAGCGCTCGGCGTAGCGGTCCACGTCCTCTCGGCTGAACCCCTCGAGGGTGGCGATGAGATCGGCGCCGATCCCCTGCGGGGAGAAGTAGGTGTCGTAGTTGGTCGCCGGGTCCAGGGCCCAGGCGCCACCGTCGGAGCCCATCGGCGCCCGGGACATCGATTCGACACCACCGGCGAGGACGACCTCGTCCCACCCGGAGCGGATCTTCTGCGCGGCCATGTTGATCGTGGTCAGGCCGGAGGCGCAGAAGCGGTTGATCTGCACGCCCGCGACGGTGTCGGGCATCTTGGCGGCCAGCGCGGCGATCCGCGGCAGGTCCATGCCCTGATCCCCCGTCGGGGTGACGATCCCGTAGATGATGTCGGAGATCCGGTTCTCGTCGAGATCGGGGAAGCGTCGCCGCATCTCCTCGATGAGGCCGACGACCAGGTCGATCGGTTTGACCCCGTGCAGAGCGCCGCCAGGCTTGCCCTTGCCTCGCGGAGTCCGGATGGCGTCATAGATGAATGCCTCGGTCATGGGTGGTCCACGGCCTTTCTCTGGGCGGAGCTGATACGTGTTCCGCTTCACACTACGTTGTGCCCACCGGACGGTTCGGACTGCGGTCCGTTTCTGGCGGGACCTCACCCGAGCCGCTCCGGTGGCACAGTGGACCGTGATCCCCGGCGGCGCCCGGGAGATCACCGCCACCCGACCCCACGCGAGGACGACACGTGACCCTGAACGACGCCGTATCCCCCGACCTCGCCGAACTCGCCGAGACGTGCGGGGTCGCCACGAGCTACCAGGACGCGCGCGGTGTCCGACAGGAGATCTCGGCCCGGACGTTGCACGCGGTACTCACCGCCATGGGTATACGGACCGGGGACGACGACGAGACCGGCACCGCCGTCCGCTCGGCACTGGAGGATGTACGTCTGCGCCCGTGGCGACGCGTGCTCGCGCCGACGGTCG
Source organism: Dietzia sp. PP-33 (assembly GCF_033790845.1). NCBI lineage: Bacteria > Bacillati > Actinomycetota > Actinomycetes > Mycobacteriales > Dietziaceae > Dietzia > Dietzia sp. PP-33. Next base: position 404,649 of record NZ_JAMYEI010000003.1, read on the forward strand.
TGGCCCGGCAGGGCATTGCCACCGCGTGCGACGTGCACGTCCCGCGCGGGGCCACCGTGACCCTCTCGGTGCATCTCGAGGACTCCGCCGATGCACTCGACCTAGGATCCCCCGGCGCTCCGCTCGAGTCGCGGGACGTCGACGGGATGCTCACGGACCGCGTGCGGGTGGAGATCCCCGCTTCGCTGCCCCCGGGGTGGCACCGCCTCGCCGTCGTCCTCACTGACCCGCCCGGTGCCACCGCTGGTCCCGGCCGGTCGCGGACCGTCGAGGCCACCCTGCTGGTGTCCCCGAGATCCGTACCGGTGCCCGCCGACCTCGACAGTCGTCGAGCCGTGGGTCTGGCCACGCAGCTCTACCAGGTCCGATCGCAGCGATCGTGGGGTGTAGGCGATCTGGCCGACCTGACCGAACTCGCCGGGTGGGCGGGCCGGGACCTCGGAGCCGACTTCGTGCTGGTCAACCCGATGCACTCCGGTGAGCCGTTCCCGCCCGTCGAACCCTCGCCCTATCTTCCCACCACCCGTAGGTTCGCCTCGCCCCTGTACCTGCGCCCCGAACAGGTGGCGGAGTACTCGGCGCTCACTCCCGGGGACCGGCGGCAGGTGGACGACCTCGCCCGGTCCCGGTACCCGGGCAACGCCGCCGACTCCATCGACAGAGATGCCTCCTGGGCTGCCAAGCTCGACGCCCTACGCATCATGTTCGAGGTTCCCCTGTCGCGTGAGCGGGCCGAGGAGTTCGAGGCGTTCACATCCGAGCAGGGGCCGGGCCTGCACCGCTTCGCCACCTGGTGTGCTCTCGCGGCCGAGCACGGTCCGGACTGGTCGCGCTGGCCCGCGCGGCTGCAGGATCCGGAATCCGATGCGGTGGCGGTCTTCGCCCGCGATCACTCCGGCGAGGTCCGATTCCACCAATGGCAGCAGTGGCTCGTCGCGCAACAACGGGCGCAGGCACAGCAGGAAGCCCTCACGGCGGGGATGCGCCTGGGGATCCTGCACGACCTCGCCGTCGGAGTCCATCCCACCGGCGCCGACGCGTGGGCCCTGCACCGGTCTCTCGCCCGTGGGGTCACCGTCGGCGCACCGCCCGATGCCTACAACCAGCGGGGACAGGACTGGTCACAGCCACCATTGCGTCCTGACGCGCTCGCGGAGGAGGGGTACGGGCCGTTCCGGGATATCGTCCGGGCCGCGCTGAGGGACTCGGGCGGCGTTCGGATAGACCACATCCTCGGGCTCTTCCGCCTGTGGTGGATACCCACGGGCCGTCCGCCCACCGAGGGCACCTATGTCCACTACGACCAGGAGGCGATGCTCGGCGTACTCGCCCTCGAGGCATCGCGTGCCGGCGCGGTGGTGGTCGGAGAGGACCTGGGCACGGTCGCCCCAGGGGTACGCGAGGAGTTGGCCGAGCGCGGGGTCCTGGGCACCTCGGTGATGTGGTTCGAACAGCAGGACGATGGGCCGCTCCCACCGGAGGAGTACCGCCGTCTGTGCATGGCGTCGGTCACGACGCACGACCTGCCGCCGACCGCCGGCTATCTCGACCTGGCCCACGTCGACATCCGCGAGGCACTGGGGCAGCTGACGGGGGACGTCGATCAAGAACGCCGTGACGCCTCGCTGGAGATCCGGTCCTACTCCGATGCCGTCCGGGCTCGCGGTCTCGTCGAGGGCGACACCACCGAGGATCTGGTCGTGGCAATGCACCGTTTCCTGTCCGCGGCGCCCTCACTCCTGCTTGCGGTGTCTGTGGCGGACCTGGTCGGGGATCGCCGGCCCGTGAACATGCCGGGGACCTCGGACGAGTACCCCAATTGGCGCGTTCCACTCTCCGACTCCAGAGGGGAACTGGTTTCGCTGGAAGATCTCGTTGGAGCCCCAGGTGCTCGGCTGGTGGTGGATGCTGCCCGGGGGTTGTCTGGTTTGTCTGGGGGGTAGGGGTGTGGGGTGGTGCCCCCCCTGGGGATGCAGGAAAGCCCCGGACCTGGGGTCCGGGGCTTTCGTGTGAAGTTGTGTTCGGCGGTGTCCTACTCTCCCACACCCTCTCGAGTGCAGTACCATCGGCGCTGGCAGGCTTAGCTTCCGGGTTCGGAATGGGACCGGGCGTTTCCCTGCCGCTATGGCCGCCGTAA